>PLYS01000631.1:0-8109 GCA_003153455.1 Betaproteobacteria bacterium | reverse complement strand
TTCCGGTGACGATGGTGGCGAGAAATACGGGCCATGTGCTGGTCATTAACCCCAATCTTCCGGTGCGTTCAGTCAAGGAACTCATCGCGTACGCAAAGACGAATCCCGGCAAGCTCAATTACGCAGCGCCCGGATACGGCAATACGCTGCATCTGGCCGCCGAGCTTTTCAACGTGCTTGCCAACGTTAAGACCACCTTCATCCAGTATAAAGGGACCGCGCCCGCGCTGACCGATCTGATCAGCGGCCAAGTCGACATGTTTTTCCCCGACGTCCAGACCTCGCTGCCGCTGATTCAATCCGGGCGCATCCGTGCGGTGGCGGTCACCAGCACGCAACGGCTGAAGCAACTGCCCGATGTGCCGACACTCGATGAGTCGGGCCTGAAAGGCTACAAGTTCTACGGCTGGTTCTCGTTGTTTTTTCCGGCCGCGACGCCGCCCGAATATGTCGGCCGTATCCAGAGCGCGGTGGCGAGCGCCGTAAACGATGCGGAAGTCAAACGCAGGTTCGACGAACTGGGTCTTGAAGGCGTGGGCTCGAAGCCCGAGGAATTTGCAAAGTTCTTCGCGGAAGATCGCGCCTTCTACAAGGAACTCACCACAAAAATGGGCGTCGTGCCGCAGTAGAAATGCGCACGCAGGTTCGCGAGTAACTTTACTCCGCGCTCCTCACGTATCTCGCGGGTGCTCGATCCAATGTGCGGAACGAGCACAACGTGCTCCATCGCCATCAATTCCGCGGGTACTCGCGGCTCGTCCCAGAATACATCCAGTCCCGCGCCTGCGATCCGTCGGTTCGCCAATGCCGAAATCAGCGCCGGTTCGTTGACAACTGGGCCGCGCGCAACATTGATGAGGAATCCTTCCGGCCCGAGCGCGTCCAGGATACGAGCATCGACTAACCCGCGGGTCGCCGGTGTCAACGGACAGGAGACCACCAGGCAGTCCGCTTCGCGCGCCATGCTTTCCAGATTGGGATAGTAAGGCCAGGCGGCGTCCTGCTTCTGGCGCGGCCCGTGATAGCAAACGGACATTCCGCAGGCTTCCACCCTCCTCGCAATCCCTCTTCCAATCCTGCCGAGGCCGACGATGCCGCAGGTCTTGCCGCGCACTTCGCGGCCCGCCGGCGGCGGCGAATTGAGCCACTTCCCGGCCCGCACAAAACGGTCACTCTCGCAAATGCGGCGCATCACCGCGATGAGCAGTCCCAGCGCCAGATCCGCTACGGTCTCCGTGATTGAATCCGGCGTATTGGTGACGATCACCCCGCGTTCCTTGGCCACAGCGAGGTCCACCGTCCCACGCGGATTACCGAAGGACGCGATGATTTCCAGTTTTGGCAGCATTTCGATTTGACTGCGGCTGAATCCGAGCAGCCCTGTCGTCACTACGCCGCGCACACCCGCGGACACCTCCTTCATGAACGCATCCGGATCGCGCGCGGTCCAGAGCTTATGCACGGTGAACTCGCGTTCAAGCTCGGCAAGCGCCGGGGCGTAGATCGGCCTGATTACCAGGATCTCGGGCTTGGTCATATTCACTCGCCCTTGATCCCGGCTTCCTTGACTACCTTGGCGAAACGCGCGGCTTCGCTCTTGATGAAGTTGCCAAACTCTTCCGGCGTGCTGGTCAACGGTTCAACGCCGGCCGTTGCAAACCTGGGCTGCATGTCCGGCGCGGTCGTCGCCTTGTTGAGCTCGGCATTCAGCCGGTTAATGATTTCGCGCGGCGTGCCCGCCGGGGCGAGCATGCCGTACCAGACGCTGATCTCGAAGTTCTCAAAACCCTGCTCCCTAGTGGTCAGCACGCTGGGCAGATCCGGCAGGCGTTTGGGGGACAGAACCGCCAGCGCGCGCACGCGGCCGGCCTGGATTTGTCCGAGCGCGGCCGGCGCGGCCAGCACCTCCATGTCGACCTGGCCGCTGGCGAGCCCTATCAGCGCAAGGCCCGACCCCTTGTACGGCACATGCACGATATCGAGCTTCTCCAGGCTTTTCAGCAGTTCCGGCGCGAGATGCGTGGTGGTGCCGATGCCGCCCGAGCCGTAGTTGAGCTTGCCCGGATTTTTGCGCGCAATCTCCACCAGTTCCTTAACCGTCTTTGCCGGCACCGATGGATGCACCACGAGCACGTTGCGCACCGCACCCACCAGCGAGATGGGCGCCAGGTCCTTTTGCGGATCGTAGTTGAGCTTAGTGTAGAGCAAAGGGCTCAGCGCGATCACTGGCGAGGCCAGCACGATGGTGTAGCCGTCAGGCGGCGCCTTCGAGGCGATTTCGAGACCGACGTTGCCGCTCGCCCCCGGCCTGCTGTCGGCCACGATGGACTGCCCGACCTGCTCGGAAACCTTCGCCGCCACCAGCCGGCCCACGATGTCGGTAGGCCCGCCGGGCGGAAACGGCATGATCAGGCGGATGGTCTTCGATGGATACGCCTGCGCCAGTGCGGTTCCGGCAGCCAGCGTGCATGCTGTGATCACCAGCATTCCGGAAATGATGCGTGACAAACAGTGCATGGGTTGCTCCTTATCTTAGAAACCGGGAGGTCGTGAAATCGGGAGATCGTGAGAGGGTGCGTTTCGCTCTTCCGCCCTCACGCCCTCACGTTTTTACGCTCTCCCGCTAATAATGCGACTTGAAGCTGATCGCATCGCGATAGGCGAGATCCTCCAGATCGATGTAGGAGCGCTTGGTTTTCTTGTCCACCGTGTACTGAATCTTCTTGTTGGTTTCGTTCGTAGCGCGTATGTCCAGTAACTCCAGCGACTCCTTGACCTCCCATTCGTGGGCGCCCGCGATGCCGGGCGGCGCGTAGATGATCGAGCCGGGGCCGACTTCGAATTCCTTGCCTTCAAAGTTCCGCACGGTGGCGTGCCCGGAAATCACGTAATAACAGGCTTCGATCGGGTGCCAGTGGAGCTGCTCGTACGTCCCGGGCTTGTAAGTTGCACGGCCCAGCCGGACCCGGTCGGTCTCCAGCACTTCCGGCCAACCGATCAGCCGCTGGTAGGTCTGGCCGTCGGTCACACCGCGCCGCCCCGGCAAATCCGCCTGATTGATAACCGTCAACGTCGATTTCACTTCCATCTTCATTCCTCCCTTGACTGAAAAAAGCCGCCCACCCCTGCCATTCTATGCGCCTCTCCCTCACGCTACCCATGAACCTCCCCGCTCGGGCGGGGAGCACGACGCTCCCTTCTCCCCCCCGGGAGAAGGGTTGGGGATGAGGGAAGAGACGCCACGACAGATTCATCGCCGCAATTCGCGACGCGCACGCCGTGGCGTCTCTCCCGTCCTTACGCCCTTACGCCGCAAGCGGATCAATCCATCGAGATCCGCGCGGCTGCTACAACCTTCTCCCACTTTTCGATTTCCTTGCTGAAAAGCGTTTTGAACTCGGCGGGTGTCGTTCCGGCGACTTCGACCCCGAGCCCGTTCAACCGCTCCTGAAGCTCGGGCGACTTCACGCTCCGGCTGACTTCCGCGGCGATCTTTGCGACCACGTTTTTCGGCGTGCCGCGCGGCGCAAACAATCCATACCACACGTCGACTTCATATCCCGGCACCCCGGCTTCGGCGATCGTCGGCACATCCGGCAGGACTGGCGAGCGCTTGAGGCCGCTCGTGCCGAGGGCTTTGACCTTGCCGGCCTTGATCATCGGCAGCTGTACGGGTATCCCGCCAAGGTAAATCGTAATCTGGCCGCCGATGAGGTCGTTCTGCGCCTGGGGCCCGCTTTTATAGGGGACATGCACGATGTCCACGCCCGCCAGCAATTTGAAAAGCTCCCCCCCATTTGATCCGAGCTGCCGTTGCCGCCGCCGGAACCAAAGCTCAGTTGCCAGGGTTTCGCCCTGGCAAGCGCGACCAGCTCCTTGACCGAATTGACGGGCAGCGTCGGGTTGACGACCAGCACATTGCTGCGCGAAGAAATCTGCGTTACCGGCTCGAAGTCGCGCAACGCGTCGTACGGCAGCTTGCGATAAACGGAGCGGCTGATCGCAAACGAGCTCGAGGCGAACAACAGGGTATAACCGTCGGGCAAGGCTTTCGCAAACGTATCGGCCCCGATATTGCCGCCCGCGCCGGCGCGATTGTCTACGATCACCGGCTGACCCCAGCTTGCATTGAGCTTCTGCGCAAGCACCCGCGCCACAATGTCCATGCTGCTGCCGGGTCCGATAGGCACCACGATCCGCGCGGGCTTGGCGGGAAAATCATCGCAATGCGCTGCGCCGCTCGCGGCAAGCAGTAATGAGAGTAACAGGGCTTCAGCTTTATCGGCGTTCATCTGCGACTGAAATCTCGCTCTTAACCGCTCAATTGATTTCTTTCAACCCGCTCGACTTGACGACTTTCGCCCACTTCGCGATCTCGGCACGCAGGAACGCGGCAAATTCCTGTGGTGAGCTCACGACCGGCTCGTTGCCCGTCTTCATCAGCGTCTCCTTCACCTCCGGTCTCGTCAATGCGCGGCGCGATTCCACAAACAGCCGCTGCACGATATCCGCGGAAGTGCCCGCCGGCGCATACAAGCCATACCAGCCCGTCACCTCGTAACCCGGAAGCGATTCGGCGATAGTCGGCACATCCGGAATCTCGGTAAAGCGTTTCGGCCCGGTTACCGCGATCGCGCGCAGCTTGCCCGAGCTGACTTGGCCGACCACCGCGGCCGTGCTGGCGATGACGAAGTCGGTCTCGCCGCCCATGAGCGCGATCACGGCGGCTCCAGCGCCTCTGAACGGTACGTGCGTCCACCGCACGCCAGCCATCAACTGGAACAACTCGCCTGACAGATGTGTGATGGCACCCGTGCCCGAGGAGGCGTAGTTCAGTTGGCCGGGTCGCGCCTTGGCCAGAGCGATAAGCTGCTTGACTGTCTTCACTGGAACGGCAGGATGGCTCGCGAGCACGAACTGCCCTGATGTGAGCTGAGAAATGCAGGCGAAGTCCTTTAAGGGATCGTATGGAAGCGTCGAGCGCAGATTGGGGTGGATGGACATTTCGGGCGCCGATATGAGCAACGTATAGCCATCCGGCTGCGCCTTTGCCACCACCGCCGCACCGATAGTGGCGGCCGCCCCCGGTCGATTCTCGACCACGAACGAGCCCCCGGTCTGCTCGATCAGCTTTTGTGCAAGCAAGCGACCGACGAGATCGGTGCCGCCGCCCGGCGTGAATGGCGAGATGATCCGAACCGTTTGGGCGGGCCAAGTCTGTGCTACAGCGGGCGCTGCCAGCGCGCATGCCACGGCGATAGCCAGTGTGCCCCGGATTCCGCGTTCCAACTTCACTTTTTCCTTCTGCGAGAACATCTTTTTGACCGTACGATCCGTATCTCTGGTTTGATCCTATCATGCTAATCTGACTGGAGTCGAACGGCCGGCTCTTTCAATATGCCAAGCGGTCATCCGGTAAAATCGGCTGGAGAACTGAAACCAGGGGAAATGATGAGAACAAAATCCGGAACCGCAATATGCGCAGTGCTGCTCGGGAACCTGGCGCCGGCTTTAGCGCTTGCCCAGACCTGGCCCGCCAAGCCTATCCGCATGGTAGTGCCGTTCCCGCCGGGCGGCGCCCCGGACACGGTTGCGCGGCTGATCGCGCCCAAGCTGACGGAATCGCTCGGCCAGAGCGTCATCATCGACAACCGCGCGGGCGCGTCCAGCAACATCGGCATGGAAATCGTCGCACGCGCTCCGGGTGACGGCTACACGCTGCTCGTCAACACGGTGCCCGTCGTCGCCAACCCCAGCCTGTTTACCAAGCTGCCGTTCCAGCCGGAGAAGGACTTCGCGCCGATTTCGCTCGTCGTCACCGGCCCCAGCATCATCTTCGTTCATCCTTCGCTGCCGGCGCGCAACGTGAAAGAACTCGTCGCGCTGGCGAAAGCCAGGCCGGGAACACTCAAGTACACTTCTTCGGGCGCGGGCACGCTCACGCATCTGGCCGCCGAGCTTTTCAAATACCACACGCAGACCAACATCGTGCACGTGGCTTACAAGGGAGGAGGCCCGGCACTCACCGCGGTGATCTCGGGCGAATGCGAGATGACCATACAGACGCTGGTTGCGGCTGGCGGCCAGATCTCGGCGGGCCGGCTGCGCGCGCTCGCGGTCACCAGCAGGAAGCGTTTGCCTCAGCTGCCCGAAGTGCCGACGGTGGCAGAGTCGGGCGTGCCGCAGTACGAGTACAACAGCTGGGTCGGCGTCCTGGCGCCCGCGTCCACACCCCATGCCATCATCCAGCAGCTGCACGAGCACGTGGTCAAAGCGGCGCGCGCGCCTGAAGTTAGCGAACGCGTCGCGCGCGAAGGCGCCGAGGTCGTCGCAAGCACGCCGGAGGCATTTCGCGCGACCATAGCGGCTGAGACTGCGCTGTGGGCCAAGGTGATCAGGGAAATGGGCATACAGGCCGACTGACGCGCGGCGCGCCGGGGCTGGACTTTTGTGAAATCATCGTCGGGAAGGGAAGGCGTAATGGCTCAACGCAGGCAACTGGGGATCGCGGTCGTCGGTTCGGGCCGCATAGGCTCGCTGCGTGCGCGGCAGGCAATGGAGCATCCGGCAGTGAATTTTGTCGCGGTGTCGGATCTCGATGGCGGCAATGCGCAGAAGCTTTCCGGGAAAGTCGGCGCGCAATTCCATTCGGCCAGCAACCTGGAAGTCATCTCCCGGCCGGAAGTCGATGCAGTCATCGTTTCAACCAGCGAAGGCGAGCACCTTGAGCCGGTGCTGCAGGCAATAGATCTCGGCAAGCCGGTGCTGGTGGAAAAGCCGATCGCGCTCAGCCTCGCGGATGCCGACCGCATCATCGCCGCGGCGGAGAAAAAGGGTGTGGAAGTGCGCGTAGGCTACAGCCGGCGCTACAAGGACCTGCGCTACCTGCTCGCCAAAGAACAGATCCTGCAGGGACGCCTCGGCACGGTCATAGGCGCAGCGGCGCGCGTTTACAACAACCGCTCGAACGGCCTCGCGATTCTGCGGCGCAATCCGCAAGCCACGCCGGTGGTGGATGCGCTCACCTACTACGTCGATCTCATGAACTGGCTGCTCGAAGGCGCGACACCGGTCGAGATCTATGCGCGCGGCCAGAAAGGCGTGCTCAAGCAGGCGGGCTACGAGGTCGACGACGTGAACTGGGCAATCATCACCTACTCCAACGGCGCGGTGGTCAATCTCGGGGTGAGCTACGCGCTGCCCGAGAAATATCCGGCGCTGGGCCACGCAACGCGCTTCGAAATACTGGGCACCGAAGGCGTAATTCTGCTCGACGGCGATCACACCGATCAGTTGATGTATACGGAGAAGGGCATCCCTCACGTTTACCTGCCGGATCACAACGTCAACATGGTGTTTCTCAGCAGCGGCACACCCGGCGACTGGGCGCTCGGGGAACTGTGGGGCGCCATCGCGAACGAGACGCGCGCGTGGCTCGATCACCTCGTGACGGGCAAGAAATGCGTGCTGACGACGCCGCGCGAGGCGCGCCTCACGCTGGAGACGACGCTCGGGATACAGCTCGCCGCCGAAACCGGCAAAATCGTCAGGCTGCCGCTGTCGAGCTGAAGCAGCCGCTGCAGGCTCCGCGCGCGGAGTGCAAATGCCATTACAGAGTCGCGGTTATCCAATCCGCAACGTAATCGATGCCCACCTGACGATTGTCCACGTGACAGTGCTCGGCAGCGCCCTCCTCTGCGGTGAAGATTTTTATGGTCTTGTTTTTGGAGCCAACTGCCGCATAGAGCTTCTCCGCGTCGGCCGGCGTCGCGAGCCTGTCGCTTGCGCCGTGCGTGACGAGAAACGGGCACGTGATTTGTCCGGCACAGTCCGCGAGCGTAAAGCGCTTGACCCTCTCGATCGCTTCATCCATGTCCCTGACGCCCAGCACCCAGGGGAGCTGGAAGGGTGATTGCGAAGTTTTTTTCGGATCGGTCTCCAGCAAACGCCTGCGCTCGAGTTGCTTGGCGTGGATGTCCCACGCAACCGCACCAAACACAACACAGGCGGCATAGCGCTGCTCGAACGCCGCGATCCGGGGAGCATAGTAGCCGCCAAAACTGTATGCCATAACCGCTACCCTTTTTGCGTCCACGTCCGGCCGCGAAG
>PLYS01000549.1 GCA_003153455.1 Betaproteobacteria bacterium | reverse complement strand
CGCTGCTGTTTCGCATTATCACCGCCGGCTTCGTGCTGCTGACTTTGACGCTAGTGACCGGGATTGCGTTTTCCGAGGAGTTGTTCGGCAAAGCGCTGCGCTTCAACCACAAGACCGTGTTCGGCATCCTGTCCTGGTTCATTTTCGCCGCGTTACTCGGCGGCAGGCAGCTTTACGGCTGGCGCGGGCGCATCGCGGTGCGCTGGACATTGACCGGGTTTCTGATGCTGGTGCTCGCTTACGTCGGCAGCAAGTTTGTGCTAGAAGTGATCCTAGGCAGGACCTAGGATCGAGGATTGAGGATTGAGTGTTTAGGGCCTGTGTCCTCGCTTTGCTCAATCCTCAATCCTGAAAACTCAATCCTGCCTCATGGACGACATCCCCTTATCGGCGCAGTTCGCCGCGCTTGGCCTTCTTCTCCTGATCTCCGCGTTTTTCTCGCTCGCCGAGACCAGCATGATGGCTTTGAACCGCTATCGGCTGAAGGCGCTGGCGCGGCTCGGCAATCGCGGCGCCAAGCTGACGACGGAATTGCTCGCGCATACCGATCGCCTGCTCGGCGTCATCCTGCTCGGCAACACGCTGGTCGCAGCGGGCGCCGCCACGCTTGCGGCCCTCATTGCGCATACCCTGTGGGGCGATCACAAATGGGTTCCGGCGGTGAGTGCAGTCGTGGTCACGTTCGCTCTCCTGGTCGTATCCGAAATTACGCCCAAGGTGATCGGCGCCAGATACGCCGAGCAGATCGCGTTGCCGATTGCGTTCGCACTGAAGCCGCTGCTGACGGCGCTTTACCCCGTGGTATGGTTCGTCAATCTGTTCGTGCGGCCGCTGCTGTGGCTGTGCCGGCTCAAACCCGCCGACGCAGCGGAAAGCAAGCTCACCCCGGAGGAGCTGCGCACGCTGGTGCTGGAAGCCGGCAACTACATCCCGAAGAAACACCAGAGCATACTGCTCAATCTGTTCGATCTCGAAAGCATCACCGTCGATGACGTGATGACGCCGCGCAATCAGATCGAGGCGCTCGACATCGACGCCCCGCCCGCGGTGCTGCGGCAGCAGATCGCGACCGCCTACCATCGCCGGCTGCCGGTGTACCAGAACCAGCCCGACAATATCATCGGCATCATTCCGGTGCGCCGGCTGCTCAACGTCGGCGGCGGCGAAGGCATCACCGCCGGGCATCTGCGGCAAACCATGCGCGAGCCGTATTACATTCCTTCGGGCACGCCGCTGTTTACACAACTGCAACAATTCCAGGAACACCAGGACCGCCTGTGCTTTGTGGTCGATGAATATGGTGAACTGATGGGTTTGCTCACGCTGGAGGACATCGTTGAAGAGTTGATCGGCGAATTCGCCACGCACTCGCCGCTGCAATCCGCGCGCTTCCACCGGCAGGGTGACGGCGCTTACCTGGTCGAGGGCGGCAGCCTGCTGCGCGAGTTGAACCGCAAGCTTGGCTACCGTTTCCCGCTCGACGGTCCGAAAACGCTCAACGGCCTGATTATTGAACACCTGCGGGAGATTCCAGAACCCGGCACCAGCGTCAAAATTGCCGGTCATACGATGGAAATCGTGCAGACCCAGGATCGCATGGTTAAGGCGGTACGCCTGGCTGCGCCAACCGCCTTCTCCGCCGCGCCGGTCGTTGGCCGTTAATCGCCGTCGAGCCTGCTTTACAAAGCCGCCGCACAAAGGCATCATTGGTATGGGTTTGTAATATAACCTTTTGGTTATATTGGATTTATGGGAGAAATGTAATGGATACCGCAACCGCCTCGGCCGTTGCCGCGAAGAAGGACTTCAAGCAATTTACTTATTCCTGGGTCGGTACGGACAAGTCCGGCAAGACCTTGCGCGGCGAAATGCCTGCGGGTAGCGAAGCCGTCGTCAATGTGCAGCTGCGCCAGAAAGGCATCAAGGTCATCAAGGTCAGTAAGATGAAGAGTGGCCGCCGGTTCGCTCGCGGCCACTCCATCTCCGAGAAGGACATCATGCTTTTTACGCGCATGCTCGCGACCATGCTGAAAGCCGGCGTGCCGCTATTGCAGGCGTTCGACATCGTCGGCAAAGGCCACCGTAATCTGGCATTGCAGAAGCTGCTGATGGACGTCAAAACCGGCGTCGAAACCGGCTCGACCCTCCGCGCCGCATTCGAAAAGCACCCGCTTTATTTCGACCCGCTGTTCTGCAACCTGGTCGGCGCCGGCGAGCAGGCCGGTATTCTCGATACCCTGCTCGACCGCCTCGCGACCTACAAGGAAAAGATCCTCTTCATCAAAGGCAAGATCAAATCCGCATTGATCTATCCGATCGCGATTGTCTCTGTCGCCTTCATCATCACGGCGGTCATCATGATTTTCGTGGTTCCGGCGTTCAAGCAGGTGTACTCGAGCTTCGGTGCCGATCTGCCCGGCCCGACGCTGGTGGTAATGGCGATCTCGGACTTCTTCGTCAAATTCTGGTACCTGATCTTCGGCATCGCCATCGGCGGGGTGTGGGGATTCCTTTACATCTGGAAACGCTCGAAAACGATGCAGATCCTCATGGATCGCCTCATGCTGCGGCTGCCGGTTATGGGCGAAGTGGTGCGCAAAGCGACGATTGCGCGCTGGACGCGCACGCTGTCGACCATGTTCGCCGCCGGCGTGCCGCTGGTGGATGCGCTCAGTTCGGTCGCCGGCGCCGCCGGCAACTACGAATACTTCGTCGCCACCAAGAAGATCCAGGCCGAAGTTGCGACCGGTACGAGCCTGGTGGTGTCGATGCAAAACACCGATGTGTTTCCTAACATGGTGCTGCAAATGGTCACGATCGGCGAAGAGGCGGGCACGCTCGACTCGATGCTCGCCAAATCCGCCGACTACTTCGAAGCGGAGGTCGACGATGCAGTCGCAGGGCTGTCGAGCCTGATGGAACCCGTGATCATGGTAGTGCTCGGTACGCTGATCGGCGGCCTGGTGATAGCGATGTATCTGCCGATTTTCAAGCTGGGCCAAGTGGTCTAAAAGACAGGATTGAGGATTGAGTTGTTAGGATTGAGACCATCTCAATCCTCAATCCTCGATCCTCAATCCTAAAATGTCCCTCCTCCAGACTTTCCAGTCCTATCCTGCGCTTTTCATAACGACAGTCGTCGTCGTTTCGCTCGCAGTCGGCAGCTTCCTGAACGTTGTCATTCACCGCCTGCCGAAGATGCTCGAGCGGCAATGGCGCGCCGAGTTGGCCGAGTTCAACGGGCAGGAAGCCCCGTCCGAGCCAACTTACAATCTGGTGGAACCGCGCTCGCAATGTCCGTCGTGCGGCCACCGGATCAGCGCGCTTGAAAACATCCCGCTCGTGAGCTACCTCTTGCTCGGCAGCAAATGCTCGGCTTGCAAGGCAGCAATCTCCCCGCGCTATCCGCTCGTCGAAGCGCTGACCGGAGCGCTGTCCGGCTATATCGCCTGGCGCTACGGTTTTACGTGGACCACGGCCGCAGCACTGGCGTTCGCGTGGACGATGATTGCGCTTGCCTGCATCGATCTCGACACTTTTTATTTACCTGACGATATCACGCTGCCGCTGATTTGGGCCGGTCTGCTGGTGAATATGGGCGGCACGTTCGTTGATCTGCACTCCGCGGTGATCGGCGCAATCGCCGGCTATTTTGCGCTGTGGGTTATGTTCTGGACCTACAAGCTTGCAACCGGCAAGGAAGGCATGGGTTACGGCGACTTCAAGCTGCTCGCCGCGATTGGCGCATGGCTCGGCTGGAAAATGCTGCCGGTCGTGATTCTGCTGTCTTCGTTTGTCGGCGCGGTGGTCGGCATCTCGCTGATCGTGTTCGCGCGCCACGGGCGCAACGTTCCGATCCCGTTCGGGCCCTATCTGGTGCTCGGCGGCCTGACCGCAATGTTCTGGGGCGACGCGCTCGTCAAGTACTACCTGCAGACCCTGTAACGCGATGCCGCTAGTCATCGCTCTCACCGGCGGCATTGGCAGCGGCAAAAGCAGTGTTGCTGCGATCCTCAAGGAACTCGGCGCCACCGTTATCGACACTGACGAAATCGCGCATCGCCTGACCGCGCCGGGGCAACCCGGGGCGCATGCGATTGGCGAGCAGTTTGGCGCCGGTTACCTGCGCGCAGACGGCGCGCTCGACCGCGACCGCATGCGCGATCTGGTGTTCTCGGATTCGGCGGCGAAGAAAAAGCTCGAGGCAATCCTGCATCCGATGATACGCGCCGAGGTCAATGCCGCGGTGCAGGCTGCACATGCGCCTTACGTCGTGATCGTGGTGCCATTGTTGATCGAAACCGGCTCCTATCTCGACCTGGCGCGGCGCATACTGGTGGTCGATTGCAGCGAGGAGCAGCAAATGGCGCGCGTGACACAGCGCAATGGGCTCGGCGCCGACGCGGCAAAGGCAATCATGGCAAGCCAGGTCAGCCGCGCCGAGCGCCTCAGGCATGCCGATGACATCGTGCGCAATGAAGCCGACCTTGTCGCTCTGCGCACCGAGGTCGTTGCACTGCACCGCAGGTATCTCGCCCTCGCCAAAGGCGGTTCCAGCCCTGGCTAGATCCGTCATCTACCGTTAAAATATGAAATAAGGTCTTTATTTTTTTCAGGTTTTATAGAACAATTAGCCGCATCCCAACTACGCCCGCGTCTCCTCACGTGCCGTGATCAGCTACGAATACCCACTGAGCGAGCGCATTCGCACTCTGTTGCGTCTCGACGATCTGTACGACCGGGTGCGCTATTTCACCGACAAAGCTGATCCGCAGGAACATCACGTCGCGCTGCTGTGCCTGTTCGAGATACTCGAAGTCGCTGGGCGCGCCGACCTCAAATCCGATCTGCTGCAGGAACTCGAGCGTCAGAAACACTCGCTCGAATCGCTGCGAGAAAATCCCGGCATCTCCCAGGAGGCGCTTGACAGCGTCCTGTGGGAGATCGACAGCACTTCATCCAGACTGTTTCAGATGCCGGGCAAGGTCGGTCAGGAACTGCGCGAGAACGAATGGCTGATGAGCATCAAGCAGCGCACCAACATACCCGGCGGGGTGTGCGAGTTCGACCTGCCGTCATATCACTACTGGCTGCACCAGAGCACCGAGCAGCACCGTCACGATCTCGAGAGCTGGCTCGCGCCGTTCCTGCCGATCCGTGATGGCATTGCAATCGTGCTGCGGCTGTTGCGCGAAAGCGGCAAGGTTTCGATACAGACCGCGGTACAGGGCGTCTACCAACAAATGATGGCGGGCCGCATTGCGCAAATGCTGCGTATCCGGTTGCACCGCGACTATCACTGTGTTCCTGAAATCAGTGCCAACAAGTACGCGCTTAACATCCGCTTCACCGTGCAGGAAGGCGAGCAGCGCCCGAGGGTCATCGAATCGAACGTCGAGTTCGAGCTGACTTTCTGCAACCTTTGATTCGCTTTATTGTCTTAATGAACGCGCGTGTCGTGAGCTGTCCGCAGTGTGGCAAGCCAGTCGCGTGGGATACCACCACTCGCTACCGTCCCTTCTGCTCGGAACGCTGCCGCTTGATCGATCTCGGCGCATGGGCGAACGAGAACTACCGCATCCCGGTGCAGGAAAGCAAAGACGACGTCGAATCCGCGCCGGAGATTGATCAATAAGTTTCGAAACTCACCGACCCCAGGCGCCGCGCATCATGGCGATGCCGTGCGCGCCGCAGTTCCATGCCAGCTCAAGATCCGCCGCGCGCATCCCGCCGAGCGCGTACACCGGGAGCGGATAGTTGCGTATTAACTGCGCGAATTGCGGCCAGCCCAAGACTCGCGCGCCCAAGTGGCTGGGCGTTGCATTGACCGGCCCGAGTACGACAAAATCAACCCCGAGTTGGCGTGCGCGCTCGAGTTCGGCGGCATCGTGGCACGACGCGCCGCACCACTCGCAATCGGGGCGGCGCGGCGCTGTCATCAATTGTGACGCCGTGAGGTGTACGCCGTCAGCGTGGGCCTGAGCGGCGATATCAGCCGCGCCGTTGACGGTGACGCACGCGCCAAATCGGTGGCCCAGCGCGACGACCTCCGCCGCAAATGTGTGCAGCGCACCGCCGGTGAGATGCTTTTCGCGTACTTGGATGAACCGCAGTCCGTTTTGCAGAGACCGCACGAGCCGTGCCATGAATAGGTCGCGACCAAGCTCGCCGGCGCAGGTAATGCCGTAGACATGCGGCAACTCGAGCGCGTGCAGAATAGGCCCGTTGGCTGGCAGCAGCGGCGCGACCGTGATATTGCGGACCGACTGCCAGGCAAGTTGCTGCTGCTCCCTGCCGTGCGGTTCGCCCGACCACTTGATGACACGAAAAAAACGCAGCCGTACCGCGGCATGGGAATAGTCGAAATCGCGTGTGAGCCACGGGCAGGCGGTGATCACGTCGATGCCGAGTTCCTCGTCTAACTCGCGCTTGAGCGCTGCTGCCGCCGCTTCGCCGTCCTCGACCTTGCCACCGGGAAATTCCCAGTAGCCGGCGTAGACCTTGCCGGCCGGACGTTGCGCGAGCAGAAGTTCATCACGATCGTTGAAAATTACCGCAGCGACAACCTCGACGCGATTCGAATGCTGAATTCCGCCTCCCGCCTTCATCCTTTCTTGGTCGTCCTTCCGCTTTCCGCCTTGAGTTTCCCCGCCCAATCGCGCGCAAACTGCCACGCCACGCGACCGCTACGCGAGCCGCGCTGCAGCGCCCATTGCAGCGCCGCGTGCCGCACCGCATCGGAGCTGGCGCCGGCGATCTTGAAGTGGGAAAGCCACTGCGCGATTATGTCCAGGTACTGATCCTGGTCGAATGGATAGAACGACACCCAGACGCCGAAGCGTTCCGACAACGAGATTTTTTCCTCGACGGTCTCACCCGGATGAATCTCGTCGTCGACGCGCTTGGCTTCGAGGTTTTCCGACATATATTCCGGCATCAGGTGGCGGCGGTTCGACGTCGCGTAGATCAGGCAGTTTTCGGAGGCGGCCGCAACCGAACCATCGAGCACGACCTTGAGCGCTTTGAAGCCCTGCTCATCGGCATCAAACGACAGGTCGTCGCAAAACAGGATGAAGCGCTCCGCCCGGCTGTCGATATGATCGACGATTTCGGACAGATCGATTAGGTCCTGTTTGTCGACCTCGATCACGCGCAGGCCGCGCGGCGCGTATTTGTTGAGCAGGGCCTTGATCAGCGATGACTTGCCGGTGCCGCGCGCACCGGTCAGCAGCACGTTATTGGCGGGATAGCCCGCGACGAACTGGCGCGTGTTCTGCTCGACGATTTTCTTCTGGCCGTCGATCCCGTGCAGATCGCCAAGGCTTATCTGGTGGACGTGCCTGACCGCTTCGATCACGCCGCGGCCGTCGCGCTTGCGCCAACGGAACGCAGTCGATGCTTTCCAGTCGGTCGGCACCGGGGCGGCCGGCAGCAGCTTTTCGATGCGTCCGAGCAGCGCCTCCGCACGTTGAACCAGCTTATCGGTATCGCTCATGACAGGATTTTAACTCCGATAGTCGGCGTTGATACTGACGTAATCGTGCGACATATCGCAGGTCCAGAGCACAGCCGACGAGCCACCGCGGTTTAGAACGACGCGCACGGTAATTTCACTTTGCTTCATCACGCGCTGGCCGTCGGCCTCCTGGTAATCGGGGTTCCGCCCGCCGTGCCGCGCCACCAGCACATCGTCAAGGTAAAGCTCGATCTTTTCGACGTCGAGATCGGTCACTCCGGCATTGCCGGTCGCCGCCAGTATCCGTCCGAGGTTGGGGTCGGAAGCAAAAAACGCGGTCTTGACCAGCGGCGAATGCGCGATCGCAAACCCGATCTTGCGGCACTCATCCTCCGAGCGGCCGCCTTCGACGCGGATGGCGATGAATTTGGTCGCGCCCTCGCCGTCGCGCACGATGGCCTGTGCGAGCCGGGTCGCGACCTCGGTGATCGCGTCGCGCAACGCAACGAAGTCGGGACTGTGCGCATCGCCGAGTTCGTCCATGCCGGCCTTGCCGCTGGCGATCAGCATGAAAGCGTCGTTGGTCGAGGTGTCACCGTCGACCGTGATGCAGTTGAACGCATGCTTTGCCGCGTGCGCGACGGCGCCCTTCAGCAACGGCAGGCTCACGCGCGCGTCGGTGGCGACGAAACCGAGCATGGTCGCCATGTTGGGATGGATCATACCGGCGCCTTTGGCGATGCCGGTAATCGTCACGGTCGCATTGCCGATCTTGGCCTGGCTTGACGTCGCTTTCGGCAGCGTGTCGGTGGTCATGATCGCTTGCGCGGCACGGTACCAATTGTCTGCGCGCAGATCGGCGATGCAGGCTGGGAGGCCGGCGGTGATGCGCTCGACCGGCAGCGGTTCCATAATGACTCCGGTCGAAAACGGCAGCACCTGGACCGAGGTGCAGCCGAGCAATTCCGCAAGCCCGGCACAGGTCTGGCGCGCATGCCCGAGACCGTCCTTACCAGTACCGGCATTGGCGTTGCCGGTGTTTACCACCAGCGCGCGAATCGAGGCAGCGGGATCAAGCATCGACAGATGCTGGCGCGTGACCACCACCGGCGCGGCGCAGAAGCGGTTCTGCGTGAACACGCCGGCGACCTTCGCACCGTCGTCGAGCCGGATCACCAGCAGATCCTTGCGGTTGGGTTTGCGGATATTGGCTTCCGCGACGCCAAGCGCAACACCCGCGACGGGAAGCAAAGATTTGGGATCAGGAGCGACGAGATTGACTGGCATGATCAGATTATGGTTCGTGAGGAGTGAGGCGTGAGGGGTAAACAGCCGCCGCCACGGCCTCTCGCGCCTCTCCTTTCGCCTCTCGCCTCTCGCGTTGTTTTCCCTCGCGTCCGTCGTGCCCTTCGCGGCAAAGCTTCAGGTGAGCCTGCCGTGACAGTGCTTGTACTTCTTGCCTGACCCGCACGGACACGGATCGTTGCGCCCGACTTTCTGCCCCTGGCGCACGAAAGTCTGCGCCGCGGAGGCCGGGGCGTCGGCGTTCGCCTCTTCGAGCGCCTGGTCGTACTCGGCGTGGTGATACTGCACGTTCTTCGGCGCCTCGGGCTCCTCGACTTTCTGCAGTTCGGCCTCGCTCCGGATCTGCACCGTTATCAGGATTTTGGTGACTTCGGTGTTGATCAGGTCGAGCATCAGCGCGAACAACTCGAACGCCTCCTTCTTGTATTCCTGGGTAGGCGTTTGTTGGGCGTAGCTTCTGAGGTGTATGCCCTGGCGCAGGTGATCGAGTGCCGCGAGATGCTCGCGCCAATGGGAGTCCACGCTTTGCAGCATAATCGCGCGCTCGAATTGGCGCATCGCCTGCGGCTCGACGCTCGCAGTCTTGTCCTGATACTTGTGGTTGGCGTAATCGATGATGCGCGCGCGCAGCTTGCCTTCGTCGAGATCGCTCTCGTCGGCTAGCCATTGTTTGATCGGCAGCTCGAGCTGCAGTTCGGCGACGAGCGTTTTCTCGAGTCCGTCGATGTCCCACTGCTCTTCCAGACTTTCCGGCGGGATGTGCTGGGTGATGAAGCCGTTGATCACCTCGGCGCGGATCGAGGTGATGCGCTCCGAGATATCGGTCGACTCGAGCAGCTGGTTGCGCGATTCGTAGATCGCCTTGCGCTGATCGTTGGCAACATCATCGTACTCGAGCAGATGCTTGCGCATATCGAAGTTGCGCGCCTCGACTTTGCGCTGCGCGTTTTCGATCGCGCGCGTCACCCACGGATGCTCGATCGCTTCGCCGTCCGGCATCTTGAGCCGCTGCATGATCGCGGCGACGCGGTCGGAGGCGAAAATCCGCAGCAGCGGGTCTTCGAGCGACAGATAGAACCGGCTCGAGCCCGGATCGCCCTGGCGCCCCGAGCGGCCGCGTAGCTGGTTATCGACGCGCCGCGACTCATGGCGCTCGGTCGCGATGATGTGCAGCCCGCCGGACGCGACCACCTGGTTGTGCAGCTGCTGCCAGTGGTGGCGAATCTCCTCGATGCGGCGCTGCCTNNGTGACCGTCTTCGGCCGCCCCGCCTGCACCACGATCTCGGCCTCGCGCGCGTGCTGCTTGGCATTCAGCACGTTGTGCGGCAGTTTTTCCTTTTCCATCATCTTCGACAGCAGCTCGGAATTCTCGATCGAAGTGGTGCCGACCAGCACCGGCTGGCCGCGTCCGTAACAATCCCTGATGTCCTTGATCACCGCTTCATATTTTTCGCGCATGGTCTGGTAGACCTGGTCCATGCGGTCTTCGCGGATCATCGGTTGGTGCGTCGGGATCACCATCACCTCGAGGCGGTAGATGTGCTGGAACTCGTAGGCCTCAGTGTCGGCGGTACCGGTCATGCCCGCGAGCTTCGCGTACATGCGGAAGTAGTTCTGGAACGTGATCGAGGCCAGTGTCTGGTTCTCGCGCTGGATCGCCACGCCCTCCTTGGCCTCGACCGCCTGGTGCAGGCCTTCCGACCAGCGCCGCCCCGGCATCAAGCGCCCGGTGAATTCGTCCACGATGATGATCTCGCCATCCTGCACCACATACTGCTGGTCGCGGTGGAATAGCGTGTGCCCGCGCAACGCGGCGTACAGGTGGTGCATCAGGTTGATGTTGGTGGGGTCATAGAGACTGCCCCCGAGCGGCAACAGCCCGGTCTCCGCGAGCAGCGCCTCGGCGCGCTCATGGCCGGTCTCGGACAGCAATACCTGGTGCGCTTTCTCGTCCACGCTGTAATCGCCGGGGCTGTTCTCGTCCTTCTGGCGGGTGAGCCGCGGCGCGATCTCGTTCATGCGGTAGTAAAGCTCGGTGGTATCCTCCGCCTGGCCCGAAATGATCAGCGGCGTGCGCGCTTCNNTAGTCGAAGCCGAATTCGTTGTTGGTGCCGTAGGTGATATCCGAACCGTAGGCGTTCTGCTTGTCGGCGTAGTCCATCTGCGACAGAATCACGCCGACCGTGAGCCCTAGAAAGCGGTAGACGCGCCCCATCCAGTCGGCGTCGCGCTGGGCGAGGTAATCGTTGACGGTGACGACGTGCACGCCCTTGCCGACCAAGGCGTTGAGGTACGCCGGGGCCGTGGCGACGAGGGTTTTTCCCTCGCCGGTGCGCATCTCGGCGATCGAGCCGTTGTGGAGCACCATGCCGCCGAGCAGCTGNNGTCTTGCCCTCGCCGGTGCGCATCTCTGCGATCTTGCCCTGGTGCAGCGCGATGCCGCCAGCGAGCTGCATGTCGAAGTGGCGCATATTGACCGCGCGCTTGCCCGCTTCACGCACCACCGCGAACGCCTCGGGCAGCAGTTCATCGACCGTTTCTCCATTGGTATGGCGCAGCTTGAATTCGGCGGTCTTGGCCTTCAGCGCGTCGTCGGACAGCTTCGCGATTGCCGGCTCGAGCGCATTGATCGCGCGCACCGAATGCATGTACTGCCGCAGCAGCCGTTCGTTGCGGCTGCCGAAGATTTTCTTGAGCAGACCCGTAATCATGAATCGTTTTAAGGGTGATTCACCTAAATAAAAGGGGGTGGGGAAACACCCCACCCCCTTCTGATGCCAATCCTAAACGCGCTAACCAGGCAATCGGAAAAAGCGCACCGGATTCAGCGCGGCTCCATTTTGCCGCACCTCAAAGTGCAGGTGTGGCCCGGTCGAACGTCCTGTATTGCCGACTGTGCCGATCTTTCCGCTGCTCATCACCACGTCGCCGATTTTTGCCAGTCGTTTCGACAAGTGCGCGTAACGCGTGACCAATCCATTGCCGTGATCAATTTCGATCATATTACCATATTGAGGGTGAAAGTCCGAGTAAATCACCACACCACCGGCCGCCGCGCGTGCCAGCGTGCCGACCTCGGCCATGAAATCCATGCCCTCATGAAATGCGCGTACGCCATTGAACGGGTCGATACGCCAGCCGAAGTTCGATGAATACCAGCCGCCCTCGACCGGCAACACCGACGGCAGCAGTTTCTTCTTCGCGCTGTCGACGATCATCAGCGAATCAAGGATGCCGAGCTTCTCGGTACGGTCGTCCATCTGCCTGGTGAGCAGGTCGACCTGACGGTTCAGGTCGCCGAGCGACAGATCGTAAGTCGGCAGCGTGGAGACCGCGCCGCCCTGGCCGGGCACCTGGTCGAACATGAATTCCTGAGGTTTGAAGCCGGCGGTCTTGGCGAGGCGCTCGCCGAGGGTGTCTAGCCGCAGCAGTTGCGCCTGCATCTGGCCGAGCTTGGCGGCCATTGCGTTCAAGTTATCGCGCAGGTAACTTTGCGTTTTCTCGTTCTGCTCCTGTTGCGCGCTCAGAACCAGGGTATTCAAAAGCGGGCTGTTAAGGCTGGCAGCATAGCGCAGCATGGAATACTGCAGCCCGAACGCCAGAACCAGCAAAGCAAACAGCGTCGCCGCAGTGCCCAAAACCAGATGCGGGACGGTCAGCGTCAGCGTCCGCGCCCTAGTCAGTTTCCCGGAAACTAGAATTATGTTCATCATTACCCCACAATCTCAGCCATGCCTGCACACAAAATCGACTTCTATCTCAACTCGTCGAACAGCTTGCGTCGATTGACCGATGAGGCCCGGCGCATTGCTGAACTGCAGCGGATATTCCTGAAAATCGCGCCGCAACCGTTGACACAAGCATGTTGCGTCAGGCAATTACGTGCGGGAACCCTCTTCCTCTTGGCTGAAAATGCGGCGATCGCTGCGAAACTTAAGCAGCTCCTGCCTAGGTTGTTAACTTCTTACCAGAAACAGGGGATGCAGGTTACTGCAATTCGAGTGGAAGTGCAAGTTAGGGAGGCCGCACCCGAGGCCGCCACAAAACGCTCGACAAAGCACTTAAGCACTGAATCGATTAAGAATTTGGAACAGCTNNCGTTCGAACAGCATAAACGTCAGCACGATAATCGCCATCACCATGCCGTATTTGAGCACCTGCCAGGCAAACGTCAGGTAACGGCGGTTCCTGGTCAGCAGGTAAGTCACCAGCGAGGCGCCGATGGTGATCAGTAAAAGAAAACCGACGACGCGCAGGAGGAACACGGTGCTGGTTCCCCGCTCTACGTAATCACGGTCGAAAAACTGCGCTCAGGGCAGACTGGCATGAAGTCGGAGGGCGCCGGACTGGCTTTGCGCTGGCATGACCAACCAATTCAAGCGAGTGCAGGCTGGGTGGAGGCGATGAAGGCGGGTGCGTCTTCGGCGCGCTCGAAGCTTACGTACTCCCATGCCTCCTGCTGTTCCAGCAAGCGCCGCAGCAGCGCGTTGTTGAGCGCGTGTCCGGATTTGTGCGCGGCAAACGCGCCGATCACCGGGTGGCCGAGCAGATAGAGATCGCCGATCGCGTCAAGCACTTTATGCTTGACGAATTCGTCGTCATAGCGCAACCCGTCGTTGTTGAGCACGCGGTATTCGTCGAGCACGATCGCATTGTCGAGCGAGCCGCCGAGCGCCAGGCCCTGCGCGCGCATCCGTTCGACATCCTGCATGAACCCGAAGGTACGTGCGCGGCTCACTTCCTTCACGTACGAGGTGGTCGCGAAATCGACGCACACCGACTTGGCCGAATTCTCGAATATCGGATGGTCGAAATCGATGCTGAATTCGATCTTGAAGCCGCAGTGCGGCGCGAAGCGCGCCGACTTATCGCCATCGGTGACTTCGACCGGCTTCAGGATACGGATGAATTTTTTTGCGACCGGCTGCGCCTCGATGCCCGCTGACTGCAGCAAGAACACGAACGGTCCGGCACTGCCGTCCATGATTGGCACTTCACCTGCCGACAGGTCGACGTACAGATTGTCGATGCCGAGCCCGGCGAGCGCCGACAGCAGGTGCTCGACCGTCGATACGCGCACGCCGTTTTGTTCGAGGCACGAAGACAGCCGGGTATCGCCGACGTGATACGGATCGGCTTTGATCTCGACCGGCTGCGGCAGGTCAATGCGGCGGAACACGATGCCCACATTCGGCGCGGCCGGACGCAGGGTCATATAGACCTTCTCGCCGGTGTGCAGGCCGACGCCCGTGGCGCGGATGATATTTTTAAGCGTGCGCTGCCTGATCACGAATTAACTCTTTGATTTTTCGAGTTCTTAAAAAAACATTTTATCACGACCGGCACACGGTCTGCAAAAACGGTGAGGCATGCCGCAGCTTACCGCGCTTTACGCAAATCGTCGACATCGCCGGTCCCTCACCCCTGCGCTCGCGGAGGGCGGATCAGCCGCCGCTTAATCTGCCTGTTTGCGCAGAAACGCCGGTATGTCGAGCATCTCGACGCCCGATTTGTGCATCGCCTCGACGGTCTGACTGCGGTTGCGGCGTATTACCGCCGGCTGATCAAGTTCCTCGTAATTCACGGGGCCCGGCGCCATAGCGCCATCGGTACCGGTGGCCCGCACCACCACCGTTAGCGGCTGCGCGCGCGGCACTGCCTTGCCAAGGCCGGTGGCAACAATCGTGACGCGCAGGCTGTCTTCGAGATCGTCCTCGTAGACGGTGCCGGCGATCACCGTCGCCGAATCGGAGGCAAACGCCTTGATCACGTCCATCACGTCGTACATCTCCTGCAGCTGAAACAACGACTTGCTCGCCGAAATGTTGACCAGTACGCCGCGCGCATCGGCGATGTTGATGTCCTCGAGCAGCGGGCATGCGACCGCCTGTTCCGCCGCCATGCGCGCGCGGTCGGTTCCTGCCGCCTTGGCCGAGCCCATCATCGCCATGCCGGTTTCCGACATTACGGTCTTCACGTCGGCGAAATCGACGTTGATCATGCCCGCGCAACTCATGATTTCCGCGATGCCGGCCACTGCTCCGTGCAGCACATCGTTCGCCGCGCGAAACGCTTCATCCAGCGTGACCTGGTTGCCGAGCACCTGCATCAGCTTGTCGTTCGGCACCACGATCAGCGAGTTAACGTACTGTGCCAGCATATCGAGCCCTTCCTGCGCGATCCTCTGGCGCTTGCCCTCGAATGCGAACGGTTTGGTCACCACCGCTACGGTGAGGATGCCGAGCTCGCGCGCGATTTCGGCCACCACGGGCGCCGCGCCAGTGCCGGTACCGCCGCCCATGCCGGCAGTAACGAACACCATGTGTGCGCCGGTTAAATAATCGCGGATCGCGTCGATTGCCTCTTCGGCTGCGGCGCGCCCCACTTCGGGCTGCGAGCCAGCGCCAAGACCTTCGGTCACCCGCGTGCCCATCTGGATGATACGCTCGGCCTTCGACATGGTAAGCGCCTGTGCATCGGTATTGGCTACGATGAAGTCGACGCCTTGCAGCCCGGCCGCGATCATGTTGTTGACTGCATTGCCACCGGCACCGCCGACCCCAAACACGATAATGCGCGCCTTCATCTCGCGAATATCGGTAATGTTGGTCATTTTTGCCTCACGATTGTTCCGCCGAGCTCGGGAATGAGAGGACAGGGATTGCTACACACCAGGGCTTTGCTCCGAAACTGAGCGCGGCAAGCGCAGTCGCTCGGCAAGCGGCCACCGGCGAGATTTTCAGGCGCGCACCTAGAGCGGCATATGTCGGCGTCTCAACGGACACCGGCTGTTCTCCTAGAACGAACCGAGCGGCAATCGACTGATGATGACCGGGCGACGACGGTAGGCTAGGCCGCGTTGGTTAATAGACTCCTAACGGGCGCGCAGCGGTCAGCCACTTGAGCGTGACCGGCCGAGAATGCGTCCGACCGTCTGACTTCACCTCAAAAGGTGCGCCGGCATCGCGGGGCTTGACTCAGCGCGAGCTGGCTGATCGCCTTCATAAGCCTCAATCGTTTGTAGCCAAGTACGAGCGCGGTGAACGCCGCATCGATGTCGTGGAATTTCTGGTCGTTTGCCAAGCTATTGGAGTGGACTCAGCGAAGCTCCTAAAGGCGCTCAAAAGCGCGGTCGCCAATGACGCCGCCGTGAAGCTCTGGATCTATTATACCTTGGTTTGCGCAGCGATAGAGTTGTTCCAGGCGCTTGCGGCACCGTCATCCAGTCCCATGTCGCGCATCTCTCCGTCGGGACAGCGACGCAAAGTCGCTGATGTTCTAAAAGGAAGACCGATCAGGACTTAATGTGCGCGAGCTGCTCAGTAGGTTGTTCAGACATCGCTTGAACTCAGTCCGCTTTTTCCGAGCTTCAAAGTATGTTGCCGGAATGCTGCTGCAGTTCTCTCGTTTAAGGGGAAGGCGAAGCGCGCTCAACTGCAAGTGACGGCGGCCGTCATGCCCGAGCCTCACTGGCTACTTCCAATATCTGACTTTGATCCATCAACGAAAAAAGAGAGACCGCCTTGCGGCGGCCTCTCGGAAGTCGATCAGCTACTTTAATCAGGCAGCTCGCTTGAACGCCTCCCGCGCCGCCTGATTGGCACGGTCGAAGGCAGCACGCGTTTCTGTCAACGCGGCCATAAGTGAAGACCATGACTGGGTCCCTGCCTGGTTCAGCTTTTGGAGCTTTTCCTCTGCCGCGGCGGCGTCGACGCTCATGCGCTTTACGGCGACGTCGATTTCGGCCCGACGCTCAGCAGCGAATTGTTTGGCATCGTTGCCAAGCTTGCCGGCTGCTTCGCGCCAAGCTTTCAATTGAGCCGCGGCTTGAAGCGTGAACGTCGCCTGCTGGTCTTCAATTTGCTTTCCGAAGCTCTCCACATATTTCCTGACTCCGGTCTCGAACAAGTTCCACTCATGTTCTAGCTTTGCCTTTGCGCTAATCCAAGCGGCCTCACTAGTCTCTGCCTGCTTCTTGACGGCGTCACGAAAGCTGTCACGGCTTTTGCGCAGATCAGCCAGAGCGTTGTTGGCCATGTCGCGGACGTCAGCCTGCACCGCACCAGCTTTGCCTTCAAGCGATGTCAGTATGGCGTCCATTTCATCGAGACGCTCTTTAGCCCAATTTATATTGAAGTGGGTACTGCTATGCGTAACCATTTCTCGTCTCCATAGATTTCCAATGTACTGATTTTCCTCGTTAACATGCCGCGCCAACCTATTTTTGATGTAGGTCAACATCAAACCTTCAGGATCATCCCTGGTGTTAGGTATCCGGAAGTTAGGAGTTCGCGAGCGGTCGATTTACCCTCAAGACTGACATCGTCAGGCCGCCTGCTCAGGTCCGAGAAGCACGCCATTTGCAGACGTCCGCTTGACCCAGGTCAACGCGCGAAATCGTCATGGGTCTAATCTGAGTTGGTAATATGAGGTTTTCGATGGCGTTCAGAGACATCATGGTCGCGCTGACGAGTTATCCCGAGCCGACGCCGTTATCTGTAGTTGACGATGCAGTTTCGGTCGCTTCAGCTCTCGGCGCTCACATCGCGGCGCTCACCTGCGAACAACACGTTCAGGTGCCCGGTCACTTCATTTCGGGCGCCGCGGTCGGCTTGCCTGGAATCATCGCAGGAGAAGCCCGCAAGAGCCGGAAGAATGCGCAAGACCTGCTTGCAGCGTTTGAAGCGGCCGCGGCAAAATCGGGCATTTCCGGCGAATCGATATTGGAGAAATGTGCTACATTCGAAACTCCGGAGCTGCTGGTCGAATACGCGCGGCTTCGCGATCTCACCATCATGCCGGAGTCGAACGACCGCTGGTATGCCGAGGCCGTGATGTTTGGGTCCGGCAGGCCGACCCTGATCCTTCCGCAGAACCCGCGGTCCCGCCCGTTCGAACTCGGGACCGTCGCGGTGGCCTGGGATTTCAGCCGTGCCGCCGCGCGTGCGGTATCGGATGCGATGCCGCTATTGGAAAAGGCGAAGAAGGTCCGCATCGTCACCGTTCTCAACGAGAAGCGCCTCGATGACAAGCACTCCGCCGAAGAACTGGCGAAGAACCTGTCCCGGCACGGCATCGATGTCGTGCTGGACAGGGTCGACGCCAGGGGTCGGCCGGCCGGTGGCGTTCTCGAAGCCTATGTCGCCTCCCATGAACTGGATTTACTCGTGATGGGTGCGTACGGACACTCCCGCCTGCGGGAATTCATCCT
>PLYS01000059.1:8421-10130 GCA_003153455.1 Betaproteobacteria bacterium | reverse complement strand
TTGTGGTGGTCGTTCCCGCTGTGGTCGTGGTGGTGGTGGGGGGGACGAATGGGCCGCAAGTAGGGACAGTAATTGTATCTGTATCGGTCGTGACTGTTGAGCCAAAGGCCAAGGCTCTTCCTTGCAAGCTTACTGTACTTCCTAAGGTAATACTGAGGCCAGCAGCAGTACCACGAAAGATATTTCCCACGAAGCTAGAGTTTGCCCCAATTGTTGTGCCGCCAACAGGAGCCCAAAATACATCGGTAGCGCAGGCGCCACCTGCCACGACGACATTGGAATTGGCTGCCGAACCAAGCGCCCCACCTGGCCTGAAGATGTAAACGCCGGCACCACTGAGGGTCACTGTAGTGCCTGTGGTTATACTCATTGCGCCAGTGCTGGAATAACAACCAGGAGGGAAGACTCCAGGCCCAGAACCCAGATTTATCGTGTCTAGAGCAACCGCAGCGCCGAGAGTTGTACAGGATTGACTATTCAGATCCGACAAGGCGGCGTTTTGATCCGTCCCTGTTGCAGAAGGGCAAGGCGTAACAATTGTGCCGGTAATTGTCGGCGTTACTGCGGGCCCCGTAGTGAAACAAACAGCAGGTTGCCCACTAGTTCCATTGATAGTGGTTCCGGACACGGTATTGGTATAAGTGCCGGAAACGATACCGTATGTCGCCTCCGATCCAAGGCCATTGGTTGGTGCGGTCGCGGCCAATGCNNACAAGGTGCTGGGATTGAGTGGTGGAGGCGGACTGAGCGTTCATGGCATTGTCCCTACATATGGATAAATTACCGCGGAATCATAAACCGTGTGTATTATCAATGCAATTACACGATTATTCTAATCTGATTACTTAGGCGTCGTCAACAAGTTAGCAGTTATCTCCCCCTATTGCAAGCTGCTCGGTGCAGTAGCGCACATAACGCATGACCCGATGACTTTATCACCTGCCGTTGGTGGGCCGCCGCCGATGGCATGTCGAATACGGCCGGAAGTACAAAATCCGACGGCAGCAGGCGGTGTCGTTTCGCCGCCACGCACGCGTCGGCCATGCCTTCCAGAGCCGCTTCAAGGCCATTTGGGTCGACCGCGAGCGCTATCTGCTGGAACTGGCCCGCTATATCGTGCTCGACCCGGTGCGGGCCAGATGGTCAAGAACCCGGGTCGCTACTATTCCGGTTCAAACACCGGCAGCGTGACGCCGTCAGCAACCTGACGGTACGTCACGCGCACTTTCATTCCTATCCGCACGGAATCAGGAGCGCATTCGACGATACTGGTCATCAGATGCGGCCCCTCGGCGAGTTCCACGACGGCGANNCTGTCAGGGGCGAAGAAGCGTTTGAGAGCCGGCGCCTGGATGGCATTTGCCGTGGGCGCTTTTATTCCTGGGGCCATGGGCTTATTTCTTCATATTTTCCCGGGTGGAATCGGGGGCATGCGATCGGGGAGTACCGTGTAACGCATTTCCTTGCCTGCGCTTGAAGCAGCCAGTGATTTTTCATCGGGTGTCATGGTGGTATCCTGTCAAATAAAAAGTGGTCGGATTTCCTGAGCGGCAGAGGTGACGATTTTCGCGCAGTTCTAACGTGCCTCCCAAAAAAGCCGCCCAAGCGATTACGCATTCGGCGGCTTTTTTTCTTCTTCACTCGTCGCGGATGCCGGCATTCTTGATCACCTAGAACTCTTCCGCTGAATAATCGTCCGTCGGCTGGCG
>PLYS01000059.1:0-8395 GCA_003153455.1 Betaproteobacteria bacterium | reverse complement strand
ACGACAACGTTTACCGTGACACCGAATCTGGCCACTTCGTTGGCCAGCCGCCCGCGTCAGTCCTACCAACCCCAGCTTGGCGCTGACATTGTGCGCTCGTCGCGGTTTACCCCAGTACGCGTCCAGACCCCCGATATTGACGATGCGCCCCCATTTTCTGCGGATCATTCCCGGCAATACCGCCTGGCCTAGAAAAAAAGGCCCTCTCAAGTTGGTTGCGATGACGAGGTCCCATTCCTCGACCGTAATCTCCGCTATCTTTGAATGCGGCCGTATCGCGGCGTTGTTGACCAGAATATCGACGCAGCCGAAATCTTTCTCGATTGTCTTGACCACACCCCTCAGCGCGCCGACGTCCGCCAGATCAGCCTTGTACATGCCCGCCCGGCCGCCGTCTCCGGCAATCTCCTCGCAGAATGCCCGTGCCGTTTCGTCATCGTCACGAAAGAGGATGATCGGAATGGCCCCGGCTTTGGCCATGGTCGACGCAATACTGCGCCCGATGTTTTTTGCGCCTCCGGTAATCAGAGCGATTTTTCCCGATATCCCATAGGCCTCGTTGCCGTGCTTCCCATTCATCTTCATATCCTCGAAGAAAACTTTAATATATCGCCCCGGCCGCTCAGTAGTGCCTCAACAAGCGGCTGCTTGATATCCTCCTTTTATTCGGCGCGGATGCCGGCATCCCTGATCACCTTGCCCCACTTGGCGATTTCGGTCTGGAGGAAGTCCGCGAATTCCTTCGGCGTGGAGACAACCGGCTCGATCCCCATCGCGACAAGCCGGTCGTGAAAATCATTGCTCCGAAGCACGGCCACAATTTCCCGGTTGAGCAGGCCGATGATGCTTTGTGGCGTGCCACGCGGCGCAAGGATTCCGAACCATGTTACCGCTTCATAACCGGGAACGCCGGATTCAGCGACCGTCGGCAGATCGGGGGCCAGCGCCGAACGCCGCACGCTGGTGACCGCAAGCGCTTTGAGCTTGCCGGCGCGAACGGATGGCAGCGCGGAGCCGATGACGGCGAACACGAATGGAACCTCGCCGGCAATCACAGCCGTGATCGCCGGACCGGTGCCCTTGTAAGGCACATGCGTGATGCGAATGCCGGTCATGCTAATGAACATCTCGGTCGCAAGGTGGCCGGCGCCGCCGGCGCCCGTCGAACCGTAAATCAGTTGATCGGGCTTCGCCTTGGCAAGCGCGACGAGCTCTTTGACGGTGTTCGCCGGCAGCGACGGATGCGCCACCAGCAAGAACGGCTGGGACGCCACGGACCCGATAGCAGCGAAATCCCTGACGGGGTCGTAGGGCAGATTCCGGTAAAACCCGGCCGTCATCGCGAACGATGCGGTCGCGAACAGAAGCGTATAACCGTCGGCAGCGGCTTTCGCGGCGATATTCGCGCCTATCGTGCCCGCGGCGCCCGCCCGATTGTCGATGACCAGCTGCTGGCCCAGTTTTTCACTGAGCTTCTGCCCGAGCATGCGCGCGACAGTGTCGGAGCCTCCGGGCGGGAAAAGCACGATCAGGCGTACCGGGCGATACGGATAAGACGGCGCCTGAGCTTGCGGTGCGGCTGCGGACCTGCTGCCGGATGACGCGTTGGAAGCCGCAACGCCCGAGCCGGCATACAGGTCAGCCGATAACAACGCAACGGCTGCCAGCGCGGGGAGAAATCTCACCATTGGCGGCCTTCGCGGTGAAGAGCTTTTCCAGGTTCAAGCATCTCTTAGCGCTAGCAGCCTGGGCGGAGTGTCAAATCCGACAGGCTGCTAGCGCTCCACGGTCTCTTTTTCTATCCTGTAATATTCGTCCAGACCGATGAGATCTTCGCATTCCTTCCGCCAGAGGATCATTTTGTCCTGCGGCAGGCCGCTGACGCCCAGCGTTTTGAGGTTCGTGATGACGCGCTTCATCTCCTGCGTCACCGGACACAGCAATGCCGTGGGATAGGTGCACATCTTATACCCCATGTCCTCGAATTCCTTCACTGAAAAAAGAGGGCGTTTCGAGCGGTTGCCTTCACTGTTCACGAACGAAATCGGTCCCTTGATTTCACGCGGCGCCAGACGGGCTTCTTCCACCGTATTCGGGAAAATCATAACCATTTCGGCGCCGGCTTCAAGATACAGATTGGCGCGCTCGATCCCTTCCGCAAAGCCGCTCGTCGCCATTGCGTCCGTTCGGCCCATGATCACAAAGTTCGGGTCGGTTCGTGCCGCCACGGCCGCCTTGATCTTATCCACCATTTCCTGACGCGATACGACGTGTTCGATCCCTTTGTGGTAATGGACGCGTTTGGGAAAAATCTGGTCTTCGATATGCAGACCGGCAATGCCGGTCCGCTCGAGTTCTTTCACCGTACGCATTACGTGCAGCGGTTCTCCGAAGCCGGCTCCCGCGTCAACGAAAACGGGAATCTGCACTGCGTTCGTAATATAACGGCAGGCATGGGCAAGTTCGGTAAGGGTCATCAGCGGTTCGCTGATTACCGTACCTATGCCAAGCTGATATCCGCCGAGATGCACGCATTCGACGCCGAGGGCCTCCGCCACGCGCGCCGTGTAGGGATCCCAAATGCCTAGCGCCATGATGAAACCCGGGTCGGCAAGCAGTTGGCGAAATTTAACAAGCGGGGATTTCTTTTCCACAATATTCTCCTTTGTTGGTCTGTCAGGTGCGTCGCGAAGCGGCTAATCATGCCATAAAGGTCACGCCAGGAGTTTGTCGGACTTAGCCGCCGACAAACTCCTAATGCAAAACCGGTGCCAGTAGAATTGCAGAAAATAATGACAGATATGCGAATTTACTCGTGCTTTTCGCAAAATGCGGCCACTTCGAATGAGTCTTTTGTGAATGGTCAGCCGGTTTTGCTTTTAGCAGCCTGTACGGACTTTTAAGTCCGGCAGGCTGCTAGCCGCAGCCCTGTGAGATTAAGGTAATATCACCGCCCAGACCGGACCCGCAAAGTCGAGACTGTATGGTTCATAGCTCAGCAAGCGACAGCTTCCAGGGCGTCAATGCGCCGGCTGTTGCGCGCCAACCCGCTGCCTGGAATGGCGCGTAATACTGCGCTCATCGCGGGCGGATCCGGATTGATCGGACGCCGCATCGCCGACCATCTGATCGCTTCCGGCAACTGGGAAGTGATTGGGCTGGCGCGCCGGCCCCAGCCCGCACAAAGCCTGCGCTGGATCGCCGTCGATTTGAAAGAACCCGAGGATTGCCGGCGCAACGTCGATGCTCTGGCGACGGTCAGCCATGTATTCTATGCTGCGCGCTATGATCACCTCGAGGGTAAATTGGAACCGGTCGATGTCAATGCGGCGATGCTGAGCAACCTGGTCGCCGCGCTCGAGCCGGTGGCCAGACTGCAGCACATCCACGCGGTGCACGGCAGCAAGTATTACGGGCACCAACTGGGGCCGGTCGACCTGCCCATGAGCGAGGACANNCGCAGCCGCGGCAAAGAATGGAGTTACACGACTTCGCGTCCGCACGCGTTTTGCGACCCGGCCATCGATCATCCGCGTTCCATCGGGCTGGTCATCGCGGTATTTGCCGCGATCCAGCGCGAACTCGGAGAGCCGCTCGATTTCCCGGGAAGCCCGGCGACATATCAGGTCCATACCCAGTTTACCGATCTCGCGCTGCTGGCTCGGGCCGTCGCGTGGATGGCGCAAGAGCCGCGCTGCGCGAACCAGGCGTTTAATGTGGTCAACGGTGATAATCCACGCTGGTCCGAGCTGTGGCCCCGTTTCGCATCCTGGTTTGGGCTGGAAGCCGGGGCCCCGCGCAAAATCAAGCTCGCGCAGTACATGGCGGACAAAGACACGGTGTGGGATAGAATCATCAGGAAGCACGCATTGCGTCCGACCCGGCTCGATACTCTTGTGCTGTGGGCCTATGGCGATTACCAGTTCACGCCGGAATGGGACGTGATGTCTGCAATGTCGAAAGCGCGCGCGCTCGGTTTTCAGGAGAGCGCCAATTCCGGCGCGATGTTCATCCGGCAATTCGCGCATTATCGCGCGATGAAAATCATTCCCTGACCATGATGATCCTCTCACGCCGTGCGGTCCACGCTTGCGCCGTAATTTTGTCCGGATTCATACCCGCGGCATTTGCCGAGACCTTCCCAGCCAAGCCGATACGCGTCGTGGTCGGGCCGGGTTCGGATTTTCCGCCGCGCCTCGTCGGCCAGAAGCTCGCCGACGCATGGGGACAGCAGGTGATCATCGACCAGCGCCCCGGCGGCGGCGGCGCCATTGCGCTGGATATCACGGCGAAATCCTCCCCGGATGGTTATACGTGGCTGATCAGCACCGCGGTCTTTACCATCAATGCCGGTTTGTATCCGGGCTCGCCCTACAGCCTCGTGCGGGATTTCGCGCCCGTCACATTGCTGGCGACGGCGACTTTTTACCTGCTGGTCCATCCTTCCGTGCCGGCGAAGTCGGTATCGGAACTGATCCAGCTCGCGCGCGAAAAACCGGGACAGCTCAACTACTCGTCGTCCGGCCCCGGCACGCCGCCGCATCTCGCGGGAGAAATGTTCAAGAGCATGGCCCGCGTCAATATCGTACATGTTCCGTACAAGAGTGCGGCCGCCGCGACCACGGATCTTCTCGGCGGACACGTGCAGGTCTCATTCCAGTACGCACCCACGGCCCTGCCCCATTACAAGAGCGGGAAACTTCGCGCTCTTGCGGTGACCAGCGCGAAGCGTTCGCTAACGGCGCCTGAATTGCCGACGGTCGCGGAATCCGGGCTGCCCGGGTTCGAGGTGATCGGCTGGAACGGCGTGCATGTGCCGGCAGGCACGCCCAGGCCGCTCATCGCCAAGCTCAACAAAGACATCGTGGCAGCGCTGGCGCTTCCGGACGTGCGGGAGCGGATGCTCGGCGCAGGCCTCGAGACGGTTGGAAATACACCTGAAGAATTCGCGGCTTTTGTCAAAACGGATCTCGCGCATTGGGCCAAATTGATCGAACAAACGGGCATCCGCGCCGAATGAGGGGAGCGACATGAAACGCAACTACCGAAGGCTGCAGGTATCGATCGCTGCCGTCACCCTGTGTCTCGCCGCCGCGGGCCAGAGCACGGCGCAGGAATATCCAACCAAGCCGATCCGTATCATTGCGCAGTTCGCACCGGGTTCCTCGACCGACACCACGGCCCGCATCATCGCGCAGAGGTTGAGCGAGGATTGGGGCCAGCAAGTCATCGTCGACAACCGGCCCGGGGCAGGCGGTGTCGTCGGCACTGAAATCGGCGCGCGGGCAGCTCCCGACGGTTACACCCTCACGATGGCGCCATCGAGCGCCTTCGGCACCGCGCCCAGCCTGTACGAGAAACCCCCTTACGACGCGATCAGGGATTTCGAGCCGATCGCGAATCTCGTTTCTACTCCGCAAACTTTGGTGGCGAGCATGGGTGCCGACTTCAAGTCGCTGCAGGAGTTCGTGACCGCGGCGAAGGCCAGGCCGGGACACATCAATTTCGCGTCGCTCGGTATCGGCTCGACCAACCATCTTTCGATGGAAATGTTCCGCAGCACCGCCGGCATTCAATTGAATCACGTGCCATTCAAAACCAGCGCCGACATGTACGTGCAGCTGTTCAGCGGCCAGGTCCCGGTCATGTCCGATGCGCTGCCTGCCGTCATGCCGCACGTCAAGGCCGGCAAGCTGCGCGGAATGGGGCTGGCAACATTGAAACGCTCCCCATTCCTGCCAGAGCTGCCAACAATCGCCGAGTCAGGCTATCCGGGCTACGAGGCGGTGGGTTGGGTCGGCATTGCCGCGCCGGCAAAAACGCCGCCCGCCATACTCGACAAACTGAACGCCGAGGTGGTGAAAATCATCAACCAGCCGGACGTCAGGGAACGGCTCCAGACACTCGCATTCACGTCGATCGGCGACACGCGCCCGCAATTCGCCGCTTACATCAAGTCCGAGATCGCCAAATGGGGCAAGGTCGTGAAAGCATCCGGCGCAAGGGCGGATTAGGTGGCTGACGCTTCAGCGCGTCAAGCGACACCGGAAATGCGGAGTTCGATGTTCGGGTAATGACCCCCACTTTTTACCGGGGATCATCTGATTACCGGATCAATCGAGGCTCACTCCGGTGTCTTTGATGACTTTCTGCCAGCGCGCAACATCCTTGGCGAGGAACGCCCCGAATTGCTCCGGGGTGTTGGCCTTAAATTCCCCTCCAATGCTCTGCAGCAGCCATTCCTTCATCTCCGGCGTTTCAAGAATGCGGCTGAGACTGGCATTGAGCTGGTTCACGATCGCTGCTGGGGTCCCGGCCGGGGCCAGAATGCCGGTCCAGAGGTAGGCTTCAAAGCCCGGCAACCCGGATTCCGACATCGTCGGCACATCAGGAACAGCGGGTGACCGGGTCGCGCCAGTGACCGCCAGCCCGCGTAATTTTCCGGTTTTGACAAACAGCTGCCCCGAAAGAATGCTGGTGATTCCGAGCGCAACCTCGCCGCCCGCCGCAGCCGTCATCGCTGGCGCCGAACCCTTGAACGGCACGTGAACGGTCTTGGTCCGGGCCGCCGCGTCGAACATTTCCATCACCAGGTGTCCGCCGCTGCCGACGCCCGGCGAACCGTAAGTTACCTCGTTGGGTTTTTTCTTCGCCAGCGCGATCAATTCGGCGACGCTTTTCACCGGCAGCGACCGATTTGCCACCAGGTAAAACGGATAAATCACGCAGTTGATGACGGGGGCGAAGCTCTTTACGGGGTCGTAAGGGACGCTGCGATACAAATACCCGGCAATATAGGTGCTCGTCGAGTGCAGGATCAGCGTGTAGCCGTCGGGTGGGCTTTTCGCCACCAGCGCTGCGCCGATGGTGCCGGTCGCGCCGCCGCGGTTTTCGACCATGAAGAACTGGCCGCGCGATTCGTTGAGCTTCTGTGCGAGCATGCGCGCCAGGACGTCGTTCCCGCCGCCCGCCGCAAACGGCCCTATGATCCGCACGATCTTGGTTGGGTAGTTCTGCGCGGCGACCGGGAAAGCAAGCGCCGCCGCCAGTATCATCAATGACCGCTTCATAGGTGTCATGAGCTTTGTCATTGCTTCCTCCGCAATGCCAGGTCCGTCAATACGGCCTTGTATTCGTCGTGCTGGTCCTTCAGATATCTGCGGCTGTCCGCGCTGCTCATGAAATTGCTTTCCCAGAAATATAACCGCCGTCCCCTGCGTGCTGATTGAGGTAAGTCCAGCCGAGCACGCCGCCGGGGCCCGACATGGCGACGATCTCGACATTCTTTTCCGGCTTCCAGTCGGCTGCGGCGGCATGACCGGCATAAGCGACAGCAACGATCATCAATGCTGCGGCAAGCGGCAGCATCCCGCATTTAGATGTAATCGAAAGCTGGCTCATGCTGTTTGCGTATGTAAACATAATAGCACCGTACCATTCCCTGTTGCCTGTTCCGTCGTCACTGTTCACCATTTGCCGTCCTGACGGGTTCGCAGTAGAGTGTAGTAATGCTGGATTGGAGCACCTGTCAGGCAGTTGAGCAGATCCCAGGCATCGTAAGCGGCGCCTGGGTGTTTCATGGTACGCGCGTGCCGGTTCATGCGCTGTTCGAGAACATTGAGGATGGCGCCACAGTGGCCCAATTCCTCGAATGGTTCCCGGGCGTGACGCGTGAGCAGGTCGAGGCCGTACTGGAGCACGCCACCCGCAGCCTGCAGGTCGCCTGATCGCCCGCCCGGAATGCGGATTCTGTTCGATCAGGGCACACCGGTTCCGCTCAGGCAACACCTTCCCGGTCACCAAGTCCACACCGCGTTCGAACTGGGCTGGTCGCGACTCACCAACGGTGACTTGCTCGCCGCTGCCGAAAAGCAGTTCGATGTCCTCATTACCACCGATCGTAATTTGCGATACCAGCAGTCGCTGTCGGGCCGCAAGCTCGCGGTTCTGGTCCTGCCAACAACAAGCTGGCCTCGACTGCGCAATCGGATTGCAGATATCGCTGCGGCGCTCGCCTCGCTGAAGAGCGGCGAGCACCACGAGCTGCCGCGTTAGCCCTCGCTTTGCTCGACCCTGGAGCGAAAACCGGGGGGGCGTCGATTTCGGCGAAAGCTTCCGCCCGCCGCGCGCCACCATCAATCCCGTCCTTTTCCCGGAGCAAGCAACTCCAGTTTGGGGAAATAGTCGGCGAAACGCCGCACGTCCATCGGCTAAGATCGCATTTTGCGATCTTAAAGAGTCGAATTCGTCCCGCGTAACCTGAAACACAAAATCGCCGGGGAAACGGCTGGATTTTCGTTTCACCGCCTGGTTAGCCGAACTGCTGGTATCTGGCTCCGCCCGGCCATGGCCGTCTTCCGTTTATCTCCTGCCGCGCGGCCGCGGAAATGTCCTC
>PLYS01000051.1 GCA_003153455.1 Betaproteobacteria bacterium | reverse complement strand
AATCAAGTGGGAACACTCATTCTCATCCATCTTTGCGCCCTTTGCGTCTTTGCGTTGAAGCTCTTCTCAAAATTTGTCAATAGCGAATTGATTAGCGGCTAACTTACCATAATATTGCCGGATAGTTTCCAACCTGACAGTTTCGAATGCGGGGACGCATTTCAGGCCGGCTGCGGCGCGGCTTCGATGCAGCGCAGGAATGCCTGCTCGAGATCGTCGCTCGCGAACTGCCGGCACAGTTGAGCGGGCGTGCCGGCAAAGCGCAAACGACCCGCATGCATCACCGCCATGCGGTCGCACACCTCAGCTACGTCGGCCAGCGCGTGCGAAGTAAAAAACACGGTGCGTGCTTTTTGCTTCAGTTCGCGCAGTTTCGATTTGAGCAGCGCGCGCGCCTTGGGGTCGAGGCCGCTGGTCGGCTCGTCGAACACGTAGAGATCCTTGCCGCTCAGGAAGCATGCCGCGAGACCGAGCTTTTGCGTCATGCCCTTGGAGTAAGTGCGCACCGGCAGGTTGAGTGCCGCCAGATCGAGATCGAGCGTGCACAACATGCGCTCGGCCTCGCCGCGGTCATGGCCTGTCTCCTGCATTGCGAGCACGTATTTGATGAAATCCTCGCCGGTCAGGTAGTAGGGCGGATTAAAGCGCTCGGGCAAAAATGCAAGCCGCCGGCGCGCTGCGGTCAGGCGGTGCGATGTACCGAAGACCTCGATGCTGCCGCTGTCAGTGTCGCAAAAATCGAGCAGGCATTTGAGCAGCGTGGTCTTGCCGGCGCCGTTGACGCCGACCAGGCCGAAAAACTCGCCGCTCGCGACTTCGAATGAGACATCATGCAGCGCGGCCGCATGGCCGTAGTTCTTGGTGACACCTGTAAAACGCAGTGCGATTTCGGACATATGTCGCAAAAAAACGGCGCGGATGACGTAATGTTACAGCATACCCAAAGCTACTGGTTGCCGCCGGCGGCGATCTCGATTTCGGCAAGCGCATCGGCGTACGCCCGGGCTTCGGAGCGGCCGAGGCGGGGCGGTAGAGCGAGTTCATAAGCGTAATTGTGGTAATCCTGCCAACTGGTTTAGAATCCACCACTTTTAGGCGTCTACTCCCCCGTGGCAGCCGATAACCTGATCGAAATCAGCAGCGTCAGTTATGCGTATGACAGTCGACACCCGGTCCTGACCGGAATCGACATGGTCATTCCGCGCGGCAAGGTGGTGGCTATCATGGGCATCAGCGGCTCGGGCAAGACCACGCTGCTGCGGCTGATCGGGGGGGCGTTGAAGCCCACGCAGGGTTACGTAAAGGTGGATGGAAAACTGACCCACGAGCTCGACCGCGAAGGACTGTACCGGATGCGCCGGCGCATGGGCATGCTGTTCCAGTTCGGCGCGTTGTTCACCGACCTGTCGGCGTTCGACAACGTGGCGTTCCAGATGCGCGAGCATACCGATCTGCCGGAACCGATGGTGCACGACATTGTGATGATGAAGCTGCATGCGGTGGGCTTGCGCGGCGCGCACCGGTTGATGCCGTCGGAGCTCTCGGGCGGCATGGCGCGGCGCGTGGCGCTGGCGCGCGCGATTGCGCTCGACCCGATGCTGATCATGTACGACGAGCCGTTTACGGGTCTCGACCCGATATCGCTGGGCGTGATCCGTAACCTGGTGAGGAAACTCAACGACGCGCTCGGATCGACCTCGATCGTGGTTACGCACGACGTGCAGGAGGCGCTCGAGATCGTCGATTACGTCTATTACCTGTCGGAAGGCGTGATGGTCGCGCATGGCACGCCCGACCAGATGCGCGCATCAACGGACCCGCTGGTGCACCAATTCGTGTGGGGCGAGGCGGACGGTCCGGTTGCGTTCCAGTACCCGAGCCGTAAATTCAGCGAGGATCTCGAGCTTGTTTAACCGCGGCTCCATCATCAACATCCGTAACGTCGGCCACCACGTGATCGATAGCGTGCTGCGCCTGGGCTACTCCACGCGTTTTCTCGCGCTGACACTGCTGCACTCGGGGACCAGCTTTCGACGCCCGCGCCTGATCACCCGGGAACTTTACTTTTCCGGCGTGATGTCGATGATCATCATCCTGGTCTCGGGACTGTTCGTCGGCATGGTGCTCGGCTTTCAGGGATACCAGACGCTCAAAACCTACGGTTCGGAATCCGCGCTCGGGGTGCTGGTGGCCTTGTCGCTGGTGCGCGAACTGGGACCGGTGGTGTCGGCGCTGTTGTTCGCGAGCCGCGCCGGCTCGGCGATGACCGCCGAGATCGGCTTGATGAAGGCGACTGAGCAGCTGTCGGCGATGGAAATGATGGCGGTGGACCCGATTGCAAGGGTGGTGGCGCCGCGTTTCTGGGCCGGCGTGATCTCGATGCCGCTGTTGGCGGCAATGTTCAGCGCCATGGGCGTATACGGCGGCTATCTGATCGGCGTGGTGGTGATCGGCGTTGATGAAGGATCGTTCTGGTCGCAAATGCAGAGCGCGGTGGACTTCCGCGAGGATATCGTGAACGGCGTAATCAAGAGTATCGTGTTCGGCATTGCCGTGACCTGGATCGCGCTGTTCGAGGGCTACGACGCCCCGCCGACGGCGGAGGGCGTTTCGGGCGCCACCACGCGCACCGTGGTCACCTCGTCGCTGGCGATACTTGGGCTGGACTTCATCTTGACTGCATTTATGTTTCGGGGGATTTGATGGAACGCTCGACACTCGATCTCTGGGTTGGACTGTTTGTCGTCGCCGGCCTCGGCGCGCTGACGATTCTCGCGCTCAAGGTTGGCAACATGGGCAGCTTTGCCGGCGCCGAGACCTACCAGCTATCCGCGCAGTTCAGCAATATCGGCGGTCTCAAGCCGCGCGCGGCGGTAAAAAGTTCGGGCGTTGTCGTCGGCCGCGTCGCCGGGATCGTGTTCGATAACGAAAAGTTCATGGCGAAAGTCATCATGAATATCGAAACGCGTTACCAGTTTCCCAAGGACACCTCGGCGTCGGTGCTGACCGCCGGATTGCTTGGCGAGCAATATATCGGGCTCGAGGGCGGGGCTGAAGACGCAAAGCTCGCCAACGGCGATACAATCAAGCTTACCCAGTCGGCAGTGGTGCTGGAGAAGCTGATCAGCCAGTTCATGTTCAGCAAGGCGGCCGAAGGCAGCCCTAAATGAAGCGGCCGTATACCAGGCGAAACGAACGCGAGGGAGTAGCGATGAACAGATTGATATGCGGTTGTCTGCTGGGGATGGTGCTGGCAGTTACGGCGCTGGCGCAATCGACCGACATGGCGCCCGATGCGCTGGCCAAGAAAGTCACCGAGGAAGTGCTTGCGGTAATCCGCGCCGACAAGGACATCCAGTCCGGCAACACCAAAAAAGTTTTCGACCTGGTGGGAGCCAAGGTCCTGCCGCATTTCAATTTCACGCATATGACGCGGCTTGCGGTCGGTGCGCCGTGGCGCCAGGCCACCAGCGCGCAGCAGCAAAGCCTGACCAACGAATTTCGTACGCTGCTGGTGCACACCTACACCAGCGCATTCACCCAATACAGAGACCAGGTGGTCGAATACAAACCGCTCAAGCTGCAGCCTGGCGATACCGATGTGGTCGTGCGCTCGCTGATCAAGCAAAAGGGCGGCGCCGATCCGATCGACATCAATTACAGCATGGAGAAAACCGACGCGAGCTGGAAGGTATATGACGTCGCGATCGCGGGCGTGAGCCTGGTGCAGAACTACCGCAGCACCTTCAACAGCGAAATCCAGAAGTCCAGCATCGACGGGCTGATTGCGACGCTCGCCAACAAGAACAAGACGCTCGACCAGCAGTCCCCCGGGAAATGATCGAACGCGACGGTAACCAGCTTCGCGTGCGTGGCGCGCTCACCATCGCCGGCGTCACGGCGCTGTGCGAGGCCGGCAAGCAGCAGTTGGGTAAAGACGATCTCGTGGTCGATCTTGCCGCAGTCACCGAGGTGGATTCCACCGCGCTGAGCCTGCTGTTCGAATGGCGCCGCGCCGCGAAACAGAAAAACCTGCATATTGCGTTTCGCAACCTGCCGGAAAGCCTGAAAAGCTTGGCGGCGCTCTACGGCGTGACCGAGCTGATCGCTGCCGGCGAGTGAGGCGAGGAAGGGCGAAGGATGAAGGATGAATTAAAATACTGTTGTTACTTCCGCCTTCCGCCTTCACCCTTCGTTTCGCCCCTCATTCCTCACTTCTCAGTTATCAGTTATCAGTTATCGGTCATCAGTCACTGATCACTGATCACTTCTCACTTCGTAGATGGTCCCCGCAATCCAGGTCGAAAAGGTCGTCAAACGCTACGGCGAATTGCAGGCGCTTGCCGGCGTCAGCTTGGAAATCGCCCAGGGCGAGTTCTTCGGGTTGCTCGGCCCCAATGGCGCGGGCAAGACCACGCTGATCAGCATCCTCGCGGGCCTCGCTATTGCATCGAGCGGCAGCGCCCGCGTCATGGGGCATGACGTGGTCGCCGCTTACCGCCAGGCGCGGCGCGCGCTCGGCGTGGTGCCGCAGGAACTCGTGTTCGATCCGTTCTTCACGGTGCGCGAGGCCCTGACCATACAATCCGGTTATTTTGGCATCCGCGACAACCGTGCCTGGATCGACGAATTGCTGCACTATCTCGGTCTCACTGAGAAAGCCGACACGAATATGCGCCAGCTCTCGGGCGGCATGAAACGCCGTGTGCTGATCGGGCAGGCGCTGGTGCACAAGCCGCCGGTGATCGTGCTCGACGAGCCTACCGCCGGCGTCGACGTTGAACTGCGTCAGACGTTGTGGCGGTTCATCCGGCGCCTGAACCGGGATGGGCATACCATTGTGCTCACCACGCATTACCTTGAAGAAGCGGAAACGTTGTGCGGACGCATCGCGATGCTGAAGCAGGGCGAGATCGTCGCCAACGACACGACACAAAATCTGCTCAAGCGCTTCTTCGGCTGCTACGTCAACTTGAAGCTGGCGCCCCATCGCCTGCCCGACGCGCTCAAACCGCTGTTGGCGCAGGAGAACGAAGCCGGTTTCCGCCTCGCGCTGCCAAGCTACGACGAGGTGGAGCACGTGATGGCGGCACTGCGAACCGCCGGCGCGAAGGTGCAGGAAATGGAAGTGATGCAGCCCGATCTGGAAGAAGTGTTTGTAAAGATAATGAGAAGTGAAGGAGTGAACGAGTGAAGAAAATTTCCTGCTCCCTCCCCCATCGCTGGGGGAGGGTTGGGGAGGGGGTTCACTCATTCACGCCTTCACGTTTCACCCGCGGAGCATAGCGACGCCATGACCGGCTTCTACACGCTGTTCCACAAAGAATGGCTGCGCTTTTGGAAAGTCAAAGTGCAGACGGTGCTCGCGCCGGTGGCGACGGCGCTGCTGTTCCTGCTGGTGTTCGGCCACACGCTGCGCAACACGCTCGAGCCGTATCCCGGTATCGCTTATACCGCGTTCCTGGTGCCGGGGCTGGCGATGATGTCGGTGCTGCAGAACGCGTTCGCCAACTCGAGCTCGAGCCTGATGCAGTCGAAAATGACCGGCAACATCGTGTTTGTGTTGCTGCCGCCGTTGTCGCATCGCGAATTCTTCTTTGCTTACCTGCTCGCCGCGGTGGCGCGCGGCCTGGTGTGCGGCGCGGGTGTACTGTTGTCCACCATGTGGTTCGTCGAACTGCGCTGCGAGCACCCGCTGTGGGTGCTTGCGTTCGCGCTGCTCGGCAGCGGCATCATGGGCGTGCTCGGCATCATCGCCGGCATGCAATCGGAGAAAATCGACGAGCTGGCGGCGTTCCAGAACTTCATCATTCTGCCGCTCACGTTCCTGTCGGGCGTATTCTATTCGATTCACTCGCTGCCGCCGCTCGCCCGGGTGTTGACGCACCTGAATCCGTTTTTCTACATGATCGACGGTTTCCGCTATGGATTCTTCGGGGTCGGCGACGTGTCGCCCTGGCTGAGCGCCACGATTGTCGCCGCGTGTTTGCTGGCCTTATCATTGCTGACCTTGCGGCTGATCAAAACCGGCTACAAGCTGCGCTACTGACGCGACAGCGACAAGGGGCAAGGAGCGAGGGGCAAGGAGCGAGGGGCGAGAGGCGAGAGGCGAGAAAAGCGGTGATGAATGCAGCGTGCGTGAATCACCAATCACGAACCACGAACCACGAACCACTGAGGTAATTGAAATGACACCAGAGCAAATCAAACAATTCATCGAGTCGGGTCTGCCCTGCGATCATGTCGAGGTCGCCGGCGACGGCCAACATTTCGAGGCGGTAATCGTGAGTGCGGCGTTTCGCGGCAAGAACAAGGTGCAGCAGCACCAGCTTGTCTATCGCGCGCTCGGCGACCGCATGCGCGAGGAGATCCACGCGCTGTCGATGCAAACCCACACGCCCGAGGAGTTTGTCGGACTTGGCCCCGACAAACTCCTGATGCAAAACCGGCGCCAATAGCATTGCAGAAGAGGATTACAGATATGCGAATTTACCCGTGCTATTCCCCAAATTCGACGAGTTTATTTTGAATAGTCAGCCGGTTTTGCTTTTAGCAGCCTGTGCGGACTGTTAAGTCCTACAGGCTGCTAAATGGACAAATTAATCATCGAAGGCGGCGTGCCGCTCGCCGGGGAAGTACGGATTTCCGGCGCCAAGAACGCGGCGTTGCCGATCCTGTGCGCGTCCATCCTGAGCGGCGAGCCTCTGCGCATCGCCAACGTGCCGCACCTGCACGACGTGACGACCATGCTCAAGCTGCTCGCGCAGATGGGGATCGCGGTCTCGGTCGACGACAAACTCGGCATCGAGCTTAACGCAGCGGCGCTCAATAACCCCGTCGCGCCCTACGATCTGGTGAAGACCATGCGTGCATCGGTACTGGTGCTGGGGCCGCTCATCGCTCGCTGCGGCGAAGCCCGCGTGTCGTTGCCCGGCGGCTGCGCGATCGGCTTGCGGCCGGTCGATCAGCACCTCAAGGCGCTGCAGGCGATGGGCGCGACCATCGATATCGAGCACGGCTACATGCATGGGCGTGCGCCCAGGCTCAAGGGCGCGCGCATTATCATGGATCTGGTGACGGTCACCGGCACCGAGAACATCATGATGGCGGCGACCCTGGCCTCCGGCGAGACCGTAATCGAGAACGCCGCGCGTGAACCGGAAGTCATCGACCTTGCCAACTGCCTGAACGCGATGGGTGCGCGGGTAAACGGCGCCGGCAGCGGCGTGATCCGTATCACCGGCGTGCCGCGGCTCAAGGCGGCGGACTGCCGCGTGATGCCGGACCGCATCGAAACCGGGACTTTTCTCGCCGCGGCCGCCGCGACCGGCGGCGAAGTCCGGCTGCTGGGAACGCGTGCCGACATTCTTGAGGCAGTGCTCGAAAAACTGCGCGAAGCCGGCGCGCAGATCGAAGCCGCGGCCGACTGGATCAGCCTGCGCATGAACGCCACGCTGCGTGCGGTGAGCCTGCGTACCACGCCCTATCCGGGATTTCCGACCGACATGCAGGCGCAGTTCATGGCATTGAACTGCGTTGCGCGCGGCACTGCGCTGATCACCGAGACCATTTTCGAGAACCGCTTCATGC
>PLYS01000243.1 GCA_003153455.1 Betaproteobacteria bacterium | reverse complement strand
CAACATTCCCGCGGTGCTGACGATACTGCGTTCCGAGCAGTTTCGTTCGGGACAAGTGCACACCGGCCTCATTCCGGAAGTGCTGGCGCAGGCAAGAAAATCGTGAACCGCAAAGGATGCCAGCCCTCTCTCCTAACCTCTCTCGCAAGCGTGCTAATCCTGTCCCGTAAGTTGGGGGCTGAACACCGCGCCCGTGTTCCATTATGCTGCGCCCATGGTTGTGTGTGGCCAGTTATTTTTACCGGAGATTTTACAGTGCATCGGCGCGACACGAGCTGATCCACATGCTATTCGAGAGGGTACGGCAATTGACGGCGCGTGTCGCGGAGTTGGAAGCGCGCCTGTCCAAAGACCGTCACAATTCGAGCAAACCGTCCTCCAGCGATGGGCTTGGCGAAGAAGACCGGCTCCCTGCGCGTGGCCTCCGGCAAGAAGCCCGGCGGACAAGCCGGGCACGCGGGCAAGACACTCGAACGTTCGCAGCACGTGGACACGGTGATCGACCACCCGCTGCCGCGGCACCGCACGTGCGGCGCGTGCCTGGCGGGGGCCGATGCGCAACTGAACGAGCAGCGGCAAGTGTTCGACATACCCGTGGCGCGCTACCACGTCACCGAACATCGCACGTGGCAGTTGCGCTGCCCTTGCGGGCAGGTGCATCAAAGCGAATTTCCCGAAGGCGTGACCGAAGCGGTGCAGTATGGCCCGAACGTGCGCGCCTTGGCGGTGCATCTGACCCATGGCCGATTTCTACCGCTCGCACGCAGCGCACAACTGATTAACCAGTTGTATGGACTGAGCGTCTCGCCGGGCACGGTGTTCGCTTGGGGCAATCAAGTCAGTAAGTTGCTGCTTCCGAGCGTGGCCTGCATTGCACAGACGTTGATCGACGTCCGGGTGGCGCATGCCGACGAATCGGGCCTGTGGGTGTACGATGTCGAGCTGCAACTCTGCATAGCTTCATTCTCTGCATAGTGGCCGTTATCGGACAATGTCCGTCAGATCAAGCGCGACATCTACACTTCATCCCCCTCTCGGCTCGCCTTCTTGTTACGTCGCAGTGCACCATCCGGCGCATTGAATCGTAAACAGGATTGTTGACACTTTAGTTGCCAACGTCTACGATACGGCGATGATCAAGAGCCGCCCCGCTGCGCCGCGCATGCATGGCGCCGCCGCACTGCTGCCGGCGCTGCGTGAGCGCATTGCGCGTCACGCGCTGCCGCCCGGAGCCAAGCTCCTCGAAAGCGAGCTGTCGCGCGAGTTCGGCGTGTCGCGCGCCAAGGTGCGCGACGCCTTCGGCGCACTCGAGCAGCGCGGGCTGATCCGGCGCATTCCGAACCGCGGCGCAGTAGTGGCAAAGCTCGACCTGTCGCAGGTGTTCGAAATCTACGCCGTGCGCGAAATGCTCGAAGGCCTGTGCGTGCGGCTGGCGACGCAGCGGTCGAAGCCGTCATCGTGGCAGGACTTGGTGCGACTGTTCGGCCGGCCGATGGAGGCCCTCGTCAAGCGCGGTGACTTTGAGGAATATATCGCCAATCTCGATCGGCTGCGCAGCCGCACGATCGAGGCCGCCGGCAACGCCGTGCTCGCCGACATGCTCGACAGCATCAACGACAAGACGCGCGAAATCCAGCGCCGCATCATCATCCTGCCCGGCCGCGCAGCCGAAGGCCTCAAGCAGCATCGCGCGGTGCTCGCTGCAATGCGCAAAGGCGACGCGTTCGAAGCAGAAGAACTGCGACGCGGCAACATTCGAAGCTCGCGCGAATATCTCGAACGCTTCCAGAATTTCGTGTTGTAACGCCCACCCGATGGCATCCACGCAAACCGCGACGTCGAACAGCGGCCCGCTCGCCGGCTACCGCGTGCTCGAGCTCGGCTCGACCGTCGCCGGCCCGTTCTGCGGCCGCCTGTTCGCCGATTTCGGCGCCGAAGTCATCAAGGTCGAAGCCGCCGAAGGCGACCCGGTGCGCTCGATGGGCAAGCGTTTCCGTGGCAAATCGCTGTGGGCCGCGAGCATATTCCGCAACAAAGCACTGATCGCGGTCGACCTGCGCAAACCGCAGGGACAGGACATCGTCCGCAAAATCGCCGCCAAATGCGATTTTCTGATCGAAAACTTCCGCCCCGGCTCGCTCGAAGCCTGGGGCCTCGGCTATGACGAACTCGCCCGCATCAATCCGGGGCTCATCATGGTCCGTATCAGCGGCTACGGGCAAACCGGCCCGTATCGCGAGCGGCCCGGCTACGGCGTGATCTGCGAAGCGGTTAGCGGGCTGCGCCACATCACCGGCGACCCCGACCGGCCGCCGGGGCGCATCGCGACCTCGACCACAGATTACATCACCGCGCTTTACGCCGCGTTCGGCGCGATGCTTGCGCTCGAAGCGCGGCACAAGACCGGCAAAGGACAAGTGATCGATGCTGCGCTCTACGAAGGCGCGTTCAGCTTCATGGAGCCGCACGTGCCGGCGTTCGAAAAGCTTGGCACCATCGCGATGCGCGCCGGATCAAGGCTGCCCGGCAGCGCGCCCAACAATCTTTATCCGACCGGCGACAATCAGTACATCCATATCACCGCAGTGAGCGATACAGTGTTCAAACGTATTGCAACCGTGATCGGCGAGCCTGCGCTTGCCGATGACGCACGCTTTAACACCGCGCTCGTGCGCGCCGAAAACGAAGATGCGCTCGACGCCATCATCACGCGCTGGACGCTCAAGCAGACCTGCGCCGAAGCCGAACAGAAGCTGCATGCGGCGGAAGTGCCGGCGGCGCGCATCTACACCGTGGCCGATATTTTCAAAGACCCGCACTATGCCGCGCGCAACATGCTCGCGCAGGTGCCTGACGATGATTTCGGCACGGTGACGGTTCCCAACGTGGTACCAAAACTGTCAGCCACGCCTGGCACGATCCGCCACTGCGGCCGCCGCATCGGACAGGACACCCGACGCGTATTGACCGAACTCGCTGGCTTGTCGGCAACGGACATAGCGCAACTTGAAGCGCAGGGGGTCATCGCGTGCGACCGGACCGGCGATGGCGCACGCAGAGTCGAAGCCTCGGAAGCGTCTTAAAACATCTTTGCGATGAAGCTTATGGAGCACTTATGGCTTTTGAGGATCTAATCATCGATCTCGAACAGCGGCGCGCCAAGGCACTCGCGATGGGCGGGCCGGACAAGCTCGCCAAGCGCCGTGCGTCGGGCGTTCTCAACGCGCGCGAACGCATCGATTACCTGTTCGATAATGGCACATTTATAGAATCGGGGTTGTTTGCCACGTCGGCCTACCCGGTTGCCCGCGACAAGAGTCCTGGTGACGGAAAACTCACCGGCTACGGCAAAATCTGCGGCCGCGAAGCTTCCTGCATCGCCAACGACTTTACCGTGATGGGCGCGTCATCCAGCGCGACCAATATGAAGAAAATCGGTCACATGAAGCGCGCGGCAGTAACGCGCGGCATTCCGCTGGTGTTTCTCGGCGAATCGTCGGGCGCGCGACTGCCCGACAACATGGGCGCGCATGGCATGGGCTCGCTGCTCGCGCTCGACGCGCATCAATACCTGCGTCAGCGCGAATCACCGTGGGTATCGGCGGCGCTCGGGCTGTGCTACGGCTCGTCGACGTGGTACTGCTGTCTTGCGGACTTCAACGTGATGCGCAAGGGTGCAATCATCGCGGTGTCGAGTTCGCTGCTCGCCTCGCTCGCGATGAACGACCCGGTCGATGCCGAAGCGCTCGGTGGTTGGCGCGTGCACGCCGAAGTCACGGGATTCGCCGATCAAGTCGCCGACAGCGACGAGCAGGCGCTCGATGCGATCAAGACCTTCCTCTCCTACCTGCCGGGCCATCATAACGAAGCGCCGCCGGTGAAGCCGGCGCCGGTTGGCTCCGGCGATGCATGCAAGGACATCCTCAAGCTTTTGCCCGAGAGCCGCACCCAGGTTTACGACATGCGCAAGGTCCTGCAGGTGATCGCCGACCGCGACAGCTGTTTCGAGCTGAAGGCGCGCTTCGGCAAGGCCGGCGTCACCGCGCTCGCGCGCCTCGGCGGCAAAACGGTCGGCCTGATCGCCAACAATCCGCTCTATAAGGGCGGCGCGCTCGATGCCGACGCATGCGACAAGATCGTGAGCTTCCTCGTGCTGTGCGACTCCTACAATATCCCGATCCTGATGTTCGTCGACACACCGGGCTTCGCGATAGGCGTCGAAGCCGAACGCAAGCGCGCACCCGGCAAGATCATGAATTTCATGAACGCACTGGCGCTGGTCACGGTACCGAAGCTCACGGTGCTGGTACGCAAAAGTTATGGCCAGGCCTATATCAACATGGGCGGCGGCCGTAATTCGGACGAGTTCATCGCGTGGCCGACCGCCGAAGTGAGTTTCATGGATCCGAACTATGCGGTCACGGTCGTGTTCGGATTGAAGCCGGGCGATCCGGGCTTTGACGACAAGCTGAAGCAGATGCAAAAAGACAGCTCGGTCTACGACATCGCTTCGATTTATGCGGTGCAGGACGTGATCCGCCCCGAGCAGACGCGCGACTACCTGATCCGCATGCTTGAGGTGCATCAGCTGCGCCAGACCAATGGCATCGGAAAGCACCTGCTGTCGACCTGGCCCACGAGTTTTTAAGACGAAAAGCTTCACCGCAAAGGACGCGAAGGACGCCAAGGAAAAGCAAATGACCTGGAAACCGGAAGCGGACGAAATGCAGCAGCGCTACCGCTGGGCGGAGGCGCTCGGCGGCGAAGAATCGATCAAGCGTCATCACGAGCAGGGCCGGCTCACGGTGCGCGAGCGCATCGCGGGGCTGCTCGATGCCGGTTCGTTCCATGAAGTCGGCAAACTGACCGGCAACGCGACCTACGTTGACGGCAAGCTCGCCAAGGTCGTGCCGGCGCCGTACGTGATGGGGCTCGGCACCATTTCCGGCCGGCAGGTAGCGATCGGCGGCGAGGATTTCACGGTACGCGGCGGCACCAGCTGGGGCGGCACGCGGCGTAAAGGCGGTCAAGGCGGCTTCGTCGAGGACCTTGCGCACGAATACCGGATACCGCTCATCAATCTGATCGACGGCGCCGGCGGCACCGTGTCCTCCGCCAAGAAACGCGGTTACACGGTTTTTCCCGGCGTGCACGGCTTCGAGCGCTCGGTCGAACTGCTGGGCGAAGTGCCGGTGATCAGCGCGGTGCTCGGCACCGCCGCCGGCGGTCCCGCCGGGCGCGCGATCCTTTCGCACTGGTCGGTGATGGTGCAAGGCACGAGCCAGATTTTCGCCGCGGGCCCGCCGGTGGTCGAGCGCTCGCTCGGCGAAAAGGTCGACAAGGAGGCTCTCGGCGGCGCGCGCGTCGCGGTCGATCTTGCCGGCACAGTCGATAATGTCGTAGATAACGAAGCCGCGTGTTTTGACGCGATCAAACGCTTTTTGTCCTACCTGCCGCAGAACGTATGGCACCTGCCGCCGGTCACTGCTTGCGAAGACCCGGTTGACCGCCGCGACGAAGGCCTGCTTACCATCGTGCCGCGCGAGCGGCGCCAGGCCTACCGCATGAAGACGCTGATCGCGATGATCGTCGACCGTGATTCGATGTTCGAGCTCCAGCCGTCGTTCGGGCGCTCGGTGATCACCGGCCTTGCACGCATGGACGGCAAGGTGGTCGGCGTGATCGCCAACAACCCGATGATTTATGGCGGCGCGATGGACGTGAAAGCGGCCAGGAAGCAGACGCATTTCATGGAGATGTGCGATACCTTCCACATTCCGCTGATTTTTCTGGTCGACGTGCCGGGATTCATGGTCGGCACCCAGGCGGAAATGGCGGCCACGCTCAGGGAAGGCATGTGCGCGGTCTACGTCGGACTGCAGCTCACGGTGCCGATGCTGACGGTGGTGATCCGCAAGTGCTACGGCATGGCGGGAATGGGAACGACCGACAAGAACGGGCTCGATCTGAAGATCGCGTGGCCGTCCGCCGAATGGGGTTCGCTGCCGGTCGAAGGCGGTGTTGCCGCCGCTTACCGGCGTGAAATCGCGGCCGCGCCCGATCCGGCGCAGCGCATACAGGAAATCGAAGCCGAGCTGCGTCAGTTCGCGTCGCCGATCCTGACCGCGGAGGCGTTCGCGGTCGAGGACGTGATCGACCCGCGCGCGACGCGGCCTTATTTGTGCCGCTTCATCAATGCCATGCAGGAGCGGCTTGCGACCAGCGTCGGGCCTAAATATAAATGCGGCGTGCGGCCATGAGTCGCCGGCGCGGAATGCCAAGCTCTTAGTGTGTTAGGCTAAACACATAAACCTAGAAAAAGCTGTTCACCGCGAAGGAGGATTCACCATGCCCACCCTAAGACTGCTGTCGTTGCTGATCGTGGCAGCCGCCAGTGCGAGCCTGCCGCCGGCACGAGCCGCCGAAGTGTCCGACTTCAGAATTGCGCAACAGTACGGAATCGGCTACCTGCCGCTTACCATCATGAAGACCAATGGCCTGGTCGAAAAGCATCTCAAGGCCGCGGGCCTCGCCGACACGAAAGTCACCTGGATGGTGCTCGCTTCCGGACAGCCGATGAACGACGCGCTGCTCTCCGGAAGCCTGCATATTGCCTCGGGCGGCGTCGCGCCGTTCCTGATTCTGTGGGACCGCACGCGCGGCACGCTCAACGTCAAGGCGGTGGCGGCGCTGTCCTCGATGCCCATGTATCTCGTCACCAACAACCCCAACGTGAAATCGATCAGGGACTTCACGGACAAAGACCGCATCTCGATGGCCGGCGCCGGCCAGTCGATCCAGACCATCGTGCTGCAGATGGCGGCGGCGAAGGAATTCGGCGATGCCAACTACAACAAGTTCAGCACGCTGTACCGCAACCTGTCGCATCCCGACGGACTCGCGGCATTCCTGTCGGGCACCGAAATTACCGCCTACTTCTCGTCGCCGCCATTCCAGTACGAGGCGCTCAAAAAACCCGGCGTGCGCCTTATCCTGAACTCCTATGATATCTCGGGAGGCCCGGCGACTTTTCTGGTAGCGTGGGCGACCGGCAAGTTCCACGACGAAAATCCGAAAACTTATCAGGCGTTTTTCAATGCCTACAAAGAAGCGACCGACTTCATCAACGCCAACAAGCGTGTTGCGGCGGAAATATACGTCAAGGATTCCAAGGACAAGAGCGGCGTCGAGGCAATCGAGAAAATGCTCAACGACCCCGAAATCAGGATTACGATGACGCCGGAGCAGACCCTTCCCATCGCCGACTTCATGAGCAAAACCGGCACGCTCAAGGGCAAAGCCGGCTCCTGGAAGGACTTGTATTTCCCCGAACTGCACAACCTGCCGGGAAGCTGATGCACGTTCATGCGGAGTGAAGAGCGATGAGTGACGAGTTTGACCAGTTACGGCAGTGGGTGGGCAAGACCGAGACCCGCGCCGACACCGCCACCGCATGGCCGGTCGCGGCGATGGGCGCGACGCTCGACCGCAACGACCCCGAGCCCAAGCCCGGCGACGCGCTGCCGCCTGGCTGGCACTGGCTGTATTTTCTCGATGCGAAACCAGTAATATATAGCACAAAAGAACAAGCCCGAGAACGAACTCACTCTGAGTGCGGACTTGATCTGGCTCGCTAACAGCAAATAGCGCTGCATCAGCCGCCAACTTCGCAAGGAGCAATGCCAGTGACTTACGACGTGATCTGCCTGCGGCCGGAGGCCGATTTTCTGCGCGCCGGCGTAACGCCGCCACCTTCCCTCAAAATCACTTACCGCGCACTCGAGGATCCCGAATTGCCGGCGCTCATGACCACCGCGCGCGTGCTTGTGATCGCCGCGGTCGGGCCGAAGGTCCCTGCGTCTCTGTTCGAGAACACCCCGCTGCAACTGGTGCAGGTCACCGGCGCCGGAGTGGACCGTATCGATGCGCCGACGCTGAAGCGCCTCGGCATTCCCGTTTGCAACGTTCCGGGCGGCAGCAATTACGCGGTGTCAGATTACGCGGTCACCACGGCATCGCTGCTGCTGCGCCGCTTCGCGTGGGCCGACAATGAAATCCGCGCCGGCAATTACGTGAAGTTCCGCTCGCGCATGATCGCCGACAATCTCGCCGGACTCGACGGCCTCACTGTCGGCGTAGTCGGTCTCGGCACGATAGGACTTGCAGTGGCGCAAGCATTCCACCAGAGGGGTTGCGCAATCGTCTACTTCGACCCGGCGCCGCGCGATACGCAGGCAGCAGATGCAATCGACGCAAAGTCGGCAACTCTCGATGAACTGCTGCGCGCAAGCGACGTCGTGACGCTGCATGTGCCGCTGCTGCCGACAACCACCGGTCTGATCGGCGAGGCACAGCTCGCTACGATGAAACCGGGTGCGGTGATCATCCAGGTCGCGCGCGGCGGCATCGTCGACGAAACCGCGCTCGCCGCACGCCTTGAATCCGGCCTTCTCGCTGGCGCCGCGGTCGACGTTTTTTCGCAAGAACCGCCGCTGCCGGACAATCCGTTGTTTGCACTGCGGAGCGATGCGGCACGGCGCTTGTTGCTCACGCCCCACATTGCAGGCATCACGCGCCAATCCACGGCAATTCTGTTCAATTCCGCCTGGCATAACGTCGAGCGCGTGATAACCAAAGGCGCGGCGCCGCTTAACCGCGTGTTTTAGCTTGAATGATTGAGCAGGGGCAAACCCCGCTCAAATCGCCTTCGTTTCGCTGCCTCGACACAACGTCAATCGGCGGTTACGCGAAGCCGG
>PLYS01000383.1 GCA_003153455.1 Betaproteobacteria bacterium | reverse complement strand
TTGATCGCGCGCAGCATCGGTATGGCCACCGGTATTGCCTCGATCTTGCGGATTGCAAGGTCGCGATACGTTTGGTAGTTGGCGTTAGTCATGATGCGGCGTCTCCTGCGGAATTCGTCAACGGTTCGGCAAATCGGACTTCATCACAGGCTCATGCCCAGCTCGCGTATGAGCTTGCCCCATTTGGCCGAGCCGTCGCGGATCGACCGGGCAAGCTGCTCCGGCGTGCCGCCTGCCGGCTCGGCGCCGTCTGCCGCAAGCGAAGCTTTCACCTCCGGCAGCTGCAGCGCGCGATTCAGCTGGCGATTGAGTTGCCCGATGATTGCGGGCGGTGTTTTGGCCGGCGCGAGCACTGCGAACCAGCCTTCGGCGGCGTAAGCGGGCAGCCCCGATTCCGAGACGGTTGGAATTTCGGGTAGCAAGCCGGAGCGCTTCTCCGAAGAGACCGCCAGCGCGCGCAGCCTGCCGCTTTTTACTTGAGGCAGCGCGGGTGGGAATGGAGAGAACATCATTTGCACCTGCCCGCCGAGGAGGTCAGTGACCGCGGGTGCCGCGCCTTTATAGGGCACGTGGACGATTTTCGCCTGCGCCATCGCGTTGAAAAGCTCTCCGAACAAGTGATTCCATGTGCCGCTGCCCGATGACGCATAGTTCAGCTTGCCGGGATACGAGCGCGCAAAGGCGATCAGCTCCTGCACGTTTTTGACGGGCACCAGGGGATGAGTCACCAGCAGGCCGGGGGGCGTCGACACCAGCACCACGGGCGCAAGATCGCGCAGCGGATCGTAGTCGAGCTTTTTGTACAAGGTGTTCGCGACGAGCACGCTGCCGAAAGTTCCCATCACGATGGTGTAGCCATCCGGTGGAGCCTTGCTCGCCTGGTCAACACCGACCGTGCCGCCCGCCCCGGCCCGATTATCGATCACCACCGGCTGTCCCCATGTTTCGGTGAGCTTCTGTCCCAGCAACCGGCCCAGTACATCAGTGTTCCCGCCCGGCGTAAACGGGATGATGAAGCGGATGGGCTTGGCGGGATAGGTCTGCGCTACTGCCGCACCGGCGCACAGCGCGGCTGCGGTCGCCATTGCAAAGCTCAGCTTACGGAACATCCACCCTCCTCCTGCGTGCGACGAATTTTGCTGTCCGTGCGCTCACTGCTCGCTGCTTCTAATGACTGGTGGGCCAGCTGCGCATGAGATGCTCGCCGACACCACCGGTGAGCCGCATGCGGTGCACTTCGAGCATCCGGGTCAGCCAATTGCGCGTATCGCGCGGATCGATCACGTCGTGCGCAGTGTAGATCGCCGCCATGTCGTAGGCCGTAGTTCCCTTGCTCATCCTGGCGACGGCGTCCCGGTATTGCTCCGTCTCGTCGGGACTCACGCCAAACACCACGCGCGCGCCGAACTCGGGTTTCATGAAGCTCACCTCCGCCGTCACCCAGCATGCGACTTCATCCGCGTTGCCGCCTCCGCCCATATTCGATACCGCGAGCCCATAGCTCTTGCGCATGACCACCGAAATCTTCGGCACGGTGACGAGCGTCATCGCGTTCAACCAGTTCATCACCTTGCCGGTCACGCCCTTCTGCTCGCCTTCCATCCCGATGAGAACGCCCGGCTGATCGACCAGCAACACGATCGGGATATTAAACGAATCGCATAGCACGAAGAAGCTCTGCACCTTCTGGCACTCATCCACGCCGATCGCGCCACCGCGGTGCAGCGGATTGTTCGCGATGATGCCGACGGACTTACCGTCGAGCCGCGCCAGCGCCGTCACGATGGCCTTGCCGTAGCGCGATTTCAACTCGAACATGGAGTCGCGGTCGACGATGCAACGGATCACCTTCCTGACATCGTACACCTGGTTCGTCGATTCCGGGATCAGCGTCAGGATATTCCCCATGTCGGCGCCGGAGCCTTCGGGCACCGGGCGCTCGGGCGGCGGTTCCATGTTGTTGCTCGGCAGATAAGAGAGAAACTGTTTGATCGCGTCGATGGCCTGTTCATCCGTATCCACCACCTGGTCGATCAATCCACTGACTTCGGAATGCACGCGCCAGCCGCCGAGCTCTTCGGCATCGACCTGCCTGCCGATCGCCATCGAGATCAAACGCGGACTCGATACCGCCATGATGCTGCCTTTGCGCATGACGCAGAAATCCGACATCGCGGCATACCACGCGGACGAACCGTAGCAGTAGCCGAGCACGCCCGCGGCCCAGGGTGACTCGCGCAGACGCTGGTACTCAACCGGATCGTCCTTGGAGCCTATCGAAGCGGCGCCCATCACGTCGGGCATGCGCGCACCGGTCGATTCCCCGAGAAACACGATCGGGATGCCGCGCTTCCTGGCAACGCCTTTCATGTGCTTGATCTTTTTGATGTTGATAGCCGCGCTCGACGCGCCCTTGACCGTGAAGTCGTTCGCTATCGCCGCCGCCTCGCGCCCCGCGATACGCCCGAACCCTGCGACCTTGCCGTCGGCAGCCGTGCTCTCCTTGTCCTCGGGACGATTCGACACGGCATACATGCCGGACTCCATGAACGAACCGGAGTCGAACAACCGTTCGAGGCGCTCGCGCGCGTTCAGCAAGCCCTGCGCTTTGCGCTGGGCGAGCTTCTCCGGTCCTCCCATGGCGAGCGCTTTCTGCCTGCGCGCTTCGAGCTCTTTCAGCAGGTCTTCAAATGGCACGTGTTTTCCCCAATATTGGGCGCCGTTGTTGGCATACCCGTTTTGTTTCAATCAATAGCTCGTCGGCCAGGTGCGCATCAGATGCTGGCCAATGCCTTTCGTCATGCGCAACTGGTAGACCTCCAGCATTCGAATCAGGTAGTCGCGCGTCTGCTCGGGCCGGATCACCGCCTGTGCCGCGAATACCGAGGCAAGGCCCCACACGTCGGAATCGTGCTCGATCTCCGCGAGCCGCGCCTCGAAGCCGGGATCGCCGGGCTTGACGCCATGCACGATGGTGGTCGCGAACTCGGGACTCATGAAGCTCACTTCCGCGGTCGGCCACGCCGAGATGTCGTCGGAATGCCGGCCGCCGCCCATGCACACATACGCGCGGCCGTAGCTCTTGCGCAGGATTACCGACAGCTTGGGCACAGTGACCAGCGTCATCGCGTTCATGAAATTCATGATCTTGCCCGGCGCGCCACTCCTCTCGGCCTCGGTGCCGATCTGGAATCCGGGGGTGTCGACCAGCAGCACGATCGGCACGTTGAATGAGTCGCAAAGCACCAGGAAGTCGACGATCTTGCGGCACGCATCGGCGTCGAGCGCGCCGCCGCGATGCAGCGGATTGTTGGCGACGATACCGACGCTTTTTCCCCCGAGCCGCGCGAGAGCGACAACCGCGCTCTTGCCGAAGCGCGGCTTGAGCTCGAAGAGCGTTTCCTTGTCGATGATGCATTTGACGATTTTTCTGACGTCGTAAACCTGCGTGCGTTTCTCGGGCAGGATAGCCAGGACGTCCTTCATGCTCTCCCCAGAGCCCGCGGGTACCGGCGCATCCGGCGGTGGCTCGCGATGATGGCTCGGCAGGTAGGAGAGGAACCTCTTGATTGCGTCAAACATCTCCGGCTCGGTGTCGACCACCTGATCGACAAGGCCGGTCACCTCGGCGTGCAGGCGCCAGCCGCCGAGTTCATCGAGGTCGACTTTCTCGCCGGTCGCCATCTCGGTCAGGCGCGGGCTCGAGACTGCCATCGTCGCGCCCTTGTTCATCACCGCGAAGTCGGCGAGGCACGCAAGCCATGCCGAGGACCCGAACGCGGGACCGACCACTGCGGTCGCGAGCGGCGTTTCGCGGGTGCGGCGGAACTGGGTATTGTCGTTACCGAGCAGCAAACCCATGCCGCGCGAGCCCATCGCGTCGGGCAGGCGGGCACCGGTCGACTCGCCGACGATGACGAGCGGCATGCCGCGCTCGGTGGCGGTGCGCTTCATGTGTCCGATCTTCTTGCCGTTGGTCGCGCTGGTCGAAGCGCCTTTGACGGTGAAATCGTTGACTACCACCGCAACATCGCGGCCGTTGATCCGCGCGTAGCCCGCGAGTTTGCCGTCGGCCGGCGTTTCGTCCGCCTGTTCGGGATAGACGCCTGAGGTTCCGAACAGCCCGGATTCGATGAAGCTGCCTTGGTCGACCAGGTAAGCAATGCGCTCACGCGCATTCAGCTGGCCGGCTCGCTTGCGCTTGGCAAGCTTTTCGGGGCCGCCCATCGCGAGCGCCTTGGCGCGCCGCGCTTCGTATTCAGCCAGCAGTGCTTCGAATGCCATCTTTGCCTCTCATGCAAAAAAACGCCGTTCAGTCCCGCAGCTTCTGCACTTCCGAGATGAACGCGGGAATGAACCGTTGATAATCGCCCACTACGCCGTAACGGGCATCCTTGAATATCGCCGCCTCCGGATCGGTGTTGACGGCGACGATCGTCTTCGCGTTGCCGCATCCCGCCATGTGATGTCCCGCGCCGGAAATGCCTACGGCAATATACAGGTCCGGCGTCACGGTCCTCCCGGTAAGGCCGATCTGCCAGGAGCGCGGGCACCAGCCCAGGTCGCAGGGAACTCGGCTCGCGCCCACTGCGCCGCCCAGCGCGTGCGCGAGCTTTTCGAGCACGCGAAACCCATTGGCGCCATTCAGACCCCGGCCGCCCGCCACGATGACCTTGGCGTCTTCGAGGCGTACGCCTTCCGCGGCGTCGCGTTTGCGCTCGACAATTCTGGTGCGGATTGCAGTTGCATCGATTTCGGGTTGCACTGGCATCACGCTACCGCTGCGGCCGCTGTCAGGAGCCAGCACGTCATAGCATCCCGGCCTGACGGTGGCGATCGCCGGCGCTGTTTTGAATGACACGATTTCGCGCGCGTTGCCGCCGTAGCACGGCCGCGTCAGCACAAATCTGCCGGCGCTCAAAGCCACTTCCACGCAGCCTGTCGCTACCGCGGTTCCGAGCCGAAATGCCAGGCGCGGCGCCAGGTCGGAGCCCATCGCATTGTGGCTGATTAGCACAGCGTCGCATGCGGCTTGCCGGCAGATCTGGGCGAGAGCCGGCACCCAGGCGTCGGCGTGATATTCGCCGAGCAAAACGTGCTCCGCCAAGTACACCCTATCGGCCCCGCGGGCGATCAGTTCTTCCGCAACAACGCCGCCGCCGTTGCCGAGCAGTGCCGCCGCAACCGTGCCTCCCGCTTGATCCGCCAGGCGCCGCGCCAGCCCCAGCAGCTCGCAAGCGGGGCCGGTCGTCTTGCCCTGCATTGTTTCCGCGATCACCAGCACGCACGGCACGCCTGCGAGCAGGGAGCNNGGCCCCTGTTCCGCCCTCCGACGGCGCGCCGCTCATATGAGCTTGGCCTCACACAATCGCTGTGCCAAACCGGCGGCCTGCTCCTCGGGAGAGCTGCCGGCGATAAGCTCGCAACGGTTTTGCTTCATCGGTATGAACATTCGCTCGCGCACGCACCGCGCGCCAGCCGCACCTACGGTTTCGGCCGCGAGCCCGAGGTCGGACGCCGACCAGACCGCCACCGGCTTGCGGGCAGCACGCATGGTTTCGCGCAGGTTCGGGGTGCGGGGCGTGCCCAGTTCATTGGACACGGTCACCACCGCCGGCAAGGCGGCCTCGACGATTTCAGTGCCATCGTCCAACACCCGCTCCACGCGCGCCACGCCGTCCTCGATCTGCACTTCCTGCGCAAACGAAATCACCGGCAAGCCGAGCAACTCGCCGATGCCGAAGCCAACCACCCCGGCATCCCAGTCCGCCGCCTGGCGTCCGGTTAACACGAGATCAACATTGCCGATTTTTTTGATCGCCGCGGCCAGCGTCAGCGCCGTGGTATAACTGTCCGCGTCTGCGAATGCAGTGTCGGCGAGCAGCACGCCCTCGTCCGCTCCCATCGCCAGACCGTGCTTGAGCACATTGCGCGTAATCTCGGGCCCAAGGCTCATGACCGTGATCTTGGCACCGGGATGCGTATCGCGGATGCGCAGCGCCGCCTCGACGGCCTGCTCATCGAACGGGCTCATCACCAGTTGTCCGCCTGTGACCGGCGCCACTTTTTGCGCCTGCTCGTCCAGGCGGAACTGGCCGGCGGCAAGTTCAGGATTGGGCACCTGCTTGACGCAGACCACGGTATGCATCCGCTTGCTCACTCGATGGTGACGTCAGTGGGCACGATGCCGTCGAAGTGCTTGCGCTGGTAGTTCCACGGAGTCTGCGGCTGCACGCGACCCGTTTCATCGGTGGCGCGCGCCATGATACGGTAGTGGCCCGGCGTGCCGACCTCCCACAGGTATGACCAGCGCATCCACAGCCAGCGTTCGCGCGGCTCTTCGAGGTGCGCGTCATGCCAGGACTTGCCCTCGTCCAGACTCACTTCCACGCGCGTGATGCCGCCCATGCCGCTCCAGGCGAGCCCGCGGATCTTATGCGCGCCGCGCTCGAGCGGGGAGTCCTCATCGAGCGGATCGATGATGATGCAGCGCACGCCCATCGCCGTGATCATCTTCTTGTTCGGATCCTCGGGCGAGTTGCCATAGACGAAGTAGTGCTTTTGGTAGTAACACTCCGGCATGTGATCGAGCACTTCGATCTTCTGCAGCCATTTCACCCACCAATTGCCAGACCAACCCGGCACCACCGCGCGCACTGGCGCGCCATGCACATGCAGCAGATACTCGCCGTTCATCGCCCAAGCCAGCAGCGTATCGGGATGCAGCGCTTTCGCGAGCGGCAAACCTTTCTCGTAGTTGATGACGCCGGGGTCGACCAGCTGGAAGTCCGCGCGGCCGACCGAGCGGTATTGCACGGCGAGATCCGGCTGCCCGCGGTCGAAACCCTCCATCCGCACCGACACCGCTCCGGGTTTCAGCCCCGCTTTCTTGAGTACCTCGGCGAGCGGCACGCCGGTGAATTCGCCGGCGCTCACGGCACCGGTAGTGGTCGATTCGTTGCCGATCTCGTCGGTCGAGGGCAGCGCGTTCTGCTCGCGCATTACCGCACGTTGGTTCATATCCTGCTGGTTGATGCGCGAAGGTTTTTTGCTGCCTTTTTGCAGGTAATCGAAGAACCCTGCGTCGTTGCCGGCGCATTCGGTCACCGCGCGCACCGTACGCCCCGGCAACTTCTGCAACTCCTTGAGCGAGAATTCGATCGGCCGCTCGACTTCACCGCCGAGAGTGAGCGTCCAGTCGTCCGGATGAATCGGCTCGGGAAATTCGAGCTGGCTGACCACGTGGTAAGCGTCAGTCGGGGTGATCAACCCCTCCAATTCCACCAGTGGTGCGCGCCCGTTGATGACGCGCCCCTGTGAATCCTTGCCGGCAATCAGCGCCGGCCGTTTCCGGTCCGGCCACCCCATGACCCAGTCACCTTCAATCTCGCGCCGCGGCATGTCGCCTCCGTCTTGGAAATATTCCCATGGTAACGCATCGCGCGCTGCCGCAGATCCGCTCCGCCCGCATCATGGACGCACGCCGGCACGGCATTTCGGGCCGGTTCTGGTTTTCATCCCGACACCGGCCGCTTCGAGGAAGGCGCACAGGTAGGGGCGCGTCTCGCGCGGGTCGATGATGTCCTCGACGCCGAAGGCCTCGGCAGTGAGGAATGGCGAAGTCATGCGGCGGATCTCGGCTTCGATCTCGGCTTCTTTCCTGGCGGGGTCATCCGCAGCCTCGATCTCGCGCCGGAACGCGGCTTTGACGCCGCCCTCGATCGGCAGCGAGCCCCACTCGGCGGAGGGCCACGCAATTTTGAAATTGAGTCCGTTGCGGTCGATGGTGCTGCCGCCCGCCATGCCGTAACACTTACGCACGACGACGGTATACACCGGCACCGACAACTGCATGTTGAGATAGCGTCCCTGCATGCCGATGCGCAGGATGCCTGCCGCTTCAGCTTCCATGCCGATCTGAAATCCCGGCACGTCGACGAAGTAAGTGAGCGGAATGTTGAACGCGTCGCACAGCTCGGTGAAATGCGTCTGCTTGCGCGCTGCCTTCGCGTCGACGATGCCGCCGAACATCGGATTGAACGCGATCACGCCGACGACTATGCCGTTCATGCGCGCGAGGCTGGTGATCACCGCGCGGCCGAATGTCGGCTGGATTTCGAACACCGAATCGCGGTCGACCACCGCTTCGATCAGCTTGCGCATGTTGTAGGGCTGGCGCGGCGAGCGCGGGATGATGTCCGCAAGCGCGTCTTCACAGCGATCGACCGGATCGTCGCACGGCGTGCGCGGCGGCAACTCCCACACGTTCGACGGCATGTAAGACAGAAAACGCCGGATCTGGAGCAGGCAGTCTGCTTCGTCCTCCGCCGCGTTGTCGATGGTCCCGGCGGTATCGACTGCCATCTTGTGGCCGCCGAGATCTTCTTTCGTGACATTGGTGCCGGACGCGCGCTCGACCACCGGCGGACCGGCAGCGAAAATCTGGCTGTGGTCTTTCACCATCACCGTCCAGTGCGCGAGGATCGCGCGCCCGGAAGGACCGCCCGCTGCGGTGCCCATCACCGCGCTCACCACCGGCACGATGCCCATCAATTCGACCGACCGCTCGAAGCCGTCCGGCCCCGAACCAGGAAAGGTCGCGTGGCCGCGGCGTGTGATCGAGGTCACACTGCCACCGACTCCATCGACTAGATTGACGAGCGGAATGCGGTAGAGACAAGCCATGTCTTCGATGAACCCGCCTTGACCGCCCTTGCGGCGTTGACCGCCGAACCCCGCGCCGCCCTTGATCGTATAGTCTTCACCGCCGATCGCGACCGGCCGGCCGCCGATCTTGCCGATGCCGGCGACATACGGGGCCGGCACGAAGGCGGTTAGTTTGCCGTCCGTGTCGTAGGCCGCTTTGCCGGCAAGTTTGCCAACTTCCTGAAAGCTGCCCGGGTCGAGCACGGCGTTGATGCGCTCACGGATGGTCAGCTTGCCGTCGGCGTGGTGCCTGGCGACCGCGTCCGGCCCGCCGCATTGCTCCGCCAAGCGGCGGCGGTAGTGGATCTCCTCGATTTCAGCTTTCCAGCTCACGATGGCTTCTCCGGCTTAATGCAATGGATTGCGGC
>PLYS01000476.1 GCA_003153455.1 Betaproteobacteria bacterium | reverse complement strand
GCCATGGAGGCGCAGATCGCCGTGCTGCAGGCGGAGTTCGAAGTCGAGCAAGCGGAAGCGTCAAAGACGATTGGGCAGGACCAGAGGCGCGCCGGAGTGCTGGCCGGTGACCGCGTCCAAATGGCCCGCCAGCGGCAGTCCGATGCAGGCGCTGTGGGAAAGACACCAAAACACAAGTAAGGATATTCCCCTTGAAGACCAAACCCAAGACCACCTCTGCCAAAGCACCGCGGGCGAAACCCGTCGAGGTGTGGAAACTGCGGCTCTACGTGGCGGGGCAGACGTCCAAGTCGCTGGCGGCGTTCGCCAACCTCAAGCGCTTCTGTGCGGACCACTTAGAAGGGCGCTATAGGATCGAGGTGATCGATCTGGTGGAGACGCCCCAACTGGCCAAGAACGACCAGATACTGGCCATCCCCACCCTGGTGCGTGAGCTCCCGGCACCGGTGCGCAGAATCATCGGCGACCTCTCCAACACCGAGCGTGTACTGGTAGGACTGGATTTGGTCCCAGCGCCCAGGACCTCCGCACGATCGTCGAAACCATTATGAAGGCCACGAAAGCCAGGAGTGCGACGGCGGCCTTTGAGCAATCATTGGCCAGGCCAGACAGGGCGCAGTATGAGCTGCGTCTGTATGTGGCAGGCATGACGCCGCGCTCCGCCCGCGCCATCGCCAACATCAAGGAGATTTGCGAGGAGCATCTGAAGGGTCGCCACGACCTCCGGGTGATTGACATCTACCAGCAGCCGATGCTGGCCAAAGGCGAGCAGATCATCGCCGTGCCCACGCTGATCAGGAAACTGCCGCCGCCCTTGCGGCGTCTCATCGGCGACCTTTCGGATCGCGAGCGGACTCTGATCGGGCTGGATATCGAGCCGACGCAATGACGGGGACGACCGCGTTATGACAGCCAGGTCTTCAGGACCGAAACTCGCGGCGGAACTGGAAGACCTTCGCGCCCGGCTGGCCGAAGCCGAGGAGGCCTTGCGCGCCATCCGCAACGGGGAAGTCGACGGGGTGGTGGTCAGCGGCGTGCGCGGCGAACAGGTCTATACCCTGAGCGGGGCCGACCGCATCTATCGGCAGCTCATCGAGGAAATGAGCGAGGGCGCGGTGATCTTGTCGGCGGACGGAGTCATCCTATACAGCAACGTCCGTTTGGCGGAGATGCTGGGGCGGCCACTCGATCAAGTCCTGGGCGCCGCCCTGCGGGACTACCTGCCGCGCGCAGACCAGCAGTCGCTTGACGCGATCCTCGCGCAGGCCCGCACACAGACCAGCCGCCGGGAAATCAACCTGAAAGCGAGCGAGGGCCGTATGGTGCCGGTCTATCTGTCGGCCTCCCGCTTGCAGGGCGAAGAGGCGAAGGCGGTTTTCTGCCTCGTGCTGACGGACCTGACGGAACAAAAAAGCCACGAGCAAATCGTCGCGGCGGAGCGACTGGCCCGCTTGATCCTGGAGCAGGTTGCCGAGGCTGTCGTCGTGTGCGACCAGCAGGGCCGGGTCACTCGCGCCAGCCAGGCGGCGGAGCGGTTTTGCGACGGCAGCCCGCTCCTGCGGCCCTTTGCCGAGGTGTTTCCGCTGCGAACAGACGGTCCCGATCCGTTCCATCTCGCCCCGGTTATGCAGGGGGAGACGCTGCGGAACGTGGACGTTGCCCTGGATCGGCAAGGGCAGAAACTCGCCTTGATCCTGAACGCGGGTCCGCTCCTCAGCGGCCAGCAGATCGTCGGCTGCGTCGTCACATTGACCAACATCACCGAGCGCAAGAATCATGAACAGAAAATCGCCCGGCTCAGCCGCATCCACGCGGTCTTGAGCGGCATCAACTCGCTGATCGTGCGCGTGCGCGACCGCCGGGAGCTGTTCAAGGGGGCGTGCCGCATCGCCATTGAGCAGGGCGGCTTCGGAATAACGTGGATCGGCACGCTGGATCCAAATACGCTCGATATGACTCCCGTCGCGTGGGCCGGAATCGATAGCGAGTTGCTTACGCGCGACAAGCTCAGCGCGCGCAGCGACGTGCCAGCGGGCCAGGGTGCGGTGGGCCGCGCGATACGGGAGAAGTGGCCTGCAGTCATTCACGATTTCACCTCCGCTCCGTACCCTGTAGGACCGTTCAGAAAAGAAGCGATCAGGCGCGGCTACCGTTCGCTGGCCGTATTCCCATTGCTGGTTGACGATTCGCCAGTGGGAACTCTCACGCTGTTCGCGCAAGAGGCGAATTTTTTCACCGATGATGAATTGAAGCTGCTCGATGAGCTCGCGGGCGACATCTCGTTTGCGCTGCAATCCATGGCCCGGCAGGAGAAGCTCGATTATCTCGCGTACTACGACGCTCTGACCGGGCTGCCCAATCGGGCGCTGTTCGATGACCGCATGGCGCAACAGGTGCGGGCTGCGAGCCACGAGAAAAGCAAGACGGCGCTGGTGCTGATCGACCTCGAACGCTTCCGGGTCGTCAACGATACCCTGGGCCGTAGCGCGGCTGATGAGCTCCTCAAACTCGTGGCGGCGCGCCTGCAAAGCGTCATCTTCGATCGCGACAGCCTGGCACGAGTCCATGGCGACGTCTTCGCCATCCTGTTTTCCGACATCAAGGATGAAGCGGATATTGCGCGCATCGTGGACGAAAAAATCATCGCCTGCCTGAGCGAACCATTCACGCTCGCCGGGCAGGACGTGCGGGTTTCCGCGAAGGCCGGGGTGGCGCTCTTTCCCGGTGACGCCTTGGTGCCGGATGCATTGTTCATCTGCGCCGAGGCTGCCTTGAGGCAGGCGAAAGACTCGAGCGACCGCTATCTCTTTTACGCGCGGCACATGAATGCGCGGGTCGCCGAGCGGCTCAAGCTTGAAAACAAGCTGCAGCGGGCCCTGAAGCAGGAGGAGTTCGTGCTGTTCTACCAGCCCAAGGTGGATCTCCGCAGCGGGGGCGTCACCGGCCTCGAAGCGCTGATACGCTGGAATGATCCCGGCACGGGCCTGGTGATGCCTATGCTGTTCACTCCTTTACTCGAAGAAACGGGCATGATCGTCGAGGTGGGCGCATGGGCAATGAAACAAGCGGTGTCGCAGTACGCGGCGTGGCAGGCGGCAGGCTTGCAGCCGCCGCGGATCGCGGTCAACGTGTCGCAGGTGCAATTGACACGCAAGGATTTCGTCACTTCGGTGCAGCAAGCCATCGCGATCGCAGGCAAACCCGACCATGGCCTGGATCTCGAAATCACCGAAGGCATGATCATGGCGGATATCGAATCCAGCATCGGGAAGCTGAAACTCGTCAGGGAGCTCGGAGTGGGAATTGCGATTGACGATTTTGGCACGGGCCATTCATCGTTGCGCTACCTGACGCGGTTGCCGCTTACCGCTTTGAAGATCGACCTTGCTTTTGTGTGGGACATGACGACCAACCCGGATAACATGGCCATCGTGTCGA
>PLYS01000436.1 GCA_003153455.1 Betaproteobacteria bacterium | reverse complement strand
GATCAGGATCATTTTTCGGAGCATGTTGATCAGGTCAGGTGGAGTCGACGTCATCGCTCTGCCTCCTTATGTACATTGTTCGAGTAGTCTCAGCGACCGCCGGCGACGCGTTATGGATAAGCGCGCGGTCGCTCGTTGCAATAAGGTCGCTATCAGCAGGGACCAGATCCAGATGTGAGGTTCGACGAAGGACACGATGAGCTCAACTTTAGAAAGCTGACTTGATGTAGTTTGCCTAAATAACGGTTCGCGTTTCGACATGGCTCTTACTTTTGACTCATATCCTACCCGGAATCAAAACGTTATGCGCGATAGCACAATAACAATTCATGTTATTTGAAAATCGCAACGCACAACAACCGCCAACTGGTCCCGCCATCGTCGCGGTCGGCGCTGACCGTGCGCTCGATGGTTGCGGTAGCTCCGCTCCCCGGGGAAGCGAGGCGCCATCCCAGCCGGGCAAGCCGGTCATGGCCCTTTCGTTCCGCCTGCTCCTGAAGCGGGCTTTGTATCTGGTCGCGATTCTCCTGTTGCCGGGCGCCCTGATCGCGGTAGCGCTCCACTGGTGGCTCGATCGCCGCGGGATCAGGGGAAATTCACCGCGGCCGTACGATTGATAAGGTCGGCCACCGCTGCGGTCATCGCAGGTAACGGTCGCGGAGAAACCGTCGTTCCGCAACGCATTCAAGCGCTGGCGCTGCCTGATTCCAGCGAACGGTTTTTACGAATGGCAAGGCGTCAAAGGCCGGACGCAGCCGTACAACATTTACTCCAATCCGCAGTTAATCTGGCCAGGATGCTGCCACCCGCGTTTACTAATCCATTTTGACGTTGGCAGCCTTTGCGACCCTGGCCCATTTCTCGATGTCTTTGCGGATGAATTGCGTGAACTCCTCCGGGCTCATGATCAGCGGGTCGGCGCCAACGCTGATGAATTTTTCGCGCACCTCTGGCGTGGCCATGGTTTTGACCACCGCATCGTGCAGCTTCATCACGATGTCGCGCGGCGTTTTCGCCGGCAGCAGCAGCGAGTACTGATTGCTCACTTCAACGCCGGGATAACCCGATTCGGCGGTGGTCGGCACGTCGGGGAAATACACCGAACGCTTGGGACTGGCGAGGGCAATCGCGCGCACCTTGCCGGATTTGACGTAGGGCGAAATCACCGGCAGATCGACGAACATGCCGTTCACTTGTCCGGCGATCACATCGATCACCGCCGGCCCCGCGCCCTTATACGGCACGTGCGTCATTTTTGTTCCGGCCTGCGTGTTGAGCAGTTCGAGCGCGAGATGCAGGATGCTGCCAGTGCCGGCGGATCCCATCGCCGGTTCGCCGGGCCGCGCTTTGGCCAGCGCAACGAGATCCTTCAGGTTGCGCACTGGCAGCGACGGATGGACGACCAGCATGGTTGCGGTCGCCATGATGGTCGTCAACGGCTGCAGGTCGCGCAGCGTATCGTAAGGCCGCTTCGGATACACCACCATGTTGATCGACGTGATGGTCGCCGTGCCGCCGAGCAGCGTGTAGCCGTCGGGCGGCGCCTTGGCGACGATTTCCGCGCCTATGAAGCCGTTGGCGCCGCCGCGGTTGTCCACCACGATGCTCGGCGCGCCCAGCAGCTCCGTCATGCGCGGCGCGATGTTGCGCGCCGTGATGTCCGACGGCCCGCCTGCCGCGAACGGCACGACGATGCGGATCGGTTTGCTCGGATAGTTTTGTGCGTGGAGCGCGTGGCTGCCGAACGTTGCAGCCAGTGCGCAGAAGAGAACGATTGGTCGGTGCATGGTCGTTGTCCTTGAAGGGCGTGAAGTCAGTGGATTATAGGCGATTGGTGTTGGAACCTTAGCCTGCGCTAGAGTCTCGGGTCGAGTGCGCCATGCTCCGATACGCTGAGTGGAAGGGGGAGTGGAATTCCTACTACGGCAACCACCGCTGGCACAAGCTCGACGTGGCGGCCAAGAAGACGGGGTTCAACGAGGATGGTCAGGCAGCGATGAAGCCCGGCAACTTGGATGCCTTCACATCAAAAGTTGCGGTTACCCGACATCCCAATCTTCTGTTCTGAGCGCCGATAAGGCAATCGGCAAAATCGGCAGCGTTGTCCTTCCAGACAAAAAGGGCTTCCTCTATTGCCGGTTCATCCTCAAATTGGACATCGGTCGCATCCAGTAAGCGGGAGATGGCTGCAATGATCTCAATCTTCGGCAAGCCATACCGGCTGCGCAATATCCATTCGGTTTGCAGAAGAACCAACTGGCTCACGAATACGCGGCGCCCTGCTGCGACTTCACGCTTGATCAGCTTACGTGCCTTCTCAAACTGAGCTTCGTCGTCCCGAACCAGAAAACGAACGAGAACGTTGGTATCCATTCCGAGCATCAGCGCAACAGTTGCTCAACCGGAACGGGCTTTCGGCCCTTCTTTTGCAGCATGCCCGCAAGTTCAGTGACACGCCTGCTCTTCACCCGCATGACTACGGTAGCATCAGGCATCAGCGTGAAGGTCATCCGGTCCCCGGGCTTCATGCCAAGACGATCCCGAATTTCCTTGGGAATTGTCGTTTGGCCCTTGCTGGTAAGGGTGGCATCGGTTGGCACCGCAAACTCCTCGAATCCTTACAAAACGTATTATAGTAAGGATTAAGAGAAGAGGCAATTGGAGCGATTTGCTGCCTGGACGTCCGCTATCCGGTGACTGTGCTCGCCGTCCGGTTCTGGCCGGTAAGCGCCCCGCCGTCTTGATGCTCGCATTCAACCCTGGTCAGTCCACCTTCTCTTTCGGCGCAACCGGCGCTGGCGCAACGGGCTGTTGCGCGCCGCCTTTGAAGATCCGGCCGAGAGCGCCGCCGACGCGGGCGCCGATCACGGTGCCGATACCGGGCAGCACCGCGGTGCCGATGGCCGCGCCCGCGAAGAATCCCGGCGGCACCGAGGTCTTTGGCTTGTCGACCGGACCGCTCATGGTAAAGGGCACGCCGATCGCGCCCTCGACGAGATCCAGGGTGCCACTCGCCTCGATCTGGCGGTGGTAGATCGTGGCCTTGCCCGTGACGGTGTACTTGCCGGCGCGGGCCTTAAGCCCGGTGTAGGTCGCGCGCATGCCCTCGTCGGTGTTCTGCGTGTCCATCTGGCCCGTCAGCTCCTGCAATGCGGTCTGGCCGTCGTGCTCTTTGCCGCGCGTGCTGATGGCCTTGTCCAGGTCAAAGCGCAATACCGTTGCGGCATTCACCGAAAACGTGGTGCGCGTATGTAGCGAGCGCGCCAGCTCGCCCACCCATTTGCCATCCGCGCACAACACTGTCTGGCCCGAGCCCTTGCCCCCGACGGGTGACCGGCCATGGAACGAGCTTAACGCGCTGGCCACCTCAATGTCATGTGGGGCCAACTCGCCGCTGAGGCGCATGGCGCCGTTTGCGGCGGTCGTCAACACAACGTTGCCGTGCGCCGTGCCGCCGCCGACATGGATGCGCGTCTGCCAGCGGTCGGCATCGGCCTCGCGCGTCAACGTCAGCGTGAAGGCGGGATTGATGCCGGGGCGGCGCAACTCGGCATGGCGTGGGCGCCAGTGCGGGTCGAAGTCGATCTCGCCGTCATAGGCGACGGCGATGCCGCTGTAGTAGATCCAGGTCAGGTTGCGAAACTCAAAGTGTTCGAGCGGCGCGCCATCGCCCGCATCGGGCTCGCTCACGCCCGGTTTGGCGTGAAAGGCGCGCACCGAGTTGCGCGGGAAAACCGCGTCATCGATGTCGATGCGCTCAAACACAAGCTTGCGGTGCAGCAGCACCCGCGCGTTGGGATGCGCGCTCAGATGCCGGATGACCACCGCTTGCGCCTGCTGCGTGCGAAAGTCATTGACCACGACAACGGGCTTTGGCAGCAACGCCCAGTGGGCAGAGCCGATGGTTACCTTGACGCCCAGCCGTTCTTCGGCCTCGGCCGTGAGCCAGGCGGTAAGTTCTTCGTCGGTGGGCAGCCACCAGGCCACGGCAAGCCACGCTGCACCCAGCACAGCGGCTGCAATCCCCAGGCCGAGCGTCCACTTTCTCCCGCGCTTCATGGATAGGTACCTTAAGGCCCGCACGCCGGCGCTGGTTGTAGTCCGGCGCCATCATACGCTGCGCGGTTTTTCGCCTTTCACCGGCGGGTCTTTAAGGGATAGGAAAATCCATTCAGTTAGCGAGATTGAAAATAATGGCTATATCTCGCCCAGCACGCACACGGCCCGCGCAAGAAAACATCGCGCCATCCCCAGTCGTTGGAATGTGAAGTGCAATCCGTGGTGAGCCCGATTGCTCTCGATGATTCGACTACATGGGACATGGTGCGCCCGCGTCCATCCATGTCTTGAATGCCATGACGGTCTCCGCGCGCGTTGCGGGA
>PLYS01000481.1 GCA_003153455.1 Betaproteobacteria bacterium | reverse complement strand
ACGACGGCGACCACGACGACGACGACGACGCGGACGCCGACCGCGGTCGGCATTCCCACGCTTTCCGAGTGGGGGATGATCATCCTTGCTGGTCTTCTGGCTCTGTTCGGCTTCGTGGTGGTGCGCAGGAAAGCGAGCTAGGATCAACCTGAAAACGGCAGTTCGTTAAACGCCAAGACACAGGGTCACGGAGAAAACAAACTCCGTGGCCCTGTGTCTTGGTGGCGAGGTGCTTTTTCTAGGTTGAATGCCTTGATGATGTCCGACAGTCGATGCAGCTCCGGCTTACGCCCGCCGCCGGTGGTCGGCACCGGCTCGATCTCGGCATCTGCGTCCGGCAGCTGAATCTTCGCCACCGACTGTTTCTCGACCCGGCAACGCGCGCGCATGGAAGAGGCGCAGCCAGCCAGCATGATCATTCAGCGCGGCCTGCCTTCTCCCCCCCGCCTGCCTGCCCCAGCTTATTCCCTTTCGTCTTGCGCGCAACCAGCCATGTTATGCCCCCGGGCAAGCCAGCGACAATGAAGCAAAGGCCAAAACACACCGACATCGCGACGCTCTGCTCGGCGCTGACGCCTATCAGGCCCAACGCCGCCGCCATGGCACCTTCCCGCACTCCCCACCCGGCCACGGAAATCGGAAGCATGGCCAGCAGCATCACGGGGGGAACCAGTACCAGCAACTCCAGAAAGCCGATTGGCGAATGCAATCCATGCGCAATCAGATAGATGGCCACGACGTTCGTTACCTGAACAACAACGGACAGCCCAAGCAGGTATGCAAGCTCGATGCCGTTGCGCGAAATGGATTTCGCAAGCGACGACACGCCCGCCGCCACTCGGCATACGCGCCAGCGCAGCAACGAATCGGGCAGTCGATCGACCATGAAGACGGCGGCGAGGCCACCGATGCCGAGGATCAGCGTAACCGCGATACTCGCCGTCATCGCCGGCGCCGACACCATGACGAGAAGCAGGGGTGCCTCGATCGCGATCAATACGATCAGCCCCGCAAAGCCGACGATGCGGTCGAGCAGCACGGTGTTGAGTGCGTCGGGCAACCTGATGCCCGCGGCGGTGAGACGCCATACCCGCATTGCATCTCCGCCGATGAAGGAAATCAGCGTTTGGCTGAAAAAGATGCCGACAAACACGCTGTCCGTGGCCAGAAGGAGGCTGACGGGCGAACGGTTCAACGCCAGCAAACGGTGAACGCGAATGGCCGCGACGAAAATCTGCAGCGTCAAAACCGCGATAACAGACGCGACGATACCCAGGGGTATTGAACCGAGCAACTCGAAAGCGCGCGCCGTATCAATGCGGCTGAAAGCGAACCAGATCAGTGCAACCGATCCAGCGAGCCTTGCGGCATCGATCAACAGGCGGCGCATGTCGGGAATCATCTGGCAAGAAACCGCATTCTGGACGGGAAACAGCGGGTTCCGCCTAAGCTGGATCTGATCAGGAAGTGCTGAAAATCAGAATCCGCTTGCAACTGTGACAAGAGGGCTGCGACTACGAATCAGGCGACCCGCAGGCGGCGCTGTCACCGGCACCAGGGGAACTGGCGCATTCGTCCGGGCGATCAGGGGGCACCACGCTGGTCAATCATGCGGACGGAGCGTCTCTCTGATCAGGAATGGCGGACGCGCCTTGATTTCCTCGAACAGCTGCGCCAGGTACGCTCCCAGCACACCAATACCCAGCAGGTTGGCAGAGCCAAAAAAGAGCACCACCACCGTGAGAGATGTCCAGCCGGACACGGCCGATTCAGTGAACCACGAGTAAAGCGCCTGAATCAGAAGCAACAGCGCCGCCACCATGCCGAACACACCGAGCTTGAATATCATCCCAAGCGGTTTGGCGCTGTACGCGGTGATCCCCGTTACTGCCAAACGTATAAGTTGTCCCGTTCCCCACCGGCTATCGCCGGCAATCCGCGGAGCGACATCAAAACCTACCCGTTCCGTGGGAAAGCCGGTCCATACCGTCATGCCACGGAAAAAGCGCACCTTTTCTGGAAACGCCAGCAACGCGTCCACGGCCGAGCGATCCAGCAGTCGGAAATCCGACGACGCCGAAAGATCGAGCCCGGTCAGCATGAGCATGAGCCGATTGAACAGGAGGGCATTCACCCGCGCCACCCAGCCATCACTGGTCCTGGCGACCTTGTGGGCGGCGACAATGCGTGCCCTCCCCGCGCGCCACGGCTCCAGCAGTTGCGGCAGGAGCGCAGGCGGATGCTGTCCGTCGGCGTCCATGACCACAACCGCGCGTCCCCGAGCGTGACGGAGGCCTGCAAGAATTGCAGCTTCCTTGCCAAAATTTCGAGTGAACCGAACGCCGTCAAGCCGCGGGTAGCGGATACATTCCTCCCGAAGCCGGGTCCATGTGTCATCCCTGCTGCCGTCGTCGATTACCCACACCTCATGCTCGGGACAGCAGGCACGCAATACTTCAAACAACCGGCCCAGGAACATCGCAATACCGGCACCTTCGTTAAATGCCGGCACGATGACGCTGAGTTCAGGCGCGCGCGCGTCGTGTGCTGGAGAGGCGACGACCGTAGTCATTTAACGTTGTCGAGTTTTTGCGCCCACTGGTTGTTTGGATACTCCTCCCTCAGGCGGACCGCATAGGCCTCGGCCCTGATTTTCCCTGCAGTAACCTTGTCGAGAACCACCAGAGTATAGAGGCTTTCCGGCACCCAATACCCGTGATAGTTTTCGACGAGTTCGCGATATCGAGCCGCAGCCTCGTCAAAGCGGCCAGCGAGCTCACTCGATTTCGCCAACCAGAAGAGAGCCTCCTCTTTTTTCGCCTGGGGGCGGCGACGTTCATACGCGAGCAAAAAATCCGCAGCCGCTTCAGCGTAGCGGTTGGCGCGCATTGATTCCCAGGCCCTGCTGTAGACCCTTTCCGGGGCCCCTGTCGCGTACCACAAGCCAGCGGCCACCATGACCAGCCAAGCAGCAAGCAGCGGCAGGTAGGACCCCCCTTGCCGTGCCAAAGACGGGCCCGCTGCCAGCGGCGCCAAGAGCCGTCTGCCAAGCAGGATGTAGACCAGCAATCCCAGCGCGGCTGTTCCGGACGCAAGAATGCCGAGCATCCCGACCGCGGTGTGGCCGTACTCGAGGCGGATCGTCGGTTCCTCGGGCACAACCAGCATGAACCCCGGCCCGGCCTTGAAAAGTTCCCCGCGACTGCGCAGATGCCAGCGCGGGTGCCAGGCCATCTTGATCAGGTGCGGTCGGCCCAGGGCAGTTGTCTCGAACTCCAGCGCATACCGATCGAGCACGCGTACCGTCACCTTCGGCGTAGCGCCGGCAGTCTGCGCGTTCGCCAGGCTCTCCGGCGCGCCATAGACCGGCAGATAGGCACTGAACCGGCTCCGTGTTCGAAACCACGCGAACGCATCGTTCATCCAGTCGTGCTCGGGGCGGATGCGAATGGGCTGGCTGACGACGGAGGCGAGCTGGCTGTCGAAGTGGCGCAACCGGTACACTGCAAATGGCAGCGATTCGGCGGTCTTTTCGAACAGTCCGCTCGATTCAACCGCCTGCCGTGCGACGGCACTACGCAGGAGAACCGTGTCGGCATGCAGAAAATTCATGTGCTGGGCAGCGAACGCCACATCCAGGCTTCCGCTCGGAAAGCGCACGAGAGGGGAAGAGGGCCGCGCCGACAGTTCCGACTGCAGCTGGTATACGGCAGGGCTGATGAGTGCCGATTCCATGTATAGACCCTCGAGGACCGGCCGGTGACCCAGAAACATCGGAAGCGCCTCGAGCGTGCGCGTCGAACCAATGTCGTTATTGGCCGGATCGTGCTCGAAGACAAGGCGTGGGCTCCATAGCGTGCCGCTCATGGCCGGAAACGTGCGTGTCAGGTTGCGCCACTGCGGCTTGGAATCCAGCCCCGCGTGATTCCACAATGCCCAGTCGGGAGCTGCGCTAACGTGTGTTGCAATCCAGCTCAGCAGCCCCAGCGCGGCGGCCGCGCAAAGCAGCGCGCGCGCCCACCCCATGACTCGGGGAAAAGCGACACTGGAAAGAGCGGATAGCGCCAGTCCGGCCATCCATCCGCTTGCGATGGCAGTGAAAAGCCACACCAGCGGAAAAAACCTGATGTCGGCCAGCCCAAGCTGGTCCCCAGCCAAAAAACCCAGTGCCGCCAAGCCGGCGCTGCTGAAAAAATGTCGAAGCGCCCCGGCCTGCAGAGTCGAGATCGTGCTGCGGACAAGCGGAACGTCGCACAACACGAGCGCAACCAGCCCGGCCGCAAAAACGGGCCGAAGGGTCACCGGCAGCAGATCCTGCCAGCTGCTGAGCGGGAACGAGGCGTCGTTCGGTATGGTAATGCCGTGCATTTCCAGCATCGGCCACAGCCACCCGGCCAGCAGGCAGAAAGCGAGCAGATGCCCCGCAATCAGGACTCGAATTGCCTGCCGCCGGTCCGGGGCGTCGAGCCACAGCATGGCCGTGGAGAAAACTACGACCAGCAGCGGGAACCCGTGTGAAAAGCCACACGCCGCTTCCAGAATCGCCGCAACGACCCACCCCCGCCCGACGTGTAGCGCGCGCACCCATGCAATCGTTGCCAGGGCGGCGAAAATGAGGCTGTAGCTATACGCAAACTCTCCCGCGAGCGTTGACAGGAGATTGCCGCCCCAGATCGAATTCTGTTCGTGCAGCACGAAAGCCAGCGCACCCAGCGCACCCAGTATCGCCGCGGGCCATGGCAACGCGAGCCAACGTCGTCCGGCCACAAACACTGCACCAGGCAACAGCATCGCGGCCAAGAAGCTTCCCCACTTGAACGCGGGCGCGACCCCTATGACCTTGGAGAGCGTCGAGATCACAATGAAGGGCAGCGGAAAGTAATAGGACAGGAAAGGCATGCCGGCGAATACTTCCGGCACCCACGGAATAATACGGCCCGAGAACAGCTCGTCGCCGTACAGCCAGGCATACAGCAGGTGCGATGCCGCGTCGCCGCCCGTCGGCCAGTTACTGGAGTTGAGAAAGCGCAGCCCAAGGACGCTTACAATCAGCGCAGCAAACCCGAATACGATCAGCAATTCCGCAAGAAAAGGCAGGACCCCTCTGGCTATCGAAGCAACCCAATGTAGTCCCCGACTCATGACGCCTTGCTCCGCAGCCGCCCCTTGACCAGGGCGAAGACTGCGAGCGTCAGCCCCGCGATCAACGAGACCAAGCCCGCTTCGCGAAAACGTGCAGCGGAATTGAGCCATAGCGTCCGCTGTTCTGCGCCCGGCCCCCCGGGTTGATATCTTCCGCCCTGAACCGTCTGCGACTCAAACCCGGTAGGAGTCTCGTGCAACAGAATTGCCGAGGGCTGCCCGGCCCCGTTGTCGATCGCCATTGGGGTGATCACGCGTCCCCAGTCAATGCGCTTGGCGGGCGGCTGCCGATGAACAAAAGAAAGCGGCTCGGCGATCGGGGCGATCCCCTCCTCAAACGGCGAGATCACCCAAGTTGCACGGATCCAGTTCGGATCATCCGGTGGGCTCAGGCGCAGCTGTCCGTCGACATAGGCCGCCTTAATGGTTCGGGCTGCGGCAGGAGGAGAAGCAAAAAAGGACACCTGACCGAACTCGACTCCAGACTGGTCGAAAAAACGAACCATGAGCCCCTTTACAGACTCGATCGGCGCCGTGCCCTGGTCTGGCCAGCGGAAGCGGATCGCGACGCCCTTGGTCTGCTCCGCCAGAGGTCCCAGAGAATCCAGTATTTCCCAGGCCCCGTCACCCGCCAGCCGAAATGCTGCCGGGTAGTACGCGGATGTGTCCCCCTGCAGGGTCATCGTTAACTCATTCCCGGTCAGAGAAAAGGCATAGGCAATGTTCCCGGCGAGCGCGGCACGCGGCAGCAATCCTGGCATGAGTACCAGTAGCAGAATCGCCGCGGCGCCCCGAAAAAGCGGTTTGATGCGACTCCGAAACCGCCCGACGCGCATCTGGAGGGTCGGGAGTTCCGCCTTGGTCATTTGCGATTTCATTGCTGCTTCCAAGTCAGGGTCCTGTCAGCGCAGGGATATGAATAATTTGTCTGTTTCATCGGTTCAAATATAGTGAATAGCGTCGAGTTGGGTCCCATTCGCTTAATTGTACTGTACTATTAATGTCTATCTGCCCGCACGTACGGTTTCCCGCAACACGGACATTGTGGAAGATGTCGGGCGATGGCCCGAGCCAGGCGAAAGCGCACGGTGGTGATCGACCACGGGATGTGCCGCTGCATCGGACCCAGCCCCACGCGGGCGGAAGCCTTCGTGGTAGGGGAGGCGCTTTGAGTCGAGCGGAGTTTTTTTTACTGCCGTAGAGCCGCTCCAGCATGAGGAAACCGTAGGCAGCGATACACAGGCTCGCATGGTGATGAAAGCCACGCCAATTGCGCCCTTCGTGATGCCCGATACCCACCTCCTGCTTGAGTTCCCGGTAGTCACGCTCGATGCGCCAGCGCATTTTGATGGTGGCCAGCGACAGGCTCACCGCCACCTGGCAGTTGTCAGTCTTGCCCAAATGCCCACAGTATTGTCGCGCCACACCGACCGAGTGCTTGCCATACTTACGAAAGCCCGTGTCATCGATAAGACTCAGCGCGGGACAGAACTTGCCTTGCTGCGGCGGTTGGAATAGATTGCGCAGTAATTTACCAGTAAACCCGCTCCGATCACGGCCTTCGCCGGGTGAGGAGGTGAGCAAAATTGAACCTAAGCCAGATTCTGCGCGGTTCGGGACATCGCGAGGCACCTGCTGCGCTACGCCGGCTCCCCGAGCACAGCTTGCGGCCGGATTGATTGTCTTATCCCTACACTAAACTTCCCCGACCTCTCCTCAACTCTATGACTCGTCTGTTTCCCCGACCCCGATCGGAGTATTTACTTGCTGGCTTTGCCATTCTTTTTGCCGGCATCTTCACTGCCAAGGGCCTGTTGATTCACGGCAATCTGGGTACCTCAGCGTTCGATCTGGGCATTTTCGACCAAGCATTCTGGCGTTATAGCCGATTTCTGGACCACTTCAACACCGTACGTGGGCTGCCTATTCTCGGCGACCATTTCAGCCCGATTGCGTTTGCTTTTGCTCCACTGTACTGGCTGTATCCGACTATTGCCTGGCCGATCGCGATCCAGGCTATTTCCGTCGCGCTGGGTGGTGTCATTTTGTATTACGTGGTTTTGACACGCTTACCAGGCTTGCCATGACTGGCATTGGCATTTGCCCTCAGTTACTTTCTTCATCCCGCGGTTCACAATACTCTGCTGTGGCAGTATCACGAAATTGTGCTTGCCAGCGGTCTCTACATGGGATTGATCTGGTTTTACCTGAAGGAACGGTGGTGGCCTTTTCTCATCATGGTTTGTTTGCTTCTCTCGTGCCGCGAGGACATGCCGTTTACGCTCGTCGCATTCGGTTGCCTCGCATTGATCGAGAAGCGCTGGCGCTATGCCATGGTAACGATCTTGCTTGCGGTTCTTTGGTGGCTGATGGCAGTCCAGTGGTTGATGCCGCTTTTCAACGGACAAGGCTATTTTCGCCACGTGCATGGCACGCTCGGAACGCTGTTCGCCAATCTCTACAATCCACGGTTTTATCTTGATCGTCTGAGCGATCCGCAAAGTTTGACGTATTTGTGGCAGGTGTTCTTTCCGTTGGGTTTCGTGGCCCTGCTGTCACCGAGATTCGTGCTGCCGGCTATCCCCACGCTGGCCGCCAATGTCCTGATCGGCGGATACAACACACAAATCGGTTTTCACTATTCGGTCAGCATAATGCCTTTCTTATTCTGGGGAGCTCTTGAGTTCCTCCGTTCCCGCCGCCACTTTTTTGACCTTGGTAAGGGACTTGCGACGACCATCCGCACCGGCGCACTGGTCGTGGCTATTGTCGGTGCGAATGGATGGGCTTACTCCCAATACTCCGTGCTCCATCTACGGCGGTTCCCCGATCAATGGAGCGCCTGGTTGGTCAATGCGCCAAAACGTGACTTTCTTGCAACTTTTGACAGGGAATTTCCACACCAGGGAATTGCGGCATCCGCTTTTCTTCTTCCCCATTTGTCTCACCGCGAGCGTATTTATCTATTTCCAAACCCGTGGGAAACCCATTACTGGGGGATTGCTGGTGAGAACCCACATCATCCCAATGCTGTAGATGCTGTAGTACTCAATCGTGACCTCTATATACAATCCAATCTCCTGAAATAGCCACGCTCATCGATTACCTTCTGGAAAATCGCTTCTTCCAACGTGAACGCGATGAAGATGGAATCCTGGTACTGAGGCGTATCAAGGCGGAGCCGGAAGATCGCAACCAGGCAATCGCCGAGTTCCGCAAGTATGTTGCCAACAGCGGCCTTCCGTTTTCCGAAGTCGCGCTGTCACCAATCTATGCCACCTCGGAAGCAGAGTTTCGGCGCATTGATGTACCTTTGGCACGAATACAGGAGCGCGCTCCGGCGGACTGGCAAGCGCTTTCAACAACCAATCCATCGCATTTAAACATCGATCTAGCCCAAGGCAATGTCAGCGACTATTCGACTCGCTACGTACGCACGGTGATAAATGTCGAACAAAACACTAAGGCCCAATTGGCTATTGGCTCTGACGATGGTGTCACCGTTTGGCTCAATGGGCATCACATCCACGAGAAAATCGTTCCAAGGCCAGCGTACCCTGGGGATGACCGTGTTGAAATCATGTTGGAGCGTGGTGCAAACATTCTCGTGTTCAGGGTCAACAATGTAGGAGGGGCATGGCGCTTGCTGGCAAAGGTACAGCCGTATCGTGATCACGCGCCTGAGTAATTGCTCGACTGGGATCGATGCTTGGGTCTGAATAACAGGTCAGGTAGACAGTTTCTTCTAAGAGGTCGTGTTTGGGACGGGAGTCACCCCGCCCGAGAAAAATCCCTGCAAGCAAAGAAAAAGCGGTCAGGTCTTGTCAACACGGTTTTCATCTTTCCCCCTTGATGACCTTGCTCACCGTCGAATAGAATAGTGTATGCCCGCTTCGCGCGCGACGGCTGCCATAGTGTAGTCGTATTCCAGGCACGCCCGGCGCATTGCCGCATCGCGCGCCGGTTTGTCTTGTCGCACGCGGGCCGAAAACAGGCTCTTCAATCCGGGCCGGCGCGCTCAACGCTGGGCGCGGGAGATTTCCTTGAGTTCTCCGTTGCCTTCCAGCATCATTGCACAGCGGCGGTGCACGCCGGGGCGTTTTGAAAGGTCTCGCCCATGGCGGTCGGTTCGATGCTAAGATATCTTGGACAGGATCGAATTCCGTCGTGCCCGGCTATAACCCGCTGCGAAACCGTTTAGGAGGATCTGATGAACCGCACAATATGGACATCTATCGGCGCCGGCCTCGTTGGCGCTGCGCTGTTGGCCGGCCCAGTCGCCGCACAGGACGTCATCCGGATCGGCGTGACGCAGCCGTTGACGGGCGCCTTCGCCGCCTCGGGCAATTACGTGACGGAAGGCGCAAAGATCGCCGAGGACCAGATCAACGCAGCCGGCGGGGTGCTGGGCCGGAAAATACAGCTCGTCATCGAAGACAACAAGTCCAACCCCACCGAGGCGGTGGCGACGGCCGAGAAGCTGATCGGCAAAGACAAGGTGTCCGTCATGATGGGCGCATGGAGCTCGACCCTGACGCTCGCGGTGATGCCCAAGCTCATGGAGTACGGCG
>PLYS01000320.1 GCA_003153455.1 Betaproteobacteria bacterium | reverse complement strand
CGCGCGCCACGCGGGTCACTTCCGAAGTGAAGACCGAGAGCTGCTCGATCATCGTATTCACCAGCTTCGCGGAGCGCAGGAACTCGCCCTTGAGAGCGCGCCCGTCCACCTCCAGCTCCATCGACTGCCCGAGGTCGCCCTTGGCCACGGCCCCGATGGTCCGCGCGATTTCCGTCGTCGGCCGCACCAGATCGTCGATGAGAGTATTGATGCAACCCGCCTCCTCCGCCCACCCGCCGACCGCCCCCGGCAGCGACATGCGCTGCTTCAGCCGCCCTTCTTTACCCACCATCGCGCTCAGCCGCGTAACTTCCGTGCCGATGCGCTGCTTTTGCGCGATGGTCTGATTGAAAGTCTCCGCAATCCGCCCATCCGTCCCCGCCCAACCCACCGGCAACCGCACCGAGAAATCGCCATCGCGAAACGCCACTATCGCCACGAGAATCAGCTGCGAACGAGCCTCACCGGAATCCTCTGCGGAAACGCGCCCCGCTATTAACTTGGCGACAGCACCATTGCTCCGAGTGGCAGCGGACGGGGACTTCTTGGGGGCGAGAGGGATCGTTGTTTCGTTCATAGTTCACCAGGAGGGTTGAAGATCACGTTTGATGGCGCGGCGTGACCGGGGATCAGCCCGATCGCGCCGTGGTTGGCGAAAGCGAGCGGCAGATAGGCACCGCCCTCGTCGATAGAAACTCGCTCGGTGGAGGGCTTGGTGATCGAGCCGCGGCGAAGTGATCGGCAGCACCGAGAGCCCGCGCTCGCCGATGAGGAAGGGATACTCGTTCGTGCCGTGGGCGGTGCCGCGATACTTCAGTACGCGCAGTCGCCGGGTGGAAATCTGCCCGTGGATGCGCTGGTCGAGGATGATCACGCAATCGGCCACGTATTCCTCCAAACGATAGGAAATTCAATCCTGCTCTTTTCGCGTCTCTGGCCGATGGCGACAGTTTGGCGCTGATTCAGCGCTGCTAAGCATTGGGCTGGAACGCATGTTGCGCCTGCGCTCGGCCGATTGCAATGCCGGTTACGTCAAAATGGCGGGAATACTGAGAGGCGTGGGGTCATCGCATTGCGCTACGCGATGTCTGGAACTGCGCGGTAGGTGAGGGGGGATGACCGCGCTCTGCGGCCAGTTGGGAGCTTGCGTGGGCGGGCCTCGCTATCTCATGCGCCATTCCGTTGGGAAGGCGCGAGAATGGGCCGGAGCTGTGCTGGGCTCCTATCCCTTTTTGTTTGGCCGAAAGTCGTTTCCGCTGATCGAGCCAGTGCTGCAGGTCCACACCCAGGAAACCCTACGCTCCTGCAACCTTAAACCCGGGTAACTCTCTTTGCTGCGCGATGCGATATATCGTCTTTTCGTCAACGTTCAGGTACGCGGTTACATCGCGACCCGTCAGTGCTGGGTTGGGCTTTTCGGGCATGGACTCTCTCTCCGGACCGAGTATCATACTCTGTGAAAATGGGGCAAAGTAGTCCAACTTGCTAAAGTGACAACAGTGGTTGAGAACTATGCGAGTCAGGTCCCTTTGCAATGAAAGATCTGGCCGTTCGGAATCGCATCGGCCCGAATCATGCACCACGGAGTATTTTTCGGTCGAGGCGATCGGATGCAGATTACGCTCGGGCTACTGTTAGATGGCGAGCACGCTTGGCGTACCGCGAATCGGCTGGGCACGCGGATTTTTAGCCCCTTGAAATTGCTGAAATTACTTGAGACGGGCTGCGGTGCTACTCGCTTGGATACCGTGGTGCAATGGCGCGCGCGACAATCGATGCGCAAGAGTTGCTGCCGAGCAATTGGCTCCATAAGTCGAGCAAAATCAAAAGCGGTGATTCGTTGACGGTAAAAACGACGGTAAATCTGAATTTTACTTCTGCAAATCCAGGTATCAACCCCAGACCTGGACCCGAGCATCAATGACGAGCAGCGTCGTGGTCCGTAACGAAACTCAGCACATGCTGCGCACACGTTTCCGGCTCGAGCGTGAGAACGGCGTGTGACGAAGTCGGCAGATGGACCATGCGCAAGTCTTTGATACCCTCGGTGAGCAACGCTTCCTGTTCTGAGCTGGTGAGCGCGCCGGAGGTGGGATACAGCCCGAGCACTGGCGCGTTGATGCGCGGCAGCAATGGCTTTGCATTGGCGTGGCGCAGCAGGCCGTACAGTCCGCACAGGACTTCCACGTCCGATTTTGCGATCTCGCCGACGTACCATTCGCGCAAGCGGGCATCGGTCTCCGGCGGAAAAAAACCCGGCGCGCCGTAGATCGCCTCGGCCCATTTGCGCGTTCCCAGCGTGCGCAGCGCTTCCTCACGCGTCGGGAAGCCTGCGGAGAATGCGGCTTGCTCGTTCTGGTAAATCGGGGAAGCGACCAGGGTCAGGGTACGCACGCGCTCCGGGTGTTGGGCCGCAAGCGCCATGCCGAGAATGCCGCCGAACGATTCGCCGCAGTAGTGAACGGCATCGAGCCGGAGCGCGTTCAGCAACGCGATGAGATCGTCGACGTAAGCTTCAAGCGTGCTCCCGGTGGCCGGATCGAAGTCGACCGGCGAGTCGCCGTGCCCGCGCAAATCCATGCGCACTATCTTGTAAGAGCGCGACAGGTAGGGCACCCAGCCGTACCAGAACCCGGAGTTCCGCGCATAGCCATGCTGGAGGATGATGGTTCCGGCGGGCTTCCAGGGATCGGTAAAGTCGTCGATCCGGTGGTGCAGGGTGGGCTTGCCGGGTCTGGTGAGGAAGGTCATGGGTTAGTTAACCGTCGCTCCGGATTGCTGAACGATCTTTGCAAGCTTATCGATCTCGATCCTGATATGCGCCGCGAACGCCTCGGGCTGGTCGCCGATGACGATATAGCCGAGATCGACCAGGCGCTTGCGCACGTCCGGCAGGTCAAGTGTCTTGATGCTCGCGTCATGCACCGCTGTGACGATCTGCTTTGGCGTTTTGAGTGGCAGGAGCAGGCCGTACCAACTTCCGCTCTCGTAGCCGGGATAGCCTGCTTCCGCGACCGTCGGCAGATCGGCCAGCAACTGTAGGCGTTTTGCCGTCGTTACGGCGAGCGGCCGCAACTTTCCGCTGCGAGCATGGGGCAAAGCCGTGGAGACCGGTGCGAAGTACACAGACGTCTCTCCCGCGAGTATCGAAGTAATCGCCTCTCCGCCGCCGCGATACGGCACGTGCAGGAGATCGATTCCCGCCTGGTTCTTGAACATCTCGGTCGACAGGTACGTCGCGCTGCCGGCGCCCGCGGAAGCGTAGTTGATCGCGCCGGGCCGGGCCTTCGCGAGCGTCACGAGATCGGCAATCGACTTCACCGGCAACGCTGGATTCACGACGACGAGAGACGGCGACGACGCGAGCTGCGTCACGGCAGCGAAGTCGCGCCGCAGATCATATGAGAGGTTCTTGTAGAGGCTCGCATTGACGGCGTGGGTGAGGCTGACCTGCAGGATCGTGTAGCCGTCGGGCGCCGCCCGCGCTCCGATTTCCGCGCCGATGTTGCCTGCCGCGCCGGTGCGATTGTCGACGATCACCTGCTGACCCCACACCCGCGTGAGGCCTTGCGCGACGATGCGTCCGACGGTGTCTGCGCCGCTGCCGGGCGGCTGTGGCATCAGATACCGTACCGGTTTCACCGGATACTGCGCCCAACTGTCTTGCGCCTGACCACTCGCTAGCGCCATGACTGCAGCGCATGCGAACATGAAACGGTTCATAATTCTTATCCGATGGTTCGAGTGCCGGCGAAAGGCGGTTAATACCAAAGCCGCGATGATATTATGCTGGAAAATCGAGAGGACGGCATGCGAGGAACCGCACGGCGGATATTCAGCTTGATTTCGCTCGGCGTTGCGTATGTGCATCTCTCCGTGTCCGACGCCGTCGCGCAGACTTATCCCGACAAGCCCGTCCGCGTGCTCGTGGGATACACCGCGGGCGGCGCGACCGACTTCACGGCACGCGCGGTTGCGCAACGATTGTCCGAGCTCCTGGGGCAGCAGGTCATCGTCGTCAACGTCCCGGGCGCAAGCGGTTCGATCGCGACAGCGAGGCTCGCCGCATCGCCGCCGGATGGTTACACGCTGTCGTTCGTCACCGGGGCCGATACGATTCAAGTGGCGCTTCGTGCAAAGCTGCCTTACGACCTCGAGCGCGACACCGCGCCGGTGTCGTTGATTGTGACCGGTGCGTATGCGCTCGTGGTTCATCCATCGGTGCCGGCGGGCAACGTGCGGGAGCTGATTGCGCTGGCGCGGTCTCACCCGCGCAAATTGAGCTATGGGTCTGCCGGTATCGGCAACTCGTCGCATCTTGCGGGCGAGCTTTTCAATCTGCTGGCCAAGGTGAGTACCGTCCACGTCCCCTACAAGGGTGCTGCGGAGAGTGTCGTCGCAACGGCATCCGGCGAAGTCGACATGAGTTATCCCAGCGTCTCCGCGTCGCTGCCGCTCCTGAACGCCGGCAAGCTGAGGGCGCTCGCGGTGACGAGCACCAAACGGGCTTCGTTGCTGCCTTCGGTGCCGACGCTCGACGAAGCGGGGTTGCCCGGGTACGAAAGTTCGACCTGGTATGGCGTGAGCGCGCCGGAGGGCGTGTCGAAAGACATCGTTACCCGGCTCAATGGCGCCATCGCCAGGGTCGTGAATACGCCTGCGATGAAGGACGCGTTCGGCAAACAGGGTCTCGAGCCTCGGACCAGCAGCCCGGACGAGTTCAGTGCGCTGATCCACAGCGAGATTGCGAAGAACGCCAGGCTGATCAGGCAGGCCGGAGTGAAAGCCGAATAGGGGGTTTGGATGGTTCACAGATGGGGCATCATCGGCTGCGGCGCATTCGTCGAGCGCGGCATGGGTCTGGCGGTCAAGGCGGCCGCTGACACGAAACTCGTTTCCGTTCACAGCCGCAGCCCCGACAAGGCGCAGGCCTGCGCCACGAAATACAAAGCGGAGCGCGCTTATCACGATCTCGACGCGATGCTCGCCGATCCCGGGCTCGACTCGGTGTACATCGCGACGCCCAACAGCGTGCACGCCGCGCAGGCGATCCGTGCGGCGCAGGCGGGCAAGAACGTGCTGTGCGAAAAGCCGATGGCGCTCACGCTGCAGGATTGCGAGCGCATGATCGAGAGCGCCGCGAGGAACAATGTGAAGCTCGGCGTCGTGTTCCAGAACCGCTATCACCCCGCGCACGTGGAGGCGCGAAGCTACGTCGCGTCCGGGAAGCTGGGCTCGATCGACCTCGCTTCCGCGCAGCTCTTTCGCGGCGGCGCCCGCGGACGCGGCTACCGCGGATGGCGAGGCGATCCGGAGATCGCGGGTTCGGGTGCGATCGTCGCGCAGCAGGTCCATCCCCTCGATCTGATGCGCTTCGTCCTCGACAGCGAAATCGAGGAAGTGCATGCGATGAGCGACGCCGCGCCGCCCGAGCGTCCGCTCGAAGAGATGATTTACAGTCTCGTGAAGTTCCGAAATGGCGTTCGCGGAACCTGCCTCTCCGGTTCGCTCGTGCCGCGCTTCGACAACGACTTTCTGCTCTACGGATCGCAATCGAAGATGACGTGCAAGGGAACGATCGGCGAGCCGGCGCCGGGCCGCGGTCAGCAACTCACAATCGAGAGCGACATTCTCGACACGAAGATGAGTTTCCAGAGAGACACCTCAGTGCCGGAGAAGCTCAGTCGCCTTGTTAAAGACTTCAACCAGTCCGTTCGTGAAAACTCTGCGCTCGGGATCTCCGGCGAGAACGGCATGCAGATGGTCAAGATCGCGCTCGCGATGGCCGAATCCGCGAGGAACGGCAAAGCGGTGCGGATCGACTAACGCGGGTGAAGCGGGTCGGGCCACGCTTTTTGCCCGATTCTCGCGTCGGTGTTGCACGGTATTACTCGGGCTTCGCGTTCGTCGCTCTGACCACCTTGCCCCACCGTTCTATCTCTTCCACCAACAGCTTGCGGAAGTATTCCGGCGTGTCCGCAATCGGATCGGCACCCATTTGTGCCAGTCGCGCGCGGACGCTGTCTTTCTGGACCGCCTTGACGATTACCGCATTGAGCACATTGACAACATCCCGGGGCGTTCCTGCCGGCACCACGACTCCAAACCACGTTTCGGTGATAAAACCCGGCAGGCCGCCTTCAATCATCGTCGGCAACTCGGACATCAGCGGCGAACGCTTTGCACTCGTAATCCCCAATGCCCGGATTCTGCCCGGGATCATCATCGGTTGTGCCGCAGTGATGTTCGAGAAGGAGAAATCGACCTCGCCGCTCGCCAATGCCGTCATCGATGGCGCGCTCCCCTTGTAGGGGACGTGCGTCATGTCGACGCCGATCTGCAGCTTGAGCATTTCACCGGAAAGATGTTGTGTGCTGCCACTGCCCGAGGTGGAATAATTGAGCTTGCCGGGGTTCTTTTTCGCGACGGCGAGAAATTCCTTCACGTTCCCGGCCGGAAAAGAAGGATGCACGAGCAGAAGGAGCGGGCTCGTGGCGAACACTGCCACAGGCGCAAAGTCCTTGACGAGGTCGTAGGTGAGCTTGGGATAGAGCGTGACGTTCACCGCCAATGCGGCAGCGATCATGAACAGCATATAACCGTCGTTGGGCGATTTCGCGACATACTCCGCGGCAATGTTCTGTGATGCCCCGGCGCGGTTTTCCACGATGACTTGCTGGCCTGTCGCGTCCGTAATTTGCTGGGCGATCAACCGCGCCATGATGTCGGCGCCGCCGCCGGCAGCATAACCCACCACCATTCTCATCGGTTTCACGGGGTATCTCGGCGTTTGCGAAATCGCGTGTCCCGGCAGCCACAGCAATATTGCAAGCGTGGCGAAGAGCTTGCTGAAAGTCATTCCCCCCCTCGGGCCGCGCATATAGCTTGAGACACTGCTTGGGCGCAAAGTGCTAGCATATCGCAACTCCATGAATAATGCGCCCGATTTATTTCGGCGCCTCCGCGACGAATAAACCATAAGGAGGCATCAATGCGCATCCACAATTTGTATACCGACGCGAAAGGCGAGTCGCACTTTCGCGACATCGAGATCGAGTGGGCAGAGGAGAGGCGTGGGAGCAAGCTTTCCAAGCGGCTTCCCGCCACTGGAATAATTTTTCGCGAGACGGTGGCCAGTTACAGCCTCGACTGGCACCCGGCGCCGCGCCGCCAGTACATAATCAATCTCGACGCCGCAGCGAAGCTCACGGCAAGCGACGGTGAGAGTCGCATCATCGGCGCCGGTGAAGTGATCCTGGTCGAGGACACGAGCGGCAAAGGGCACCTTTCGGAGGCCGTCGCCGGGAAGATGCGCCACAGTATTTTCGTGCCGATCGAGTAATTACTGCGTTGAGGCGCGAGGGGGCTCACGCCTCACACCTCACGGAAATATGGGGGGATTCATGCTGCTGCGTTTTATCGTAGCGACCTTTTCCGCCGGCATAACAATGCTGGCCGCGGGAATAGTGGCCGGCCAGGATTTTCCGCAGAAACCCGTTCGCATCGTCGCTTCTGAACCCGGAGGCGCCGGCGATTTCGCGGCCCGTCTCATCGCGCAAGGAATTGCAGGCGGCTTGGGTCAACAAATCATAGTGGAAAATCGGGCCGGCGCAGGCGGTGCTATCGCGGCAGACCTCGTCGCTAAGGCGCCGGCTGATGGCTATACGCTGCTGTTCTACGCGAACAACATATGGCTGTTGCCCTTCATGCAAACCGTGCCCTACGATCCGGTGCGGGACTTCTCGCCAATCACGTTGGCGGTGAAGGCGCCCAACCTTCTCGTCGTGCATCCGTCGCTGCCGGTGAAATCCGTCAAGGAGTTGATCGCTTTGGCGAAGGCAAGGCCGGGAGCGCTTAACTATGCGACGGGCGGAACAGGCTCTTCGAATCATCTTGGAGCCGAGTTGTTCAAGGCCCTGGCCGGCGTCAATATCGTGCGCATTACCTACAAAGGCGCTGCACCGGCGCTCAACGATGTGATCTCAGGTCAGGTACAGGTGATGTTTCCGACGACGGCCGCGGGGGCGCCACACGTCAAGGCCGGTCGCTTGACGGCATTGGCCGTGACGACTGCTCAACCGTCCGCGCTGGCTCCTGGTTTGCCGACCGTAGCGGCAGCGGGGCTGCCGGGTTACGAATCGGCGGCAATGTTTGGGATGTTTGCGCCGACAGGAACGCGCGATACGATCATCCAACGCCTGAGCCAGGAAATCGTGCGCGTGCTCACTAGGGAAGATGTGAAAGAGAAGTTTTTCAACGCGGGAGTCGAAACGGTCGCCAGCTCGCCAGAGCAGTTGGCGGCGATCGTAAAATCCGACATGGCGAGAATGGGCAAAGTGATCAAGGACGCCGGCATTCGCGGCGAATAGCTGCAAATCTGCTTTTTTCGCGCGTCTGGCCGCTGGCGACGGATTCTCGCTGATTCAGCGTTGCCGAGCATTGCGCCGCGAAGCATGTTGCGCCTGCGCTCAGCCGAGCGGCAATGCCGGTTATAATCACGCTTGACGTTATTACGCTACACGTTACTATTGCCAGGCGGCGATCAAGACGTTCAAGTGCGCCGATACCGAAGCCCTGTTCAGGCTCCGGCGCGTTGCCAGATTCGCGAATATCGAGCGCCCAGCGCTACGCAAGCTCAAGCAGCTCAACCTGGCCCGGCGACTACCACTGATGGAGACAGACATGAGCAGGAAACTGAAACCCGTTTTGCCGGGCGAGATGCTGGCAGAGGAGTTTCTGAAGCCGCTGCGAATGAGCAATTACCGGTTGGCAAAGGAGATCGGCGTGCCCGCACAGCGCATCGGCGAGATTCTCGCTGGCCGGCGCGCAATTACTGCCGATACCGATCTGCGGCTGTGCCGGTTCTTCGGACTTTCGGATGGCTGGTGGTTGCGCCTGCAGGCAGACTACGACACCGAAGTCGCGAAGGCGACACTCGCGACGACTTTGGCGAAGATCAAGCCATGGGCGGAAACGGCGGAATGAATGACGCTGACTTCATGCGCGAGGCGTTGGCGCTGGCACAACAGGCCGAAACGCTAGGTGAGGTTCCGGTCGGCGCGGTGGTGGTCAAGGACGGCACGATTATCGGCCGTGGCTACAACCAGCCGGTATCAACGCATGACCCCACCGCCCATGCCGAGATTGTTGCGATGCGGAATGCTGCAGCCAGGATCGGCAATTACCGGTTGGTGGGATGCGAACTCTACGTGACGCTCGAACCCTGCATAATGTGCGCTGGCGCTATCATGCACGCCAGGCTGGAGCGTGTGGTTTATGGTGCTGCCGACCCCAAGACGGGTGCCTGCGGCAGTGTAGTTGACGTATTTGCCGAAACCAAGCTCAACCGTCATGCGACCGTCGTACGAGGGGTACTGGCCGGGGAGTGTAGCGCCAGACTCAGCGACTTCTTCAGTCAACGCCGTCAAGCTCAGGACTGACGTCTATAATCAACATAATAATATATATACAAGTATATGAATTATATTGATATTAAAATTATACCGTGGACCTGAGAAAACCGAAATCGATCGGCTGTATTCGCATGCGTAACAAGGACTTGCTGGATCTTTTCGAGCGCACCAAGTCGCGCGATGTAGTCTGCATCGCAGAATAGCCGCTAAAACTGCTGCTTTTTTCGCATTTGGCTTATTCTAGTATTAACCTAGACGTCGGATGCAAAAGGCGGATTTACACGCCGCACGACGAAGCTATTGCTAATCGATTGTGCAGTGCACTAAAATCGCTAGGATTGTGCGCCGCAACCAAAGCGCTAAACGCTTACCCTTCTATGAAAGGCGGTCCATGAGACTTCGGGACAAAGTAGCGATTATCACCGGTGCGGGGCGCGGCATCGGGCAGGCGACTGCCGTCAAATTTGCCACCGAGGGCGCCAAGGTCGTGGTCTGCGATCTTGACCCGGAAACAATCAAAGAAACGGTAGAGATGTGCAAGGAAACCCGCGGTGACGCCATGGGATACGTCGCCGACGTGCGTGACATCGAGTCGCTCGAAAGCATGGTGGCGGCGACGGTGGCGAAATGGGGCCGCGTCGATTGCTTGGTCAACAACGCCGGCATCGTGGCGGACGCCCAGATGAAGAACATGAGCGAGGATCAATTCGATAGCGTGATCGAAATCAACCTGAAAGGCGTCTTCAATTGCACCAAGGCAGTCGTCAACACCATGCTCGCGCAACAATCGGGCGTCATCCTTAACGCCTCATCGATCGTCGGGCTGCATGGTAATTTCGGCCAGACTAATTACGCAGCGAGCAAGTTCGGCGTGATCGGCATGGTCAAGACCTGGGCGCGCGAGCTTGGCCGCAAAGGCATCCGCGCCAATGCGGTTTGCCCCGGCTTTGTCACCACCAGCATCCTCGGCACGATCCCGGAGCGCGTGCTGCGCGCGCTTGAAGAAAAAGTCCCGCTCGGCCGCCTCGGCAAGCCCGAGGAAATCGCCAATACCTTTGCGTGGCTGGCTTCGGACGAGGCAAGTTATATCAACGGCGCAGTGATCGAGGTCAGCGGCGGCCTGACCATCTAGCCTGTAGCTTTAACGCGGAGGGTCTCGTAGAGGCCAGCGTTGTTCAGCAGAATGTCTTTTATGCCGCGCTGCACCGTCTCCGAATTCAGTGCTTGCGTGCTCATTGAGGTATGCGCGTCCAGTGCGCCCATGATGGCGTTCAGCAGCTCGGTTTTGAGGTCGGGCGAATTGGCGAACTGCTCCTTCGTGTTGTTCGTCGCCAGTTGCCGCAGCGTTTCCGACTCCAGCAGCTTCCCCTTGATCACGTGGTTCACGTAAACCAGTTGGTCCTGGTCCGTGGTATCTGCGCCAAAAAGCTCGTTCAGCTTTTCGATCAGCTCGCCCATGTAGATTTTCTCCCTCTCCCGCACGCTGCCGCTGCCCGCTTCGGTGATGGGTTCAATCTTGGGCGTATAGCCTTCGCTCAGGGGCATGGCCCGCTTGCCGAGATTCTTCAGGTGGTGATGCGTCAGGACCACTTTCGAGAGGTCGATGTCCTTAGGCACGGAGGTTTTCTCCGATGTGATCCTGGTCGCCCATGAGCTTCTTCAAGTCGAGCGGCGAGGTGTTGTAGAAGAGCTGGCCTGCCTTACGCAGCAGAAACGGTTCAGGGTTCACGCCAGCCTTTGTCCGCTTTTTCAACTCGGTCAACACGTCGGCCTTGGTGGCTTCAAGGACGCAATCGAGACGGCGGAGCACAGTGAACGGCAGGATGACCTTGCCGTATTCAGATTGCTTGTAGTCGCCGCGCAGCAAATCGGCGACGGACCAGATAAATGACGGCAGGTTGGCGTCGCTCATAGCTTTCGAACCGCGGATTCTGCTGAATTCGCAATTCTAGCGTGAGTGGGTCTCTGTAGCGCAGTTCTCACTCGCGGCCATTGACTAATCGCGCAACACAAATCCAACACAATGCGGCTTGAAAATACGGCTTTGGCAGGGTATTCTCGAAGTGACCTTTGGTTGGAGCTTATAAGCAACGTTTGTTGTCATTGAAGGCTTTTTAGTTGTGCGCCTCACACCGCGCCCGTAACTCAGATGGATAGAGTATCGGTCTTCGAAACCGAAAGTCGCCCGTTCGAATCGGGCCGGGCGCGCCAGCATCCTATGCCGATCTCGACGGCCTACGGGCCTTCGCTTGATTCTTCAGCGTTCGGCCGACGGTAGTCGGGTGCTCAACAGCTTGGCGCTTGATGCGCATCCACGCAACAAAACGCGCCAGCAACGTAGGACCTTCAGACCGGAGTCCGGCTTAGAGCGGGCGGTCGTAGCCGGGCAGCACCCGCGCGTCGATCATGCACGTTTGGCCTTCACGCACCGCGGCGATCCCCCGCTCGATAGCTGTCTGCAAATCGGACGGCTTTATCACCGGCCCGATACCGAGCGCGCCTTGCGAGCGCGCCATCGCCGCGATTTCGATATCGGGCTCGGCGAGTTGCTGGCCGATCCAGCGGTTCTCCTCCGGCCGGCCGCGGTGTTTGGCCATGCGTCCCTGGTGCCGCTCGTCGTTGTAGAACGAGCGGTTGTTGCACACGATCATCAGGCACGGAATCTGGTAGTGCGCGGCAGTCCATACGGCGGTGTTGCCCATCAGGAAATCCCCGTCGCCCATCAATGCAATTGGAATCCGCCCGCTGCCCTTAAGCGCGAGACCGGCGCCCACCGTCATGCCCGGCCCCGAGCCGACCCCGGCGCCGCCGTCGTGACCAATGTAGTCGAGCGGATGCCGGAAGTGCGTGTATGCGCCATTCCAGCCGAGTGGAAAACGCGTGTAACAGACATCGATGCCGCGCGTTGCAATTTCGAGCGCGGCGCCGACTCCACGCAGTGACACCGCTTCGGTCGGAATAGGCGGCAACGGCGACTTCACTGGCAGCGCCGAGCTCGCAATGCGTGCGCAGGCCGCTTCCAGCAGCAGCGGCACCGCCGCATCCGTCTCGCACATCAGGTACAGATCAATAGGCGGCAAGCCCTGATAATCTGAACTCCAGCCGCGATGGCTGTGCGCGTCACATGAAACCTGAATTACCTTTGCCGTGATGGGATGGGCGCCGTAAGCCTGCTTGAAGGTGCCAGCGAGGTCCAGACTATCGAGCGACAGGACCACGTCGGCATCCGCGATCAGCTTGCGCGCCTCGGATGTGAGTCCCTGAAACGGCGGCACGGGATGCAGCCGGTGATCGGTGGGAAACGCCGCCGCGAGTTTGATGCTGGTGAGCACCGGCGCGGTGAGCTTCTCGGCCAACGCGATGCGAGCGTTCCAGCCCTCCTGGCTGCGCGAGCAGCGGCCCGCCAGGATTACGGGGTTCTTGGCTCCCGACAGCAGCTTCGCGGCGGCTGCGACGAGTTCAGGTGCCGGCCGCACCGCCGGTGGCACTGGGTAACGCGCCGGGTCCGGCAGAGTCGGCATCGGTCCGATCTTGTCCTCCTGCATGCCCGCTTCGAGGTTGATATAGACCGGGCCGCGTGGCGCGGTCTGTGCGATCTGCGCGCCGCGCAGCAGCGCTTCCATGGCCGCCGCCGGAGATCCAGGTTGGTTGTCCCATTTGGTGAAGTTGCGTATCAGGCCGCCCTGGTCGGAGCTGGTGTGCACCCAATCGATCCAGGGACGGCGCTTGGCGGCGTCCCACGGGCCGGTGGCGCCGAGTATGAGGATAGGCGCGCGGTCGCACCATGCGTTGTAGATTGCCATTGGCGCGCGCAGCAGCCCGACATTCGCGTGCACGGCCGCCGCCATCATGCGATCTGTGACTTTCGCGTAGCCGTGGGCAACCGCGACTGCGTTTTCCTCGTGAATGTTGAGCACCATNNTAGCTCGAACCCGGCACGATCGAGATATAGGGAATATCGAGTTCGCGCAGCATGGCGGCGATCGGGTCGCTGCCCCAGAATTCCTCGCTTTCCCGCGCGGGCACTGGAGTGTCGTGGACTATGGCAGCGGTCATGCTGTGTTTGGATTTCATCCCGGATTTTCTTCCAGCAGTTTGCCGATCTTTCCGGCGTCGGGCGCCCGCATCACGCCTTTCTCCGTAATCAGCGCAGTTACCAGGTCGGCCGGCGTTACATCGAATACCGGATTGCGCGCCGGGATATCCTGCGGCGCCCAGCGCAGTTCGCCGTAACCCCTGATCTCGTCCGCGTTGCGTTCCTCGATCGGGATATCGGCGCCGCTCGCGATGCCGGTGTCGATCGTTGAAAGTGGCGCCGCGACATAGAACGGAATGCGGTGCCGCTGCGCCAGCACCGCCACCGTATACGTGCCGATTTTGTTGGCGACATCGCCATTGGCGGCGACGCGATCAGCGCCGACGATGACGGCGTCGATTTCACCGCGGCTCATCAGGAATCCTGCCGCGTTATCGGCGATCAGCGTCACCGGGATATTGTCCTGCGCAAGTTCCCACGCGGTAAGCCGCGCGCCCTGCAGGAATGGCCGTGTCTCGTCCGCAAACACGCTCACCTTCTTGCCCGCCTCGATTGCCGCGCGAATCACGCCGAGCGCGGTGCCGTAGCCGGCCGTGGCGAGCGCGCCGGCATTACAGTGCGTCAGCACGCGCGCGCCATCCTCGAGCAGCGCGGCGCCATGCCGCCCCATGCGGCGGTTGATTTCGATGTCGGCGGCGCGGACTGCGTGCGCTTCGGCGAGCAGCATGGATGCGGTTTGCGTCGGTGTGCCGCCGCTGCAGTTCTGCCAGACGTTGCGCATGCGAGCGAGCGCCCAGAACAGGTTGACGGCGGTAGGGCGGCTTGCCGCCAGCACCGAAAATCCGGCTTCGAGTTGAGCGCTGAATTCAGACGCTGCGGCATGTTGTAAACGCAGCGCTTCGAGCGCAACACCGTAGGCCGCGGCGCACCCGATAGCGGGCGCGCCGCGCACCACCATACTGCGGATGCCTTCCGCAACACCCGCCGCGGAATCGTACGACAGGTAGTGCACCTCGGACGGAAGCGCGCGCTGGTCGATCATCTCCAGGCGGCCGTTCTTCCAACGCAGGGTTTCCACGGACAGCCGTTGCTTGCTCGCGGGCACGCTCAGTCGCCTTCGAACTCGCAAAGGGTGAATACTTTCTGCCCCAGCTTCTCGAGTCGCTTGCGTCCTCCCAGGTCCGGAAGATCGATCACAAAGCAGCATTCAACGATTCTTCCGCCCATTTGCTCGATCAGCGTCACGGCGGCCTCAGCCGTGCCGCCAGTGGCAATCAGATCGTCCACCAGCAGAACCCGGTCGCCTTCCGCAATGGCATCGACGTGGATTTCGATGCGATCGGACCCGTATTCGAGATCGTAATCGTGCCCGATCGTTTCGGCCGGCAGCTTGCCTTTCTTGCGAATCGGCACGAAACCCACGCCCAGCTGAAACGCGAGCGCCGCGCCGATGATGAACCCCCGCGACTCGATCGCGGCGATGCGGTCGACCTTGACGGCGGTGTAGCGTTGCACGAATTCATTGATCGTAATGCGAAAGCCCACCGGGTCTTTCAACAACGTCGTGATGTCGCGGAACATCACGCCGTTCTTCGGGTAATGCGGGACGGTGCGGATGAGTGACCTGATTGACATGGGAAGCTCCGGAAAGGAAAAATCAGCGGTTCTTCAGCACACGCCCGGCGATGGCATCAAGACGTTCTACCAGCGCCAGATCGCGCGCCGCGGGGGCGGTGATCAGGGCATGCTCGAGCGCGCTGCGACAGCTGCAACGGCTTGCCGTCGCATCGTCGCGCAGTCTGGGCGCCAGGTGCCTGATGAGCCTCCTTGCGTTGTCCGCATTGGCCTGCAGGACTTTGATGATCGCATCGACCGTCACGTCGTCATGGTGCGGGTGCCAGCAGTCATAGTCGGTGACCATGGCGATGGTCGCGTAGCAGATCTCGGCCTCGCGGGCGAGTTTCGCTTCGGGCATGTTGGTCATACCGATCACGTCGCAATTCCAGGTTCGATAGAGTTCTGATTCCGCCATGCTGGAAAACTGCGGCCCCTCCATCACCAGATACGTGCCGCCACGTGCAACGTCGATCCCGATCTCGCGCGCCGCGAACTCGATATGGCCGCCGAGTCGCGCGCAAACCGGATGCGCCATCGATACGTGCGCGACCAGCCCCTTGCCGAAGAAACTCTTGGCGCGCGCGATGGTGCGGTCAATGAACTGGTCGATGATCACGAACATGCCGGGGTGCAGATGCTCGCGCAGCGATCCGACGGCGCTTACGGATATGAGATCGGTGACGCCGGCCCGCTTCAGCGCATCGATGTTGGCGCGGAAGTTGATTTCGGACGGCGGCAGCTCATGGCCGCGGCCATGGCGGGGCAGAAACACCAGTTCCTGTTCGTCCAGTTCGCCAAACAGCAATTCATCCGACGGCTCGCCGAAAGGGGAATCCACTCTCTGCCAGCGCTGATTTCTCAGGCCTTCGATGCCGTATACGCCGCTGCCGCCGACGACTCCAAGCACTTCCCGCTTGCGTGCGGTATCCATTCAGTAATACTCCCTGAAAAAAATACGATCGGCCGGCCGCAGGGGGCGGCCGGCGTTGTTGGAACTAGCAGCTTGTCAGACTTTGAGGGTCCGACAGGCTCCTAGATTACACGATCGTTGCCGCCGTCGACAGGCAACTGGGCCCCGGTGGTCTTGGCGAACAGCGGGCCGCACATTTCCGCGGCGAGCTCCGCGACGTCGCGGCTGGTGATCTCGGTCCCGAGCACATTGTTCTTCTTGTACTGCTCGACGCTCATGCCGTAATGCGCCGCGCGCCCAGCCAGGACTTCGTTGGTCCAGATGCCGGTGTCGAATACAGCATGCGGATGCAGCATGTTGATGCGGATATTGTCGGCGCCCCATTCGAGCGCTGCGACACGCGCAAGCTGGGTCAGCGCCGCTTTCGAGGCGGAGTAGGCCGCGGCGCCGGGCCCGGGAGCCGGCACGTTTTTCGAGCCGATCACGACGACGCGTCCGCCGCACGGCGCGAGCTTGAGCAGCGGGTGGCATTCGCGCAGCAGCATCAGGTTGGCGTCGAGATTGACGTTCATCACATTGCGCCACGCCTCGTCGTCGATAGCAGCGATCGCGGATCCGCCTGGGAATATGCCGGCATTGAGGATCAGCATGTCGAGCCCGCCATAAGCGCGCGTTGCGATTTCGAGCGCATTGACGATTTCAGATCGCGATGTTACGTCGCAGCGAAGGCCGAGGAAATCCGGGCGCCGATGCTGGGTCTCGATGCGGCTGTCGATGTCCAATCCGACCACCGCTGCGCCGCGCGCCAGCAGCGCGTCGACGCAGGCTTTTCCGATGCCGGATGCTGCACCCGTGACGAGCGCTATCTCACCGGCGAATAGCGGCGGCTTGCCGGCCTTGCGCAGCTTGGCCTGTTCGAGGTCCCAGTATTCGACGTCGAAAATGTCGCGTGCCGGCAGCGCCTGATAGCCGCCGAGCAATGTCGCGCGCTCGATCACATCCATGGTATGCCAATAGAGATCTGCGACGATCGCAGCGTCTTGCGCCGAGCGCCCGGCTGTGCACATCCCGAGGTTGGCGTCGAGCACGACGCGCGGTGCGGGATCGAGCACGGTCTTGGCTTCCTTCGCTTGCGGCGCATATTGCTCGAAATAGGCGCGGTATGCCTGAGCGTAAGCCATTACATCGTGTCCCAGCATCGGCACGCGCTTGGTGCGAATCACATGGTCGGGTGTCGCCGGTCCTTGCTGCGACACAGTCGCGATGTCGGCGCGTTGCACGAATGACGCCGTGCGCGTGTCGTGATGTGTGGACATCACCAACGGATTGCCGGCGCAGCGCGATATCTCCTGCCGCAGGGCGGCGATTTCGTTGCGCTGCACCGGTTTGCCAGTCGC
>PLYS01000013.1 GCA_003153455.1 Betaproteobacteria bacterium | reverse complement strand
CGGCAAACCGATTCCCCGACCGAATGGGTTTTTGAGTAAGGACAGCATAAAGCGCTTCCGCCAATGGGGATTGATTCTCATTTTTCTCACCCACGTGCCGGCCTAAACATTCAGGGACTCATTGAGGGTGATGGAGCAGTCCAAGCTGCGGGAGGCGACCATGGCTCCGGAAACTTAAACGTGGATTTACTCTCCGAATACTGGCGCACGACCGAGATTGTTTTCGGGTCAGCTTTGACGCATACGGTTTTGGGATCCCAGCCGTGTTTGGAATGCGCGTAATGCCGGGATGCGGTCTTGATCGAAATATGACCAGCAAGAGCTGCGATCGTGACGCGATCGAGCTTGGACCTCTTCCAGGTAGCGATTGCGGCGTGCCGCAAACTGTAAAGTGAAATCCGCACCAAACGCAGCCGGCGGCAGGTCCGCGCTAGCCGTTCCGCTAGGATATCATGCACCTTCTCCCATGATCCATGCTTTTCGATCAGCGCCCGTATCGTGCCGATCAACTGGTCAATACCAAGAACCATTTGCTCCGGTACACGCTCAAGGGAAATGCGTCGGTCAACACCGGGCGCCCTGTGTTTCGAAAACTTGGCATTGAGTATGACCAGCGTTCGTCCAACGATGCGGGCGCGCGCCCACTCGCACGAGCGCAGTCCGAAGCGCGGGTCTAATTGCACGAATAAACATAGGGCTATGTTGACGATATCCGTTTTCTTGGCAGCGATCCGCTTTTGGAGGTCATCGGCAATGAGCTGAACTTCCTCCCTGGTCACGTCCATGCACTTTAATCGTGAGGTCCGCGCTTCGGTATTTCCGCGCCGCTGTTCGAGAAGTTCGGTGATTTGTTCGATGCCTTGAATTGCGCGATCCGGATCGCTGCGACTGGCAGTGACGTCGATCTCGATGCGCTTGATCATCGTAGCCTTATACGTGCGCGTCGTCGTCGACCGGAGGACCCATTTCGGGTCGTCGGACATTTTGGTGAAGGCTTCGACCGGATCGCAGGCGTCCGGAAATAATCGCATCGCGCGGTCAAGGAGCTTTTGGCCCCCTTTTTCGTAGTCGTGATCCGTCTGGGGCTTGCGTGATGGAGTGGGCGCGGTATCGTTTACACTGGTTTGTGCGAGCATTTTTGACCCCGGTTGCGCGTTACTCCACGGTTTTACCCGCCGCCCCTGCAAGCCCGAAGCCCTAACCAACGTCGCGACAATTTCTTACGCCAAACGCAAATATCGCGTTGCCGCAAACGCATTCGGATCCGGCAATGACCGCGCTGATTTTTAAAGTCACACAGCGCGCCAAAATGGCTTGTCCGCTCACCGAAAGTGAGGGTGGAGTGACATTTTTTCGATGCACAAAATGGCAATTTGCGGCACGCACCAGCCACGCACCAAAAACCGGCCACAATAGTGGTTTTGACCCGTTAGCAAAAAGGCAAATTATTGTGTAAGATCAATGTGGTGGGCGCACCAGGGCTCGAACCTGGGATCCGCTGATTAAGAGTCATCTGCTCAAGGCGATCATCCGGCTCTACAGGTCTCGGGAGGGCAGTAATCTTCAGATCACTGCCACCTGATATCGCTCACGAATTCGCTGTCCCCGCTATTAACCGCTGCGGCCAGCCGGGTTTGACTCATTTGGCGCGAGCTGACCCAAATGGCGAACAGAATGCCCCCGCAGTGCCCCGGAGTGCGTCATGTCGAGCAATGCCCCAATGAAGCCGCTGACCGCAGCCAACGTCAGGGAATGCGCGCGCCGCGCGTTCCTCGGCGAGGTTGGCGACATCCCGGATCCCGGCTGTGCAGGCCTCATGCTGCGGATGCGCGGGAAGAAGGTAACGTGGTCCTACCGCGGCAAGCTCGGCGCCAAACAGAAGCGGTGGAATCTCGGCGGCGACCATATCGACCCGACAACGGCGCGCCACCGGTGCAATGCCGTCAAGGCCGCGCTCCATGCCGGCAAGGACCCGTCGCAGCAGGTGACCGAATGGCTCACCGGTATCAGCATCGCGCAACAGCAGCGCTCGAAGGATGCGACCTCGATCGCGTGGGAGAAGGCGTGTGACCTGTTCCTGGACGACGCCTTCCAGACGAAGAGCATCGACACCTATACCGACTACAGGAAGAAGCTGCGCAACGAGCCGGAGCTCAAGCGTTTTGCCGGCGTATCGGTGTCGATGATAACGGCGGCCGATGTCGAGACGGTGCTGGCGGCCGTCGCGAAGCGCACGGAATCCGGCGCCGACGGTCTGCAACGTACCCTGTCGTCGATGTGGACCTTCCTCGCCAGACCCGCGAACCGAGAGAAGACCGGTGTCGTCCCCCGCATCATCCGGGAGGCCCGCGCTCCCGACCGCCGGCGGCTCCGGATCGAGGACCCCGACTACCGCAGGGAGGACGTCAGACTGCCCGACCGGCTGCACATAGGCCGCGCCATCGCGATCGCGAAACTGGGCGTGTTCCCTCCCATGCAGTCCAATGGCGTACTGCTGCTGTGCGGATCGTTCCAGAGACGACGCACGGTGTGCGGCAGCCGCGTCGACGACTTCCAGATGTTCGATGACGAGATGCTGTGGGGCGTGCCGCCGTACTTCCGCAAGCCCGCCAACAAGAAGCGGTCGCAGCGCCGGCATCTCGTTCCTCTCGTCGGCTTTGCTGCGAAGGCAGCGCAGGCGCTCCGCAACGCATCGGCCGACGGCGCCGATGCGTGGATGATGCCGGCCGTCAGGCTGAAGAAAACGGGTGTCGCGCCGAAGACGCCGTACATGAACACACGCTCGCTCAACCGGGTGTTCGAATTCATGCCCGGCGTCGATCTGTCGGGGCACGATCTGCGCTATGCCGCCGCCACCTACGGGCCGCCGGATCTAGGCTGGCATCCCAACGACGCCGCGGTCATCCTGGATCACCTCGAAGGATTCGACCCCGGCGACGTGACGGCCCAGTTCTACAACATGGATCCGGCGATACTGAAGAAGCGCACGATGATGAAGCAGTGGATCGGCTGGCTAGAAGAACAGGAAGCCAAGGCCATCGCCGCCGATCCGATGCTGCTGGATCGCAAGGCCATGGCGAAGCTGGTCGCCGCCAAACGCAGGGAGCGGACGAAGTCGAAGGACGTCCCGCAGTTGGTCGAGGCGGCGTGACGCTGTTCCTGAAGCCGACCTGTCCCTACTCAAAACTCCCAAAGCCAAGAAATCCTGGAGTTTCT
>PLYS01000012.1:1599-3626 GCA_003153455.1 Betaproteobacteria bacterium | reverse complement strand
TGTTGCGTCCAATCTGGACGATGAAGCCGATAACTCGAGATGCATTTCACCGGTCCTCTCCTCGGGACCATCCTGAGTGCAGAGACCGACGTGCTTCATTGTCAATGGACCGGAATACCTTTTTTGGCCGGGAGCGGTTTCCGTGACGGTGGCGGTCAACTCCCACTCGCCGAGATAACCTGAGTATCCGATGATTTCGAGCGGCTGGGCGTGCGCCGGCGCGAAAAGCACGCCCATGCCGATCGACAGAAGAAGCGCTCTCACTGATAGCTCCCTCATCTTCCGTCGCACGCCACTTAGAGTTTCTTCAGATATGCGCGCGCGTCGGCGACCTCCGTTCGGCTATCATCTGCGCCATCGGCAATCGCGACAATCTTCTCGTAATACTCTCTGGCCTTGGCCTTGTCTCCCGCCTTTTCGGCCGATGTCGCTGCTCCCGCATAGGCGCCCAGCCGGTTCGGCTCCTTCTTGAGCGTCGCTTCGAAGGCGGCGAGCGCTTCTTTGGCATTACCGCTGTCTAGCAGCATGACGCCGTAGAGTTCGCGGGCTGGCTTGGGCACGCCTGGCGTCACCGGATGCTTCTCGGTCTTGTCCTCGGCATCGGCGGCAGCGCTCATCGCGTTCAGCGCATCGTCGCGCTTGCCCTCGGCGTAAAGTGCCCAGGCGGTCGCGACCTGTCGTTGAATATCGACCTGTTCCGACCAATAGGCATCTTTTGCGTCGCGTAGCTTGTCCCTCAGCTCCGTGAGCTTGGCGATGTCGATCTTGGCGGCCTCGGGATTGCCGGAACGGGCCGCGCCAAGCGCGCGCGCGAAATATGTGATTGCTTGCACATTCGCGAGCGGGCTGGGGCGGACCTGAAGCTCCGCTGCGGCCTTCCAGTCGCCTCGCTCTATGGCGTAACGCGCCGGCGAAACAGCCAGCGCATACGGCCCGGGAAGGAAAGTTTCGGTAAATCCGGTGACCGTACTCATGTTGTCAAGCACGGCCTTTGCCTTGGCGTCCTGCCCGAGTTGCAGATACGCATAGATCAGATAGTCCATCGAATGCAGTTGGTCGTGGAAATCTCCAGCTTCCTTTGCGACACGCGACGATTCGATGTTGGAAGCAATCGACTCCTGCCAGTAGCCGAGGCGGGTGAAAATGTGCGACGGCATGTGCTGCGCGTGCGCCGCGGCCGGCGCCACCTTGGCGTAACGGCGCGCTGCCGCGAGCCCCCTCTCGGCGAGCGCCGGCGTATCGTAGAGGTGTATCAGATAGTGAGCGATACCCGGATGCTCGGGCTGACGCACCCAGATTTTTTCCAGGATTGCCGCTCCCTTGAGCTGATTGGCATAGGTCTTGTCGGCAGGTGAAGCGGCGACGTTGAGGGCGAGCGCGTAATAGATCTGTGCTTCGTCATCATCGGGGTAACGTTGCGCCAGTTGTTCCATAGCCTTGAGGTAGGCCAAGACGCGCGTGCGATGGTCGACCTTGTCGTAGTCGGTATACATGGCGCTGAGCGCATCGATGTAGTCGCGTTCCCGCTGCGTCTTTGCGCCCACGGCGTTGCCTTTTTCAAGCGCCGCAGCACCCTCCGCGAGGTTTTTGACAGGAGGGGCAACGTGCGGGTTGTACAGCAGGCTCAACGCGATACCCCAATAGGCGATGGCGCATTCAGGATCGGCCTTGAGCGCGTCCTCGAACGACTTCTGCGAAGCCCGGTACCAGAACGAATGCTGATATAGCATCGCCTGGTCGAAATGCTGCTGCGCATCGGGTTTACACGATGTCTCGAAGTGGACCTTGCCCAGAGCTTCCGGGGCCGCCGCCAAGGCTGATTGCGCAAACGCCGCTGCCATAGAGACGACGGCGATTGTTGTCAGACGCGTTCTGATCATGATCGGTCTCCCTGTCTAGCCAATATGCGGCAGCGGCCGCACCCAATGCGGGCCCTCTGTTGGACGCAGCCTTCGGCCGACGGCCAGCCCCAACTATCGCAACTTCCTCTCACTGAATAAATAGAGCTAGATGCAATCGACTACTCC
>PLYS01000012.1:0-1594 GCA_003153455.1 Betaproteobacteria bacterium | reverse complement strand
GCTGCTTCATCGAACCACGCGCCGAATCCGCCTCACCGAGGAGGGCGCGTTATATCTCGAACGCTGTCGCGTCATTCTGTCTGCCACGCACGAGGCTGAAGAAACTCTGATCTCGCGCGAAGCGGAACTACGGGGAAATCTGACCGTAGGCGCTTCCGTCCTGTTTGGACGACGCTACGTGACTCCGGTTGTCAATGATTTTCTGCGTCGTCATCCAAAAGTGACCATTGATCTGCGATTTGGCGATCGCGTTTTGAATCTGGACGAGGAGCATGTTGATGTCGCGGTTCGGATCGCGCATCTCAAGGACTCTTCCCTCGTCGCAATTCCCGTCGGCGAGGTACGTCGTGTTATTTGCGCAACGCCGCAATATCTGCGCTCAAATGGCATTCCAAAGGTGCCGGACGATATCCGGAAACACCGCTGCGTCAGACACACGGGTTTGGCTCCGCGAAGCGAATGGCATTTCAGGGTCGGCCGGCGGGATGTCTCGATTCCAATTGTCAGCCGGGTCAGCTGCAACGAAATCGAGAGCTCGTTGAGTGCCTGCATCAACGGGCTGGGTTTCGGCATGTTTCTTTCCTACCAGGTCGCGCCCTTTCGAAAAAACGGCCGGCTTAAATATGTCCTGGAACAATTCGAACTAGAGCCAATTCCCGTGCATGTCGTCTATGCGCGCTCGACTCTTCTTTCGAATAGGATGCATGCCTTTGTTGACGAATGCGTCGAAAAGCTTCGACAAATGAAATTTGATTGATGAAGCGCATCGAGCTGCTCGCGCATTTTAGCTTTCGCCAAACCGGGCTATTGGGCGGGAGATTATGCTGCCGTATGCCTCAATGACTTTTGCAACAAAATCTGTCGGAAGCAGACATCACGCGGGCCGAACGAAAGTCGCAGGAAAATTCCGGGACGCGCTCATAAAGGGAGTCTTCCCGCGCACGCGAGGGCCATGCATGTATCGCTATCCCCTTAGGCGCGAAACGGAAGAGCTATTTCGGCGCCTGCGGCATGGCCGAGGAATGATGGTCGACAATGAGCCAGTTCTCGGCGTTCTTTACGTAAGTGAAGCTGTAGCGCCGGCCGATTACACCATCTCTTGAGCGGCTAACGGACTCAAGTTGCACATCGCGCCATGTCCAAAAGGTGCTGCCAACATCGGAAGTCACTACTTTACCAACTATACCGGGCGAAACAGATCGCCAGGCTCCCAAACTATGTTGCTGCGCGCCAATAATTGGAGGGTCTAGTACTGCGCATGCACGCGAACACCGAGCACTGAAACAGGACCCCGGTCGCGATTGTATGCTGGATTCACGATGAGCTGATAGTCCAGCGTGACCTTNNTTTTCGCTGCCCGGATTTGGCAGTTGTCCGTCGCCAACCAGAATGCCGAGCCCACCGGCATTGAGATACGCCTGGTGGACTCCGGAGATGCCGTTGACCACGCCAGCAATGCCGAAGGTGTCGTCATCCCTCCCCCATTGCTTTCCCGATACCGAGAGACCCGCGGCGACGGTCCGGTCGATGTCGGTGAATTCATAGGGCTCGATATCACCATTGGCGATGCCGGCGCGGACAAACAGCCCGACGT
>PLYS01000116.1 GCA_003153455.1 Betaproteobacteria bacterium | reverse complement strand
GCTTGTTCACCAGCGTTTGCGCCGTAGGCACCCATACCACGTCTTTACCCGCTTGACCGACTTCGGGCGTGAATTCCGTCGACGCTGCAGCGGCTTCCTTCGTGGCGAGTTGCGCATGCGCCACATTCAATGCGAGAAAAGCAACGGTTGCCGCAACCGCCGATTTGGAAATCCAGGACTGCAAAATCATGAAAACTCTCCTCTAAAAATTCAGGGGCATCAATGCAAAGATGCAAGTGGCGTTTTTTCGGAAACTCGAAGTAGTTTTAGAGAGGCTTTCCCAAATGCCACCCTATTCGGCTGCCGGGCGCTGCTGGCGGTCTCCAGCGTCAACTGCCGAACTTGCGTTGGCCAATGGAACACTGGAGGGACAATCAAGGCCCGCCCGATAGTTTGGCAACGCTACTTCGCTACTTCACCTGCTTCCTTGCGCGTAATGGCGATCTGTTCGCGCGCTGCCTTTGCCATCAGCCCGCTGTCATTGAGGATGGTAACCAAGCGGAACCCCATGCCGATCATGCGCGCCGCATAGGCACCGGTGGCATTATGAATGCCAGCAAACTGTCCACGCTTGGTGGTGGCAGCCACCAGCTTCTCGTAGATACTGAAGATCTGCGGCTCTTCACGATCGAGCATAGGCTTGAGGCCGAGCGAAAAGCCGAGGTCGCTCGGGCCGATATAGATGCCGCTGATGCCGGGCACGTCCAAAATAGCGTCAATATTGTCGACCGCCTCCTGCGTCTCGATCATCGGGATCACCAACACTTCGTCATTGGCGATCGACTGGTAAGGGCTCGCCTCGCCGTAAGCCGCAGCGCGGATCGGGCCGTTGCTGCGCTTGCCTTTGGGCGGATAAAGGCAATAGCGCGCCAGTGCCTTGGATTCCGCCAGAGTGTTGACCATCGGGCAGATCACGCCCCAAGCCCCGCCATCCAAAACCTTCCCGATTATGCCGGGCTCGTTCCAGGGAACCCGTACCAGCGGCGTGATGGGGTGCCGGTCCATCGCCTGAAAGCACTGCACCATTGACTGATAGTCCTGCACGCCGTGCTGCATGTCGACGGTTACGCTGTCCCAACCGCACTGCGCCATCACTTCGGCCGAGAAACCAGACGGGATGGCGAGCCAGGCGTTCACGCAGGCTTTTCCTGATTTCAGACGCGCTTTGAGCTTGTTCATCATGCTTTCCTTTGGTTTGCGATGAGAGGGATGCGTTGATCCGACAGCGACAGCCGTAGCCCCGACGATGCGGATCGGGATGAGTGTGCCACTAATTCTATCAGATGAGGATTTGGCTAGCACGATGCAGGATCACGAATTATGCCGTCGCCTCGAAGCTTGCGCCAAGACGCGTTCGTGAGCGTCGGCTTTTGTTAAGGAATGTGCGATGCCTGCCCTCAGGCGCAGAACTACCAGGACGCGACAGAGTCCGGCGGGCATGCTCCGATCCGGCGTTGGCGACCGAGGATAGTCATTTTAAACACCATTTTTCACCAACCGGCACTCTATCCTTGCGACGGGTGCACCGTCAGCCGCCTGAAAATTTCCTCAAGCCCCGCTGTTTCCCCAAAATCTTGTCCATTGTGGCGTCCGATTTCCTTCAATCCGCACGCTTGCATGAGCACAAGCTGAGCTCGCCCATCGACTCGGGCCAAAACCAGTCCGCGTTCAAGTATCAAGCCGCCTGAAAAATATCGACGCGCCGCGCCGGTGTCCGTGGCGGCGGTTGAGCCGACAATCCCAGATGCGTGAGAATGCGCTCGATCACTGCGGGCTCTTCGATCGCAGCGATGATCTTGAGCTTGCCGCTACACACGCAACGCCCAACATCAAAGTCGAACACGCGTTTGAGGAGGCACGCCCAACTCATGCGCGCCCGCGCGCCATGCGCATGGTCGCAATCGGCCGCGTGCGCTGTAGTCGTCTGCGCGGGAATCGGCACAATCGCGGCCCGCAGTTTGGCGTGAGGCGCCAGCACCCCATAAAAGCGGATCAGATGCAGGCGCGGGCGCGGCGGCAGGATCACCGTGCCGTAATGGGCGGCGAATTCCACCGTGGCGCGGTTCAGTTCAGGCTCGTAACGGTTGGCGTTGGCAACCAGGGCGCGGGGATTGTCCGGCACGATGAGTTCGGTGACCCCGCCGATATAGCTCAGTGCCCGGCCCAGTCCCGTGAGCCAGTCAACTTGCGTCTGGCCCGGCGTCGCACAGGCAAAGGTGTAGCTCGATGCACCCAGCACCGCGACGAAGATGCTCGCCCGACGCATCTCCCCCGTCGTGGCGTCGATGATCGGGACGGTCGGGCTGGCGTAATCGGCGAACAGTTTCTCGCCGGCGCGATGAATCTGGCGCATGGAGCGTTTGAGCTTGCCTGCCCACGCTCGGTAGTGGGTGCAGAACGCCGTGTATTGGTAAGCGGTGTCGCCCACTGCCTGCCGATACTCTTCCCACAGCAGCAGGAGCGTGACGCCTTTGCGCTTCAGTTCCTGATGAACCTGAGCGTAATCGGGCTCGGCAAAGGTGGGCGCTCGGGCCGCCGGCTGCTGGTACAGCCGTTTCTCAAGGGCGGCATCGTCCAAATCCTCGGGCAGTGGCTACCCCAGACCGGCATCAGTCGCCAGCTTCAGGTATTTGGCAACCACCGCCTTGGATATGTTCAGCGCCCGGGCGATCGCCTCCAGGCTCAGTTCGGTGCTGTGGCGGTATCGAAGTACGTCTCGTATCTTGCGCATGGATAGTTTGTCCTGGGGCATGCCCGCTCGCCTTCAAAAAAGCGGCGAGACTACCCTTAACTATCCATGCAGCACCCCACAAATCGGTCACGTTCACCGTGAACTCGCGGTCACGATGCCGTGAAACGTCGGTCACGCTTTCGTGAAATCACCGGTCACGATGGCGTGAAATACGCACCAGTATTTCCTGCGCTGCGGATATGGCCGTTACTGGCTGTGAAATAAACCTGCCCCCTTGATGACGTCAGACCAACGCGCCATCTCCGCCTTGAGATAGGCCGCGAATTGCTCGGATGTACTGCCGGCCGGCTCCGAGCCGAGGGAACTCAATCTCTTGTGCACCTCGGGATCGCGCAGAGCTTTCACGGTATCGCGCTGGATTTTTTGAATGATGTCCTGCGGCGTTCCGGCCGGGGCAAGTAATGCTCCCCAACCGACCGCCACCACCTTCGGAAATCCAGCTTCCGCTACCGTCGGCAAGTCAGGGAACGCTACCGACCGGTTTGGACCGGCGGTTGCCAGAGCCCGCAGTCTGCCCGAACGAACGAAACTTGCCACCGCCGGCCCATTGGCAAACAACATATTAACTTCCCCGCCCAGCACTGCGGTCACTGCCGGGCTCTCGCCCTTGTATGGGACATGCAGCATTTTCACGTCTGCTTCAATACCAAGTAATACTGCGGCCAAATGGGTCATATTGCCGTTGCCATTCGAACCGTAAGTCAAAGTGTCCGGCCGCGCTTTGGCCAGAGCGACCAACTCGTTTACGGAGCGCACCGGCACGGATGGGTTGACCACTAGGACCAACGTAGTGTCGACGGTCTGCGTGATCGGCACGAAGTTACGAACTGGGTCGTAGGGCAGCGATTTGTATACGAAAGGATTAAACGCCAGCAGCGAGGCAAAGCCGTACAGTAATGTGTAACCATCGGGACTCGCCGCAGCGACATCCTGGATACCGATGATCCCGTTTGCCCCTGGACGATTGTCCACAATCACCTGCTGCCCCCAGTACTCGGTAAGCTTCTGGGCGACGGCGCGCGCATGGGTGTCCGTGCCGGAACCTGCGCTTTGAGGTACGATTATGCGAACCGATCGGGTCGGATAATCAGCAGCGCAGACCGCTCCCGAGGTGAACACTGCGATCGCGGTTAGCATCAAAGCGACGAAAGCCGAACAACCGTGCCTGCTTCCAACTCTCTGCGGGCACAAACAAGGTTCCATCGCTCGTGTGTGTGTCTGTGGCAACCTGCTTGTAGTGCGCTTTAACATTTTAGCCCCCTCTATGATTGGTTTCCGGCGATTGGTGAATGTCACGACCGCTGAATGATCTGGTTGTGTTTATTTCCGCTTGGCGGTGGGCTACTTCTTGCTGCGAGCCAACTTCCAGCGCGTGGTTATATGCATAATCCGACCAGATCACGCGCCGATCGCGCATGTTCAATGTCGCGCACGGCATTCATGATAGCCCCGAGACGGTGAACCAGCATGATCACGAGCTTCCGAAATAAATCGCTGCTGATTTTCCCAGGTGCGCCTCCCAAACGGCGTGGCCTGCAACGATCAATAGACTAACCTGCACTCATCCCTGCGTCGCGCTATACGATGACTTTGCCGCCGCTGCAATCTGATCGCGCATCTGCGAACGCATTCGAATCGCGGCGCCAGCGGTAAATCCGCCATCGATAGCAATCTCGGCACCGGTAATGAAGCTTGACTCGTCCGATGCGAGAAACAACACCAAATTAGCGGCTTCCCGTCGCGTGCCCTGCCTGCCCATCGGAATCGTGCGCAACACCGATTCCACGTGGCCGGGCTGCGCATCGCGCACAAAGCTGGTCTCGGTGATCTGTCCCGGGTGTATCGAATTGACGCGGATCTTCCAGTCGACGTACTCCATCGCAGCGACCTTGGTCAGCCCGCGCAAACCCCATTTGCTCGCTGCGTATGCCGAGTCATAGTGCGCGGTGAGGCCTCCAATCGATGAAACGTTAATGATCGAGCCGCCGCCGCTGTCGCGGATGAGAGGCGCGGTGTATTTCATGCCCAGCATCGCACCTGTCAGATTGACTTCAAGAGTCCGATTCCAGGCAGCGAGCGAAATCGAATCGATGCCGTGCCTGCTGATGATGCCGGCGTTGTTGACAAGAACGTGCAGTCCGCCAAATTTCTGCCGGACTGCAGCAGTCACTTGACGCCAGGCCTTCTCGTCAGCGACATCGAGGTGGTAGTATTCCGCTGCGCCCCCGCTCCTGCGCACATCGGCGGCAAGCTTCTCCCCGGCCTCGTCTGTGATGTCGCAAATCGCTACCTTGGCACCCTCTGTCGTGAACAAGCGCGCTTCGGCCTCGCCTTGGCCTGCCGCGCCACCGGTAATCAGCACTACTTTGCCGCTCAATCTCTCACCCATACACCGATCTTCCTTAGTTCTACTTTTTAATAATGCAGTTTGGCCAACCAACCCTGCAGGCTCATCTCGAAATCGATTATTATAATATATGACTTCATAGTAGAGTGCGATTTTTATGCGAGAACCATCAATGTTTTTTGGCGCGCTCTTTCTGAACCTTCTGACGTAAAGAAAACATTGCTCGATATATTTCAGCAACCATTAGTCTATCCGCCCCCAGATAATCATCGGCTACGCCGGAAGCAGCCAGTACCTTAAATCCCGCTTCAATCATCGCAGGCGTGACCTCGATTGATTTCTCGTCGGCCACGGCTTAAACTTCAAAGATGGGCAAGCTATCAAAACAGCAAAAGCCGGTTGACCTATTAGAATACGCCGAGGAAGCAATACCGTTCGATGCAGTAATTCGAAAACTCGCTAAGGTCAAGCCTACGCATTCAACCACCAAGCACAAGCCATCGAGAGCAGCGCGCAAGCGCAAGTAATTTTTGCTTTCTGGTGTTGCTCCTTGCACGGCGGTTTATTTCCTTTGTGGTGTCACGTACCTAATTCCGTATTCTTTGTGCGCTGCCACAAAGGATTTCCAGCGCTTTTGGGGGCGCTACTCGCCCGTCCGCTGGCGAGACTATCTCACCCTGGCTAATGGGCATTGGAATGACGTTCTTTGTGTGTCCTGGCTGACCGGTAACGACTCATTGCAGTCACTCGCTCCACGCGAAAACGGACAGTCGGCTAAGTGCTACGGTAATGGACAAGGCGGCATTGCCGCAGACAACTGTATGGGCATACAGTTTTCCATCCCGATCCCCCGATCCGGATGTTCATGCCTGCCGCCGCATTCTGAGCGTCACCTCACACAGCTCTGTATCGCCGTCGCCAGCCCGAACGCACCTTGCTCTGCACCGTGCAGACCCACCTGGCGACCTGGCTGGAACTCTCCTGTGACACCCGGCAAGGCGGCTCGGCACCCGAGGTGGCAGAAGAACCGATCCCCTGCCGGGCGGCACGTTACGTCTGGGCGCTGCTGCTCGCGCGCATCTATGTGAGAAGGTTTAGAAGTGCCCTGAAATCAATAATTGGTCGCACCCGCCGCCGTGCCGCCGGTATAAGGCATGCCCACCCCCTGCGTCATGTTGTTCATATATTTGCCGGTGCCTTGAAAAATTATCCCGTATTGCATGCCGGAGAGGCTGTTGTCCCTGACGATACTATCGCTGCTACTATACAGATAAATCCCATAAGTGGCCCCGCTGGGCGCGGTGAGGCTGCCGATGCGGTTGCCTGCCAACACGCTGTTGGAGGCGTTACGCAGGGAAATGCCCAAGGCCGTGCCCCCTGTCTGCGCCGCGACTTCGGTCACGTCGTTGTTGAGCACGCGTGCGCCTGGGCCA
>PLYS01000077.1 GCA_003153455.1 Betaproteobacteria bacterium | reverse complement strand
AGCTGGGGCCGCATGTATGTGCTGGGCTTCCTGCTCGCGATGCTGTATTACGTGCCGGTTTTCAACCTGCTGGTGCCGATATTGAGCGGACTCGCCTTCACGCATTTTGGCCTTGCCGAGCTTGCCCGGCTGAGGCGAGTAAAGGGTGAAGGGTGAAGAGTGAAGGGGAAAAGGCAATCAGTGCCGAGAGCCTGACGAAAAAAAAGCACGCGATATACCGCGTGCTTTTTCTCGCTCCGTTTTTCTTGGCGGGCTTGGCGCCTTGGCGGCTAATTCAGTCTTTCAAAGATGGCCGCAATACCCTGGCCGCCGCCGATGCACATCGTCACCAACGCATAACGCCCGCCGCTGCGCTGCAGTTCGTAGAGCGCTTTAACCGTGACGATGCAGCCGGTGGCGCCGATCGGATGGCCGAGGCCGATGCCGCCGCCGTTGGGATTGGTTTTTTTCATGTCGAACTTGAGATCGGACGCGACCGCCAGCGCCTGCGCGGCGAACGCCTCGTTGGCCTCGATCACGTCCATGTCCTCGATTTTGAGCCCGGCTTTCTCGAGTGCCTTCCTCGACGCCGGCACCGGTCCGATGCCCATATATTTGGGATCTACGCCGGCGAGCGCGTACGACACCAGACGCGCCATCGGTTTAAGACCTTTCTTGGCAGCCGTGCCTTTTTCCATCAGCACCACAGCGGCAGCGGCGTCGTTGATGCCCGATGCGTTGCCCGCGGTGATCGAGCCGTCTTTCTTGAATACCGCGCGCAGCTTGGCCATGCCTTCGAGGCTCGCGTCGGCGCGCGGGTGCTCGTCCTTGTCGAACACCGTGCTGCCTTTGCGTGTCTTGAGTTCGACCGGCAGGATCTGTTCCTTGAAGTAACCTTTTTCGATCGCGTTGATCGCGCGGCGGTGGCTTTCGACCGCGAGTTCGTCCTGTTGTTCGCGCGTGATTTTCCATTTCTCGGCGACGTTTTCGGCGGTGATGGCCATGTGCACGGTGTCGAACGGATCGGTCAGCGCGCCGACCATCATATCGACCGTGCCGCCGTCGTTCATGCGCTGGCCCCAGCGCAGGCTGGGCAAAATATAAGCGGCGCGGCTCATCGATTCGACGCCGCCGGCAACCGCGACGTCGGCATCGCCGAGCATGATCGACTGGGATGCGCTGACGATCGCCTGCAGCCCGCTGCCGCACAGGCGGTTCAGCGTCAGCGCCGGTGTTTCGTGGGGCAGGCCGCCTTTGATGCACGCAACCCGCGACAAATACATGTCCTTGGCTTCGGTGTGGATCACATTGCCGAACACGAGATGGCCGACTTCCTGCGGATCGACCTTGGCGCGTTTCACCGCTTCGCGCACTACCTGCGCGGCGAGCTCGGTCGGCGCGATGTCTTTCAGGCTGCCGCCGTAATCACCGATCGCGGTGCGCACGCCGCTCACTACAACCACTTCGCGTCCGTTGCTCATGGTCAACTCCTTAAGTCATTGATTGTGATTAAATAAATATGGAATCCGGGACTGCTGAAAAGGCGACTAAGTTGCAGTCTACGCCTGCATGTGACCAGTGTCGAGAATTATGTTGCAAAGCAACATTAGGGTCAGTGATGAATTATGGCATGAGATAATTGCTGCCGCTCTCGTCCAGCCGCCCATCCGTCATGCACACCGTCGCGCGCAACATGGTGGTTTACCTCACCTATACGATCCTGGACCAGAACGGCGAATTGTTCGAGCAATACGATCTGCCGATCGGCTATGTGCACGGCGTCAACGGTCCGCTGTTCGAGAAAATCGAGCACGCGCTCGAAGGCAAGCAGGTCGGCGATTGCGTCGAAGTCAGGCTGTCGCCTCGCGACGGATTCGGCGAGCATAAGCCCGAACTGGCTTTTACCGATGACATCGACAACGTGCCGCCGGAACACCGCCGGCTCGGCTCGGAAGTAATGTTCGAAAGCGAGCGCGGCGAGCAGATCGAGCTGCGCGTAACACGCATCGCAGACGGCAAGCTGACCGTGGATGGCAATCATCCGCTTGCGGGACAGACCGTGAAATTCGTCGTCACCATCGTTGGCGTGCGCCCAGCAACGCTCGAAGAAATTGCGAACGGCATGCCGGCGGACAGCGGTGCTTCACCGCGGATGCACTAAGTAGTCTGGTTCATAAATTTGGCAACGTATTATTATCTACTGCTACCCAATCTTGAACCGCGAAGGACGCGTACCTTCCCGGATTTTCCACCACCCGTCATTCGACGTGGATGTTGGCATCCTTCGCGACCTTTTTCCATTGCGGGATTTCGCGTTTGAGCTGAGCGGCGAACTCCTCGGGCGTGTTGCTTATCGGCTCGAGGCCGGCGGCGGCATAGCGTTCGTGCGTGGAGGGAGACTTCAGCACCCTTGCGATTTGGGCGTTCAGCTTAATGATAATAGCACGCGGCGTTCCGCCGGGGGCCATCATCCCGTACCACACGATAAACTCGTAGCCGGGCACGCCCGCTTCGGCCACCGTCGGCACATCGGGCGCTACCGTCGAGCGTTTCGCCCCCGTTACCGCGAGCGCCTTGACCTTTCCGCTCTTGGTTTGGGGCATGACAGTCGCCAGTCCGGCCAACATACACTGAAGCTCGCCGGACATCAGGGCGGTCAT
>PLYS01000040.1:133-8428 GCA_003153455.1 Betaproteobacteria bacterium | reverse complement strand
CAAAACTGGAAAAGCGCGTATGCGAATGCTACGCGGTGGTGAAAAAAGAATACGACCGCTTGCTGCCATATAAAATCCCCGGCCTGCCAAACACAACTGCATAGCCGTTACCTGCAAGTTGATGATGACCGCTGGCTACTGAATGGGAATCCTTACACGCTCCTCATGCCGCTGGAGACTATCCGCAGATCAAGATTTTTGGAGTCTGCATGAAGACGTATGTCGATACGAACGTCCTCGGCAAGGCGCCGAGCGTGGCGCAAGCGAAGTCGGGGGGGCGGTGGTGCTGTTGGCGGACGATAACCCTGTTTGCCGCGAGATCCTTCTCCACCAGCTCAATGCGCCCGGCTACGCCGCGGAGAGCGCTGAAAACGGTCTCCAGGCGCTGAACTTGCGGGAGTCTGACCGACCATGCGCNNTCGAGATCGTGGACGAAAACATCGAATCCCTGCCCCTCGCGCCGCGGGCCGACATCATCGGCATCTGCGGCATGGGCGTCCAGGCCCCGCGACAGAAGGACCTGCTGTGCTTCTACCGGTCCAAGGGGTATTACGTGGTGGCCGGGGGCAGTTACGCGTCGCTGTGTCCGGAGTTCTATGACGGCATCGCCGACACGGTGATCTGCGGCGAGGCCGAATACATCTGGAGGCAATTCTGCAGTGATTTCGAACGCGGTGCGGCACGCCCGCTGTATGCAGAAACGGGCACGGTATCGATGGCTGATTCGCCCACGCCCCGTTTCGATCTGCTTAAGCTGAAAAAGTACAGCGTCGTGACGCTGCAGTTTTCGCGCGGGTGCCCGTATCTTTGCGAATTTTGCGACATCATCGTCATGTTCGGAAGGAAACCGCGCTGGAAGAGCCCCGAACAGATCGGCCTCGAACTCGACGAATTGAGGAAGCGAAACATACGCGACGCTTTCTTCGTGGACGACAATTTCATCGGTAACCGCAAGGCGGCAAAAACGCTGCTGAAATATCTCAAGGACTATCAGGAGCGTCACGGCTACCGCTTCATCTTTGGAACGGAGGTGTCGCTGAACGTGGCGCAGGACGACGAACTGCTGCGATTGTTCCGCGAGGGGAACTTCGCCTGGGTCTTCATCGGCATCGAGTCTCCGGACGTCGATAGTCTGAAGGAGACAAAAAAATTCCAAAACCTGCAGAACGGCATTCTGGACTCGGTGCGCAAGATCTATGGGCACGGGATCGACGTCCTGGCCGGATTCATCATCGGCTTTGATAACGACACGCTGGAGACGTTCGACCGGCAATACCGCTTCATCGTTGACTCCGGCATTCAGGCGGCGATGGTCGGCCTGCTCACGGCACTGCCGCGCACCCCCCTTTACCAGCGGCTGGAAAAAGAAGGGCGCCTCACTGCGCAGGCCGAGAGCACGAACAATACGCGTCTCGGAACCAATATCGTGCCGAAGCGTATGGAATACGACGCCATGGTTGCGTCGTACAAGGCCCTCTACAAGCGCCTGCTCGAAAACCGGCAGATCGCCGATCGGATCCGGAACAAGGTACGCTATATGCGCGATCCCGTCCGCCAGAGTCAATATGGCCTGATCGAGGGACTGGCCATCCTTGGCCGGTTAATGGCGAGGGGAATCCTGCCGGGCGGCTTGTTCAGATTGTTTCATTTCCTGCGCAGCCTGCCCCTGGCATCGCCGCGCTTACTGCCGCAGGCCATTACCGACTGGATCATGGGGCTGGCCATGCGGGACTATGTTGAGCGACGGTTCGATGTCGCGATGAAATCCCGGCAAGCCGCCGCCTCGAGGCTGTTCGAATCCTTGCAGGCTGCGCTGGCCGTCTACCTGCAAAGCGGCAAGGTCATCGTGGCGTTGAAGGACGGCCCCGCAGCCGGGCTGAACCTGTCTGTCTCCTTCAGGGGATGGCTGGACAGGAGCTTCTTCTCGCGCACAGCCAGTCACCTTGAGAAGCTGCTCAAGCGCACCCCTTCAACCGTGACTCTTCGCATCGAACTGGCATACGAGGCGGAAATATTTCATCTGAACCGTCTGCTGCGACGCCTGGCCCCGTACGGTGACAGGATCTTCATTCACTTCGACACAAAGTTACGCGAGCTTGTCCGGATCGATTCATCGGTGTTCCATTTGATCCTGGATTGACGGTCTGTCTCGCCCAGCTCTATGCGATGGCGAGCTACTGCTTGCGGTTCTCTTTTTCTTCCTCGCCTTTCTTCTCTCCGCGCTTTTCTGCGGGTCTGGCGGCTTCCGGCTTCGGCGCAGGCGCCTTCTGCGCTTCGGGCGGCCTCGGCACGCTCACCGGCGGCGGCGCCTTCTGTACTTCGGGCGGCCTCGGCACGCCCACCGGTCGTGGTGGCGCCTCCTGCACTTCGGGTGGCCTCGGCACATTCACTGGTGGTGGCGGCGCCTTCTGCGCTTCCGGCGGTTGCGGTCCCTTCTTCGCTTCCGGCGGCCGCCCCTTCTCTACTTCGGGTGACTTCGTTCCCTTCTGCGCTTCCGACGGCTGCGGCCCTCCGGGAGCAGCAGCTCGCTGCTTGGGCGGTGCCACTGCAGGCTGCGCGGGACTGACGACTTTGACGGCCCGTGCCGGCGCTGGCGCGGCGGGTTTTACGGCCGCGAGCGCTGCCGCATCGAGCGCCCTGCCAGGATTCGCCGCGAGCGCGGGCTGCTTTGCCGCAAACGGGATGGGCGCGGGTGGCGGAGGCTCTTTCGCCACGACCGGTCGCGCCTGCGCTTCTGCCGGCGGTTTGCGGCCCGGGGGCGCCGCACCGTGCACGCTGGTCTGCACGGGCGCTACTGCAGCAACTGGCGTGGCCGGCGCCTTCGCGACCGCGTCTTTCGACACCGGGATTGCGGCTTTCGCGACGGGCTGCGATTGCGCGAACGCGCTCGCCGGCACGGCGATGACCGCGCCGGGCACCCGCTGATTGACGTAGGTGACGTTGGTCACGCTGGTGTTGTTGTACACGTTGGTGATGGTCGTGTTGTTAACCGTCGTATTGCTGGTATTGACGTTGTTGAAATACGTGCGGCTCACCGGGTATGAAGGTCGATATACGTCGCGGGTACCGAGCGGAAACCACCCCACGCTGCCGACATTGCTGCTGGAAATCGCCAGGCTGAAATTACTGCCCCCGATGAACACGACCAGCGCCGGGGCATACACGGGCTGCGCGCGGGCCGGCCCCGGAACCCATCCCCAGGTTCCGCCGAGATTGGCCCAGCGGCCGTAGTGCGATACCGCGAATCCCCATGGTGCGTCGTCAACCCAGGTCCAGCCCCATGGATCGACCCACGCCCAATTTCCGTCGTGGTAAGGCGCCCAGCCGGCCGGGACGCGGTTCGGGACCCACACGTTGCCGTAACCCTCGGCGGGGCGCCAGCTGCCGTACTCATCCAGGTCCTCGTACCCGATCACATCGCGCGAAACGTAGCGTGCGGAAACCGAATCGTCTCCGCGGCGATCGCGATCGTAGGACCAGCGGTCGAACTCGTCGTCCCGCGGCGCCTCGAGGTACTCGTAGTCGCGCAAACCGGTCCCGAAGAAACGATAACTCTGCCCGGCATCGACGAGGTACGCCGCGCCTTCGCCATAGACCTCGGCCTGGCCGTTGCGCGCTACGACGGTCGTCGCATTGCCGGCCGGATCGACGTCGATCCGGTATCCGCCTGGCCGGCGAATCGAATACGCGAGATTCGGCGTGTCGAGCTCAACCACATCTTTCGGGCCGAGGCGCCGCACCCGAACGTTCAGCGTGCCCTGCGCTACCTGCAGCTGCGCGACGCGGTTGTCGAGATTGAGCAGTGTCACGCTGGTGCCGCCGCCCATGTGGAACACGGCCGAGCCGACCTGCAGCTCGGCACGCGCGCCGGCATCCACCCACAATCGGTCGCCTGTGATCAATGGCCGGTTTATTCTCGCTTCCACCCAATTGTCCTCGCCGGCCGGCGAGAAGCTTACGGCGCCGCTGATATAGCCCAGGCGCGCGACGCGTGCCGGCGGGTCGGCGCTGGCCCAACCCGCCAATATCAGCGTGATGGCGCCGAACAGCAACGCAATAACCCGATTGCGAGAATGTTTTTCTTGCATGGTCGCGTGTAAAGACCGCGCTGTATCGAGCTTCATAGGAAATCCCTTTGGTAGCTTACGCCTTTGAATTCAAGAATCGAACTGCATGATGCTGCTTATTTTTCTGGCTTTTTCTCGTCCTTCTTGCCGAACAAGCCTTCGGCCCAGCCTCCGACTTTCGCACCCACCGAAGTGCCAAACCCCGGGCCCAGCATGACAGTGCCAACCGCCGCGCCCGCCATGGTTCCACCAGTGGGATAGAGTAACGGTGCGTCGACCGTTCCCCCAACGTTGAGCGGCACGTTGGCGCTGGTGCCCACTGCTTTGACCTGAGCGTTGATACGCCCCGACAGTTCCTTCTTCGGTGAGATGCTCACATTGCCGTCAGCGGCCAGCGCGCCCGAGGCGATCTTGAGTTGCGTGAAACGGTAATCGATGCGTCCTCGGGTTCGCCCTTGCTGTCGAGNNCGGTGTTTGCGGCGACTTGGCGGCATCCGACTTGGCCCATGCCGGAATTTTGTCGATCGCCTTCCGCGTCAGGACCAGAGAATCGATCTCGATGCTCCTGATGACCCTGGTCGATTGCAGCAACGAGAAAAGATCGGGGGTCAGCATCACTTTTCCGAGCTTGATGTCATCGGTCTTGCCGACCGTGATGCCGTCGACGGTGACATGCGGCAATGGCAGGGCCGCGAACTTTATGCTTTTTATCGACACCGGCTCTTTGAGCCTGGCCGAGACCTCTTTTTCGATCCGCTGAATGTAATCGTTGAGCGAGATGAAAAACGGCAATGCCACCGCGATCACGAGCAGCACCGCGCGCGCGATCAATATGGGTTTAAGCCATTTCATATCGATTTCGAGCGGTCGGAATCATTGACCGGACGGGGTCACACTATTGCTATATGCGCCTCTCGTAGCGCCCTCCGCCCGCTTTCATTCCCCCCACTGGCGCGGCCGGCAAGGCAACGGATAGAAGTGGTCCCTTCTGTTAAGACAGTCTCGTGGGGTTTCCTTCTCTCGCCTTCCGGCAGCGTCTAGCAAGTCCAGCTGTTTTACTGCGTCCCTTTGAGGATCATATCGTTCTTAACCGACTTCACGCCCTTGACGCCCTTGGCAATTTCGACGGCCTTGTTGATATCGGCGCGTGACCTGACAAAGCCGCTCAACTGAACCGTACCCTTGGAGGTTTCGACGTTGATTTCGGCCGACTTGAGCGAAGGTTCTTCCAACACTGCTGCCTTCACTTTGGCAGTGATGACGGCGTCGTCGACATATTCTCCGGGGGATTCTTTCTTGGACGCCGATGCGGTGGATTTCTCTTTGGCGGGCTTGCTCGCATCCGAGGTCTTCATCTGCGCCTTCGCGTCAGCCTTGGCGCGCGTTTCCGCGGCCTTGGCTTCTTTCACGCAGACCTTCTTGTCGTTGCCGGCCCTGTCGTCGCACTTTTCCTTGGCTACCGCGTAATCGGCTTCCGCCTTGGCGATGCTCACGGCGTAGCGGGCCTTGTCGCTGGGCTTGTTGCGAGCTTCGAGCTCGGCCTTTGCGACCTTCTCGTTGCCCTTAGCTTCGGCCATGCAGACGTCTTTCGCGTTAGCCGACAGCGAGCCGCAACCCGCTATGGCTGACTTATACTCGGCCGCGATGCTGTTCTGGGCCGCTTTGTATTCGTCCTTTGACATGCCTTGCGCCGCCAGCGCGCCCGCGCTGAATGCGAGGGCAATAGCAGCCGCGATTGCGGTGATGTTAAGTTTATTCATGGTCCTTCCTTTGCGGGGTAAATTGGGGAGCGATGCATAGTCGGAAGCGTTCATCCCACGGTGCATCATTTCAGGTGATGCCATTTATTTCAAAAGCTTCTGTCACTCGGAAATCTGCTTCTCCGCTTCGTCCTTGGAGACGCCGTATGTTTCCTGGATTTTACCGGCGAGCTGATCGCGCTTGCCCGCAATCACATCAAGCTGATCGTCGGTAAGCTTGCCCCACTTTTCCTTGACGTTGCCTTTGAATTGCTTCCAGTTGCATTCAATACGATCCCAGTTCATTGCGCTCTCCTTGGCTTATCATCGAAATGTCTGGGGATAGCGTCAACGTCACTTCAGCCGCATGTCATTCCTGACGGATGTCACGCCTTTGACGCCGCGCGCAATTTCGACGGCCTTGTCTATGCTGGCACGCGAGCTGACGAAGCCGGTCAACTGCACCACGCCTTTAAAGGTCTCAACGTTGATCTCGGCCGATTTCAGCGACGGTTCGTTGAAAATCGCCGCTTTCACTTTGGAGGTAATGGCGGTATCGTCGAAATACTCTCCGGTCCCCTCTTTCGTGGGCGTACCTGCGCATCCGAGCAACGAAGCCAGCAGGATGGCGAAGATGAATGTAACGAATCTATTGGATAGTCTCATGGCGATACTCCTTATAAAGCATCCACGGCCTGCCAAACACTACTGCATAGCCGTTACCTGCAAGCTGTGATGGGGATCGCTGGCTACTGAACGGGAACCAGAACGCCGTTTTCCGCCTAGATCTTGGTGCCGACTTGGAAGCCCCGCCCGCGGCCCCGGGCCTTGGGACAGTTCGGTCCTTACCGACTCGCGAGGTCCCAGTTGCGGTTGCGATCAAAGAAATCCTTGAGTTGACGCGCGGCTTCCTCTTTCGCGACCCCGTACCGCTCCTGGATTCTGCCGGCGCGCTGATCGCGCCTACCGGCGGACTCACGCTGTGGATCATTGGTGAGCCTGCCCCACTGTTCTTTCACTTTCCCGCCGAACTGCCTCCAGTTGCCTTCGAAACGATCCTGATTCATCTCAATCTCCTGTTGTTGTCCATGCGTCACGTCAAAGAAGGCGGCTTGCCTTGCGCACCGGTTCAATATCCCGCCCCACCAGAGACATTCGAACAGGGCCGTCCATCAATTTGGCATGATATTCCTCGCCCAATGTGCGGTCTGTGCGCTAACACACACACGGCGCCCAACTTCAAAGACTAAATGTGTTTTTGCACGAGACACGCAACGAAAGCATTCCCCTTCAAATCGCGGCGCGTGCGAACGTGTGCCGCGAAATAATCCGCGGGGTTCGCCGTTGATTTTCAGATCGGGCAGCAGGACGTCATAGCCCGCCGCATCCGGAACAATATTTTGTGAAGAGGTGCTCAGGCGGCCTTGCTGCCGTTTGCCTGCGCAGCGCGCAGCTTGACGTCGAGGTCACGCAAGGCTGTGCGCAATCCTTCTTCGATGACTGGATGATAGAACGGCATCTCGAGCATCTGCGCGATAGTCATTTTGTTCTGCAGCGCCCAGGAAAGCAGATGCGCCAAGTGCTCGGCGGCAGGAGCCAGCATTTCCGCACCCAGGAAGCGGCCGCTGGCGATATCTCCGTAGACATTCAGCAGGCCCTTGTTCTTGAGCAGGATGCGCGAACGGCCCTGGTCCTCGAAGCTCACCTGTCCGGTGGCGAGGGTACCGGGTTTCATCGAATGAAATCCGCCCCCCACGATGGCGATTTGCGGATCGGTGAACACAACGCCGATGGGCGCGCGGCGCAGGTCAGGGTTCACCTGCTTGCCCAGCGCGAGACGTGCGGCATTCTCGCCTGCAATGCGCCCCTCGTCGGCGGCCTCGTGGAGGAGCGGGATGAAGTTGCTGGCATCGCCCGCGATGAAAATCGGGCTTGGCCCGTCTGCGCTCGCGGTCCGAGTGGTCGCTGGATCGAACGACGGCACGCCTTTGGCGTCGAGCTTGAGCGTGGTCTTGTCGAGGCCAATGCCCGTCACATTGGGCGTGCGGCCGGTGGCAGCCAGGACATAATCGAAATACTCGGTCTCTTGGGAACCATTTGGCCCCGTGCGTCGAATGGCGACGCGGTNNCAACATGAACACCCAGACGATGCAGTGCCTGACCCAGCTCCAGGCCAATAATCCCTGGGCCGATCACGGCCACGGCTTTGGGCAGATCGTGCCAGTTGAACACATCGTCGCTGATGATCAGGCGGTCGCCCAAGGCCTTGAACGAATCGAGGNNGCGACCGCTATCGTATGGTTGTTCACGAAACGTGCATGGCCGCGAATGCGGTCCGCGTCGGGAATGTCTTGCACTTCGCGCAGCACGAAACCGACAAAGCGGTCGCGCTCGCCCCTTACGCGATCCATGACCTCGCAGCCATCGATGCGGATAACGCCATCGACATGGATGCCAAAGCCCGGTGCCTTCCCGACGGCATGGGCGGC
>PLYS01000040.1:0-123 GCA_003153455.1 Betaproteobacteria bacterium | reverse complement strand
TGGCTGCGCGGTACGCGGCAAGGCCTGCCGTGCCGGCACCGATAACTGCAACGTCAACTTGCATGGTCTTCATGTCTCATCTTCGTTTCACCGGCAAACGCCGCCGCGATGATGTCCGCCTTA
>PLYS01000006.1 GCA_003153455.1 Betaproteobacteria bacterium | reverse complement strand
TGGTCGGCGACAATCATCCTGTCCGGTATAACGACAATCATCCTGTCCGGTGGTGAGGAGTCGGAGGCGGCGTAGCCGCCGCAGACGACGAGCCACCGGCGGCGCCGAGTTGGTGGGAGTTTAGGATGGCCGACCGCAATCGCAAGAAGAGGTCGGCCCCGTGCCAAGAACCCGAATTACTGACCAACAGGTTCGTCTATATATGAGTTACCGCAAACACCACCCCCAAGAGCTGGCTGCCGCCAAGGCCGGAATGAGCGAGCGTAGCGCGCGCCGCGTCGAACGCGATGCGGTGCTGCCCTCACAGGAACCGCGCCGCTATTGGCGTTCACGCCCCGATCCGTTTGCCGAGGTCTGGGAGACCGAGGTCGTGCCGCTGTTGAAGAATGCGCCGCAGTTGATGGCGATTACGATTCTGCGCAAGCTGCAGGAAGATCACCTTGAGGGTTTCCCGGATGGCGTGGTGCGCACGCTGCAGCGGCGCATTCGCCAATGGCGCGCCCTGGAAGGCCCGCCCAAGGAAGTGTTCTTCCCGCAGGAGCATGCGCCGGGCGATCGCGGGCTGTCCGACTTCACGGACATGGGGGATCTGAACGTCACGATCACAGGCGCCGGGTTTGCGCATCGGTTGTATCACTTCGTGTTTGCCTTCTCCCGCTGGGAGTACGCCGAGGTAGTCGATAGCGGCGAGAGCTTCGAGGCGCTCTCCAAGGGGTTGCAGAACGCGCTGTGGCAGGCCGGTGGTGCCCCGCACGAACATCGCACCGACTCTCTGTCGGCGGCGTTCAAGAACCTGAAGGACGAAGAGGACTTCACGGCCCGCTACACCGCACTGCTCGATCACTACGGCATGGCCGGCACGCGCAACAACCGCGGCCAGAGCCACGAGAACGGCAGCGTGGAGTCCTCGCACCGGTATCTGAAAGAGGCGGTGGATCAGGCACTGCTGCTGCGCGGGCATCGCGATTTCGACGCCCGCGCATCATACGAGACGTTCGTGCGCGAGGCCGTGATGCGCAGGAATCGGCGCAACGCGGCGGCATTTCGCATCGAGCGCGAGCAGCTGCTGGATCTGCCGCTGCGGCGCACCACCGACTTCGTCGAGGAAGAAGCGCGGGTTACGCGCTGTGGCACCTTCACCGTGCGCGGCATTCTGTACAGCGCCCCTTCACGCCTGATCGGCCACCGCCTCAAGGTGCGCTTGTACAGCGATCGGCTGGATTGCTATCTCTCCGGCGCGCTCGTGCTCACGCTCGCGCGCGGGGTGCGTTCACCGATCAACGGCCGTGGCCGGATGATCGACTACCGTCACTTCATCGAGGCCTTGAAACGCAAACCCCAGGCGTTCAAAGGGCTGGTATTCCGTGACGCGCTGTTCCCGCGCGAGGCCTACCGCCGGACCTGGGAGCAGCTCGCCGAGAAGCTCACGCAGCGCCAAGCCTGCCAGACTATCGTCGGGTTGCTCGAACTTGCTGCGAAGGATGGCATTGAAGCCGTGCTTGCCCAGAGGCTTGATGCGTTGCTCGTCGCCGGCGAGTTGCCCAACCTCAAGCTACTGCGCGAGGAGTTCGCACCGTGCCACCCCGAGTTGCCGCAGGTCGCGGTCAAGATCCCGGCGGCCAGTAGCTACGATGCGTTGCTGCTTGGCGAGGCGGTGCCGGCATGAACGCCCCCGCCTATGAGCCCGGACGGCTCGCCTTAATGCTCAACGAGCTGCGACTGCCAACGATCTCGCGATTGTGGCCCGAGTTCGCCCAGCGTTCCGACAAGGAAGGCTGGCAGGCCACACGCTTCCTGGGCGCCCTTCTGGAACACGAGCTTGCCGAACGCGCCAAGCGGCGCATCGAGCGCCACCGTGCCGAATCGCATCTGGATCCCACCAAGACATTCGCCACCTTCGACTTCGGTTCTGTGCCGATGCTCTCCAAAGCCCATGTCACGGCACTGGCAACCGGGGATTCCTGGCTGGAGCAGGGCGCCACGATCCTGATCTTCGGTCCGCCGGGCGTGGGCAAGAGCCATCTCGGCACGGGGATCGGGCACGCGCTGATCGATGCCGGCTACCGTGTGCTGTTCATGCGCACCAGCGAAATGGTGCAGCGGCTTCAGGCCGCGCGCCAAGGCTTACAGCTGCCCGCAACCCTCGCCAAGCTTGACCGCTTCGACCTGCTCATTCTGGACGACATCTCGTATGTCAGAAAAGATCAGGCCGAGACCAGCGTGCTGTTCGAACTGATCGCCGAGCGCTACGAGCGGCGCAGCATCCTCATTACGGCCAACCAGGCCTTCAGCGGGTGGGACAATGTGTTTCCCGATTCAGGGATGACCGTCGCCGCCATCGACCGCCTGGTTCATCACTCGACGATCTTCGAACTCAACGTTGAAAGCTACCGCCGCAAGAAGGCTGCCAGCGACAAACAGGCCCAGCGCGACAACGAGAAGGCAAGGCGCCGGCGTCAATCATCCGAACACAGCGACAATCCAATACCGGAGCGACAACCATGAGCCACAAACAGTCTGTTGAAAAACGAACCCATGCTCTCAAAACATGCAATTTCGGCCATGTCCTACCCTTCCCGACAACCAAAGAATCGCTTATAGCGCGTCTTATGAAGCCGAAATATTGCCACCCAACCAAAATGATTCGAATTTCATCAAACGGCTAACCAACGACAATCATCCCC
>PLYS01000422.1 GCA_003153455.1 Betaproteobacteria bacterium | reverse complement strand
GCGGCACTGCCAAAGTGAGAAAGGCGCATTCAAGCGAAAGCTTCAGGTCGGATCCGTCCGCCGCTTTCGGCGGCAGTTGCTGGCCGATATTGGTGAGGCCGCCCATGATATGGAGGCCCGGGAGTTGCGGATCGGTGTGCAGCATGCGCACCGCTTCCAGCGTCGCCCGGTGCAATCCAGTGGTGTCGGCGACGACCGCGCTGACCGAGACGTCGATGTAGATGTCGTCCAACACCATGCCGTAATCCTTTTGCAGGCGCAGCGCGGCGCGTTTGGCCGTCGAAGCGATCTCGTCGGCGGTCTTGTTTGCTTTGGCCATGCCGTCTTCCATCCGTTCGGACGCCATCACGATGACCTGGAACGGGCCAAACACCTTATGGAGGTCCATCAAATCCCAACGCTGTTCGGTGATGGAATTGATGAGGGCGGACTTGCCGCCGGCGCGGGCGCGGTCATAGGCCTTGAGGCAGACTTCCTGCACCTGGGCGCTGGGGGAATCGAAACATAACGGCACCGACACGGCTTCCTGGATGGCGCGCACGACCGTCGCCAAGAAGACGAAATCCGTCGAGCCGCGCGGCCCAATCGTGACATCGAGCGCGCTCGCGCCGGCGTCGACCTGGCGGACGGCAAGCGCCTGCACGCCGGCAAGGTCTTCGTTATCCAACAACACCTTGGTGCTCTTGAAACCGGGATTGATCCGATCACCGATCGTCTTGATGTTGAAGCCGGGCGAACTTGTCACAGCGCTCTCCGTACTTTGTGCCGATGTTTGAAGCCGATGTTGTGCAGAAACGTCTTCTGGAAATCGCTGCGCGTGCTCAGCTCGACGTAGCGGCAACGCTGAGCGAGTTCGCGCGCCCGCGCGCGCGCCTGTTTCGAGGCCAGAATCTGCCGCACGCCGACGCCGGCGGCATTGCCGACCTGCTTGATGCGGTCGAGCGGCAGCACCGGCAGCAGCCCGATGGCGATCGCGCCGCCGACGTCGATATAAGAGCCGAAGGCGCCGGCGATAACGATGAGCTCGATGTCGTATTCGCGCAGGTCGCGGTCGCGCAGCAGCAGTTCGATGCCGGTGCGGATCGCCGCCTTGGCAAGCTGCACCGCGCGCACGTCGTGCTGATTGAAAGTGACGCCCGGAGCCAGCACCACCGCCCGCTTGCCGTCCACGTCCGCAATGTCCGGATGCTGGCCAACGATGCGGCCGCCGTCGTCCAGAATGCCGACATCGCGCATGGCTGCCATGGCGTCGATCACGCCCGAGCCGCACAGGCCGACAGCTTGGCGATTGCCGATCACCTCGATCTTGATGCGGCCGTCTTCGACCGTAACGCGTTCGATGGCTCCTTCCGCCGCCCGCATCCCGCAGGAGATGTGACCGCCCTCGAGTGCCGGACCCGACGGGCAGGAGGCGGACATGATGTCGCCGCGGTGGATCAGCGAAATCTCGGTATTGGTGCCGATATCCATGACCAAAGTGGTGGTGCCGCCGCGCCAATAGTTTTCCGTGGCGAGCAGCGCGGTGACGTGATCGCTGCCGACGAAACCGCCGATGTTCGGTGCCAGATGAACATAGGCGCCGGGGCAGACCGTCAGATCGAGCTCGCGCGCCTTGACGTCCATCGCGTCGCGAACGGCGGCGACGAACGGGGAACGGCCGAGCTGCCGCACCGGGAGCCCGAGCAACAAGTGGTGCATGGCGGTATTGCCGCAAATCGCCACATCGACAATGTCGGCGGTGACGGCGCCGATGGAAAGGCACAGATCATGGGCGAGCGCGTTGATCGCGGTGCTGGCCGCCTGGCGCAATTCCGCCGCGTTAGCTGGACCCTGGATGGCGTGATTCATCCGGCTGATGACGTCGGCGCCCCACGCCACCTGTGGATTCTCGATGCCGAGGCTGGCGACGCGCGCGCCGCTTTGCAGATCGACCAGGAAACCGGCGACATTGGTGGTGCCGAGGTCGACGGCAAGGCCGAGCGTCTGGCTGCCCGCAGCCGAAAATCCGATCAACTTACGCTCGCGGATATGCGCGCGCAGCGACCAATCGCCGCCGCGTAGCGCGGCGGGCAGTTGCCGGGCCGCGACCAGATCGACCTCGGGCAGCGGGGTCGCCAGCGCGCGGATCACGCGATCGAGGTCCGAGAGATTATCGGCGAGCGTCGCTTCCGGAACGCTGACCTCTCGGCTGACCACGGCCGGGTCGAGGGCTAAGATTTCAATGGTTTCGCCGGTGTCGAATTCAGCCCGAACAACCGGCGCCAGCGATCGCGCGGCAATCTCCATGACGCAGTCGGAGGTCGGAGTCACTTGGCACGCCCGCACCCATCGCCGTTTTTTCGTAGCCGTCCCGGCCCCCGGCAGCATTTTCTCGTCGGCAGCATCGATTTCACCCTCGACGATGAGCACCCGGCAGGTGCCGCAGGTGCCACGGCCGCCGCATGCGCCGATAATGCGAACGCCGCTGCGGCGGGCGGATTGATAAATCGTCTCCCCGTCGTGGCTCGGTATCTCCCGATCGAGTTGGGGAAAGCTAAGCGTGAACGCGGGTCCCGCCGAAGCCGGTTTGCGTTTGGTCATGAAGCGGGACTCAAGCGGTTGCCGCGGCCGCAGCGCGCCCGGACATCCTGCACTTCAATGCCGAAGGGCAATCGTCGCAGCGCGACCAACGGGCAGGGGGCAAATCGATGCCAATGCCCAGCATCATCGACATCGACTTGAGCGGGTGCATAACCTGGCCATGCGTCACGTTGACGCCGATCTCAACGGCGCCGGCCAAACGTTGCATGGCGGCCTGTGCCTGCAGCGGCAGGCCCGGATCGCCCGCCCGCAGCTCGCCGGCGGCCGTCAAACGACGCTTGCGCGCCTCGATGACGATCCAATCCTGCATGCGGCGGGAGAGTGCGAACAGCAATTCGTTGCCCAGTTTGTCGAGGGCCAGCGCCAGAGAAATACGCCGTTCTGCGAAAAGGGCGGTCGTGCGCTGTTCGAACGCCGGCCCTAGCGTACAGATGCCGACGGCCACGGCCGTCAGTTGCCCGCTCTCCGGCACCAGCCGGGTAGCCTCCAGTGTCTCACCGCCGGCCCGCAACACATCGCTCGGCGGCTCGTCCAATGCAACGATGCGATAGCAGTAGGCGGCGTTGAGCAGATTCTCGCGCTCGACCAGGTCGATGGCGTCGCGACGAAAACGCCCGAGCTGCCGAAACCGCCCGCTGGCGCAGGGGCTCATGGCGATTTCTCGAAGCAGACCGCTGCTGCGGACCGTCGGCATGTCGCTGCGCTCGCTCCATCAACCGGCGTATTTGCGCGCGGCCGCAAACATCGCGCGTACATTCTCGACCGGCGTTTCGTCCGGTATGCCGAAGGCACAGTCGAGGATCAGCTTGCCGCCCTTGTGGAAGACATTTTCCGCCAGGTGCCGCACCGCGGCGTCCACTTCCGGCGGGCTGCCGGTGGTCATCAGCGAGGGCGAGATATTGCCGCGCAAGGCGACCACATCGCCCAGTACCTCGAACGCCTTGACCATGTCGGTGCGTTCGAACCAGTAGATGCATTTCCCGGCCGGAATATCGCGGATCACCTCCAGCCGTTTGGTGCAATCGGCTTCCCACAACGGCATCGGGATCAAGCCGGCGTCGATCAGCCCGATCATCAGCTTGCGGAAGGTCGGCCACCAGAAGGTTTTGAATTGGGCGTCGGACATGAAGGCGTCCGGCGCCCAGTGGATGGGAATGAAGACGATCGGGTGGTTCCATTGTTTGGCGGCAGCGAGCGTTTGCCGCAGGATGAAGACCACCGCCTTGTCCAGGAGCTGCAGCAACTTGTCCTTGTTGCGGTAAAGATCCTTCATCATCCCCGTGGCGCCGCGGAAATAGTCGGCGATCAAGTCGTAGGGCGCGATCGAGGTGGTGCCAAAGGCGGTCGGAAAACCGAACTGCTTCATGCGGGCGATGAACTCGACCTGATGGTCGTTGAGGCGTTTCACCTCTTCCGCCGCCTTGATCACTTTCTCCATGGATTCGCGTATCCGCGGGTTGATGAAAGGAATGACGCCGGACAGAAGGCGCAGGTAGTGCAGGCCGGGAAGATACGGAAGCTCGCCGAGACCCTCGAAAGCGCCGGCGATGCGGGGCAGATATTTCGAAAGGTAATAACCCGTCGGGTCGAACAGGAACTCGTCGTACTCATCCGCCTTCATGTATTCGCGGTCGAGGTACTGATAGGGCTGGGTATCGCTGACCCCGTGGCCCGGCCACTGGAGCGGCTTAAAGCCGATCGTCTCGAGCGAAGGACCTAGCGCGCATTGCAGCACCAGCGGGCTGTGGGAGTCCGGTTCGAATTCGAGGACGGCGCGTTCGCCGATCTCCTTGACTTTCTCGTAGTCGTACATGAGCTGGCGATTGTTGATCCCGCCGTATTTTGCCAGCCAGAATGTCGCAAACATGGAGACCGGCATGCGGTCTGGCTGCTTCAGGTTGACGCAGTCCATGATGCGCTGCCAGCGCAGGTCGTAGGCGGCCTTTGCCGCCGGCGTCTGGACGTAAGTCTGCGGAGCGGTCATGCGGCAACCCCCATCCAGTTCTTGCACAGCGACACGGCGTCCATGGCGTTGGTGCCGAAGGCGTCCGCCCCGGTGTAGTTGCGCACGGTTTCGTCGACCTGGCCGCCGCCGATCATAATCTTAAGCTTGTCGCGCAATCCGGCGTCTTGAATTGCTTCGATCGTCTCCTTCATCGAGTCGAACGCCAGCGTGAGAAAGCCCGACAAGCCGACGACGTCGGGCTGGAATCGGCTGATCTCATCGATAAAGGTCTTGACCGGCACATCGATGCCGATGTCCTTGACCTCGAAACCGTTGATGTCGAGCATGAAGGTGACGATGTTCTTGCCGATATCGTGCAGGTCGCCATGCACGGTACCAATGAGCACCTTGGCGAGCTTTTTCGGCTCCTCGCCGGGAGCCTGCTTGATCAACGGCTTGGCAATAGCCCCGATATTTTCNNACCCGAATCGGGTTTGCGCCTTCCTCGAGCAGCATTTTCTTGGCGAGGGCGAATGCGTCGTCCTCGTTCATGTCGGAGAGCCACTCCACCAGATGTCTTTCTTGCTCGGTCATCTCAGCCATCTCAACCCTCCGGATAATCCACTTCAAGCCGCGCGAGTGCTCGCGCCGCGGCGAACCCCCGATTCGGCGATTGCTTCAGCCAACATGTCGTCGTTCCGGTATCCCATCAGATGAACGCCGGCGACGCCTTCGATTTCACT
>PLYS01000387.1 GCA_003153455.1 Betaproteobacteria bacterium | reverse complement strand
ACATCAGTCGAGCCGCGCAAAAGCCCGGGATCACCCGGGCTTTTATTTTTGGCGCACCGCTTTACGCCTGCGAAGCGGGCGGCTTGAGGTATTTGACTAAGATCAACTTTCACCGCGATCGTCGTTGAGGTCGAACCGGCTTTCTTGTACGGTGCAAGCGCCACGTGACGGCGATCGATTCGCTGGACACCGAGCGCCGACCGGTTGCCGCGGGAATGAGAGAGAACAAATGCCGCCTGTCGAACCTACGCTGGCAGCGCTTTCGAATCCGCTGCTGCGCTATTTCATGGCGACGCGGCCGGTGTTTCTTAGCGTTTCCTTAATTGCCGCGCTGATCGGCATCGGCACCGCGTATCACAGCGGGACGCCGCTCGCAGTGTGGCCGGCGATCATTACCGTTGCGTTCGCGCTGGTAGCCCATGCCGGCGTCAACGTGCTCAACATCCTTTACATCAACCAGTTTCCTGACCGCCGAGCCGACGAGATGGCAGGAAAGCGCCATTGGGTCGTGCGGCTTGGCGCCACGCGCGCGCGTTGGGGCTACTTCGTGATTGCAATCACTGGCTACGTCTGACTGATCGGTGCGGTGATTGCTGGCCATCTGCCGCTGCTCGCGCTGATCGCGCTGCCGCCCGCGGCGCTGAGCGCCAAGGCCGGGTGCGTGTTGCTGCAGTTCGCGGACCGGCCGCCGCTGCTCGAGCCGGCTCTCAAGATGACGGCCGCAGCCGCCTGCGCGCATGGGTTACTGTTGGCGCTGGCGTTGATTGCGGCGAGCGGCTCCGGCGCATAGTTACCACGGCATCACGATCGGTCGCGCCACACCCGCAGGCTCGAGCGGGTCGAAGCGGAGGTTTCCCTAGCGCGTTCAAGCTTGATCCATGTCAAAACCCAGGTGGCACCGCCAGCTTACATTAGCGGGGGGTCAATTGTTGCACTGCGGAACTCAAGGAATTAAAGCGCTTTCCTGGAGTCGTTCCAGCGCAGTGCGAGTGCTCCGCCGTGGATTTAAGAAGGAAACCTAAGACCATGCAGATTCCAAAACTTGCCGCGTGGGTAATGGCGGGCGTTATTTGTTTAGCCGGAGCCCCTGGCATTTGGGAGGGGCAGGCCAACGCCGCGGAAGGTGCCAACGGCAAGGGAGCCGAACCAGCCGCCGAAAAACCCGGCAACGAAATATGCCTGGGCTGTCACGGCAATGAAGGATTTTCGGTCCCGGCCGCAGATGGGAAAACGCGCAGCTTGTACGTGATGGCGGACAAGTTTGGAAAAAGCGTGCACGGAAAGCGTTTTTGCGTCGAGTGTCACAAGGAAATCACCGAAATTCCGCACCAGAAGATCGAACACTTAAAAGTCAGTTGCGTACAGTGCCACCAGAATTTGTGGGAGACCGCCCAGAAAGAGGATAAAACCCGGGAGTTTGCGAAATTGGGGGTGGTGGTAAAACAAATCGACCGGTATATGAAATCGATTCACGCCCGCCCGAACATCGAGGACCAATCGAACACCAACGCGACCTGCTATAACTGTCACGATGCCCACTATGTTTACCCGACAGGCAGCGCGATCCGCGCCGAGTGGCGATTGAGCATTCCCAACGTTTGTGGCAAGTGCCATGCCAAGGAACGGGACGCCTACAAGACGTCGGTGCATGGCGACGAGGTCATGTTCAAGGGCAATCCGAAAGCGGCCATCTGCTCGGATTGCCACACCACCCATGACATCGAAGACCCGGCAATGGATTCGACCAGGCTCGTCATTACCAAGAACTGCGGAAACTGTCACCAGGAGAATCTCAAGTCCTACATGGGGACGTATCACGGCCAGGTCAACACGCTGGGCTATGCCTATACGGCGAAATGCTTCGACTGCCACGGCAACCACACGATCCAGAGGGTGACTGATCCCCAATCGAGTGTGCATCCGGACAACCGCCTGAAAACCTGCCAAAAATGTCATACCAATGCGACCTCGGGGTTCGTTTCCTTCAAACCGCACGGCAATACCCACAACTTCGATCGTTACCCTTATCTGTGGATCGCGTCGAAATTCATGATTGCGCTGTTGTTCGGTGTGTTTGCATTTTTCTGGCTGCATTCGGCATTGTGGTTTCACCGGGAACACAAGGATCGCCAGGAGTGCAGGAATACGATGCACGTGGTTACCGATGGATCGCCGCAGGGGCAGGGTAAGCATTTCCAGCGTTTTCGTCCCCTCTGGCGGATTGCCCATCTCGTCTTCGCAATAAGCGTGATGACGCTGGTTTTGACCGGGACGGCGGTGTTGTTTGCCGATACCGCGTGGGCGAAATCCATCATGTATGTGTTCGGAAGCCCCAAAGTGACGGCTATCGTGCACAGAACCAGCGCGATGATCATGTTGGGAATATTTTTCGCGCAACTGGTTTATTTCTCGATTCGCATAGGCCGGAACTGGAAAATGTTCAATTGGTTCGGGCCGACCTCGCTGGTGCCTCGCATGCAGGATTTGACTGACATGATTGCCATGTTCAAGTGGTTCTTCGGTCAGGGGCCGCGGCCGGTCTTTGACCGCTGGACTTACTGGGAGAAATTTGACTATTGGGCGGTGTTCTGGGGTATGGCTATCATCGGCGGAAGCGGTTTCATGTTGTGGTTCCCGAATGTGACGGCCTACATCCTGCCCGGGTGGGCCTTTAACGTCGCCACACTCATTCATGGGGAAGAAGCAATCTTAGCTGCCGTGTTCCTGTTTACCGTGCATTTCTTCAATAACCATTTCAGGCCGGACAAGTACCCGCCTCCGGATATTGTGATGTTTACCGGCGCCGTGCCCCTGGAAGAGTTCAAGCGCGAGCACACTCTGGAATACGCGCGGCTTGTCAAATCAGGTGAACTCGAAAAGCATATGGTCAGCGCGCCGTCACGGCCCATGACCCTGGGTTCAAGAATATTGGGTATCACGCTGATTATCTGCGGCCTGACACTACTGGTCCTGGTGCTGATCGGGTTCGTGGGCAGTATGGGCGGCGGGTAAGTGATCGGGTAGTCCTCAGGAGCTTGTCGGACTTACGTCCGACAAGCTCCTGAGGCAAAACCGCCCCTGGAAAAGATGCGAAAGTATCGTCAAGAAACCGTCGAAACATCGCGTCTGCGTGCTGGCCGAGGTGAAACGGCTATGGAATTAGACATTATTCAGCAAGAATGGGGCGGTTTTGCTTCTAGCAGCCTGTCGAACCCTCAAAGTTCGACAGGCTGCTAGGGCGGATGGGATTCATCGCGATAGGCGCGGAAGGAATTTCCTTTTCCTTCTGGAGCCTGATGAGAGGCGAAGGCGAGAATGGGTCCCAAGACCCTCAAGTTCAAAGTCGGCTTTTACGTGGCGATCGCCCTGGCGGTGACGCTGTTCGTGTTTGCGGTTCTGGTCGTCCGGCATCAGCGCGATGAACTTCTCAATGAGGCGGCAACTCACGTCACGCAGCTCTCCGAGGTGATCACCAGAAGCACTCGTTTCGCCATGCTTCAGAATCAGCCCTATTACGTGCACCGAATAATTCTGGATGTGGGGAGTCATAAGAGCATTGACAGGATCAGGATTTTCAGCAAAGACGGACTGATCATCGACTCTACCTACGCGCCGGAAATCGGGATGAAGGTGGACCAGAAAGCCGAAGGCTGTATCCGCTGCCACCAGAGCCAGAAACCCCTGGAACAAATTCCGGGAAGCGAGAGAGCGCGGATTTTTGCCGCCCCGGATGGGAGGCGGCTGCTCGGCAGCATGGAAGTGATCCGCAATGAGCCGTCGTGCTACACCGCGGCCTGTCATCAGCACGCCAAAACCCAGTCTGTCCTTGGCGTGCTGGATATCGTCTATTCTCTCGACGATATCGACCGGACGGTGCGGACGAATACCATCACCATCGCCGGCTTTTCTCTGGGATTTATCGTTGTAGTCTCACTTTTTCTAAGTTTATTCGTGCACCGCCTGGTTTATGTGCCCCTGCGTGACCTGGAGACAGGGGCGGAGAGGATATCCTCGGGAAACCTGGAACAGTTGATCCCCGTGCGGAGCGAGGACGAGTTCGGTCAGCTGGCGGAATCTTTCAACGCGATGACAGCGGCCCTCAAGAATTCGCAATTGGAGTTGCAGGAGTGGGGCCGCACCCTGGAACAGAAAGTGAAGGAAAGGACACAGCAACTCCGCGCGGCTCAGGCCGAAGCCGCGCAGGGGGAAAAACTGGCCTCCGTCGGACTGCTCGCTGCCGGAATCGCTCATGAACTGAACAATCCATTGACCGGTATCCTCACCTTCTCGCACCTCATGCGCAAGAAGATGCCGGACGGGAGCCAGGATGCGGAAGACCTGGATCTGGTGATCCGGGAAACCAAGAGATGTGCCACTATCATCAGGAGGCTGCTTGATTTCGCCCGCGAGAAGGCGCCGGAGAAGAAATTCGCCGACCTTAACCAAATCATTTCTGACACGGTGCGTATCACCGAACGGCCCGCGCACTTGCGCGATATCGACATCACCATGGAGCTCGCCGCTGACCTGCCGCCGGTCTGGGTCGACGCAGACCTGATCAAGCAGGTGATCATGAATATTCTCGTCAACGCCCAGCACGCGATCGAGGAGAAGGGCAGCATCACCATTCGCAGCCGCCGTTTCCCGAAGGCACGGAGTCCCGAGCCGGGCGCGGATCCCGTGCCCATGGTAGAGATATCAATTACCGATACCGGATGCGGAATTCCGGAGAAAAACCTGCAGCGGATTTTTGATCCCTTCTTCACCTCGAAGGAGGTGGGGAAAGGCACGGGGCTGGGGCTGTCCGTCAGCCACGGGATCGTCAGAGCCCACGGCGGAGCGATCGAGGTGGAAAGTAAGGTCGGGGAGGGGTCCACCTTCCGTGTTTACCTCCCTATGGAACCGCCCGCTGGCGATGCAGAAAGCAGCAGTGGCAGGAGCAATCAATGAGCGCCAGGATACTAGTAGTTGACGATGAGGAGATCGTGATCAGGAGTTGCCTTCGCATACTCGGCGATGGCGATTACGAGGTCGAAGCCGTCCAGAGCGGCTGGGAGGCCCTGAGAAAAATAGACGAAAGTCATTATGATGTGGTCATCCTGGATATCATGATGCCGAAGATGGACGGGCTGGAAGTGCTGCAGAGAGTGAAGGAATCGTACCCAGACGTGGAAGTCGTCATGATCACCGGACTCTCCCAAATTGAGACCGCCGTGAGGGCCATGAAGCTCGGGGCCTTCGACTACCTGCCCAAGCCCTTCGATCCGGACGAACTAAAGCTCGTGGTGGCACGGGCGCTGGAGAGGCGGCAACTGTTGCTGGAGAACCTCAACCTCAGAAACGAGGTCAGCTCCAAGTACCGCTTCGAGAACATCATCGGATTCAGCTCCCAGATGCAGAGCGTCTTTCGCCTGGTCGCACAGTGCGCGCCCACCAATAGCACCGTCCTGCTCAAGGGGGAGAGCGGGACCGGCAAAGAGCTGATCGCCCGCGCCATCCACCACAACAGCCTCCGGAAGGACAAGCCCTTTGTTCCGGTCGATTGTAACTCGCTGAGCGAAAATCTCCTGGAAAGCGAGATGTTCGGGCATGTCAAGGGCTCGTTCACCGGTGCGGTAGTCAACAAGAAAGGGATGTTCGAAATCGCGCACGGCGGGACACTCTTTCTGGACGAAATCGGGAACATCTCCCTGTCCACCCAGGCCAAGCTCCTCCGGGTCATCCAGGAACGGGAATTCAAGGCGGTGGGAGATACCCGGACCCAGAGCGCCAACTTCAGGCTGATAACCGCCACGAACAAGGATCTCAAGGCAATGGTGGCCGAGGGGACTTTCCGTGAGGATTTTTACTATCGCATTAACATCTTCCCCATCCAGATACCGCCCCTGAGGGAGCGCCGGGACGACATCCCCGCCCTGGCCTTCCACTTCCTTAACGTCTTCAGCGAGGGACTGGGGAAAAAAGTGACTGAGTTTTCCGAGGGGGCGATGAACGTGCTCGTGAACTATGACTGGCCGGGGAATGTACGGGAACTCGAGAATACCGTGCAGCGCGCGGTGATCCTCGCTACCGACAAAGTCGTCCGCCAGGCTCACCTGGTGAATATCATCGACATGTCGCCGCGGCTTGATCTCAACGTGCCGAGAACCGGAGATGAGCTCAAGCGGATAAAGAAAGTGGCGCGGGAGAAGTCGGTGGAAAACATCGAGAAGCTCTTCGTCCTCGAGGCGCTCAAGAGGAACTCCTGGAACGTCACCAAGAGTGCCGAGGAAACCGG
>PLYS01000216.1 GCA_003153455.1 Betaproteobacteria bacterium | reverse complement strand
CCGCCCTCGTCGCCCACACCCGTCGCCAGACCGCGCTCGTGCAGGACCGCCTTGAGCGCGTGGTAGACCTCCGAGCCGATCCGGAGCGCGTCCGAGAACGACGCGGCGCCGGCGGGGACGACCATGAACTCCTGGAGGTCGATCGAGTTCGCCGCGTGCACGCCGCCGTTGATCACGTTCATCATCGGCACCGGCATCGACATCGCGCCGGCGCCTCCGAGATAACGGTGCAATGGCAGACCGCACTCCTCGGCCGCAGCCTTAGCCACCGCGAGCGATACGGCGAGCGTCGCATTAGCGCCGAGCCGCGACTTGTTGTCGGTGCCGTCGAGCTCGATCAGCGCCTTATCGATAAAGTGTTGTTCTATTGCGTCGAGCCCGATGATCGCTTCGCAGATCTCGGTGTTCACGTTCTCGACTGCGCGCAGCACGCCTTTGCCGCCGTAGCGCTTCTCGTCGCCGTCGCGCAACTCAATTGCCTCGTGGCTGCCGGTCGAGGCGCCGGACGGCACCGCGGCACGTCCCATGACGCCAGATTCGAGCAGCACATCGGCTTCGACCGTCGGCACGCCGCGCGAATCGAGGATCTCGCGCGCAATCACATCAACTATCGCACTCATGTTCTTCCCTGATATGTAGTTTCCCGGCGCGCGGCGCCGGGCGCCCTTACCCCGTAACCAGTCGCTCGGCAAAACCCTGCTGCTTGACGAGCGCGTCGAGCGTCTTCAGCGTCTCGAGCAACGCCTTCATGTGCTTGAGCGGCCACGCATTAGGTCCGTCCGACAGCGCTTGGTCCGGGTTCGGATGGGTTTCCATGAACACACCGGCGATGCCGCTGGCGACTGCGGCGCGCGCCAGCAACGGCACGAATTCGCGCTGCCCGCCGCTCGCAGTCCCCAGTCCGCCCGGCAACTGCACCGAATGCGTGGCATCGAAAACCACCGGACATCCAGTTTCGCGCATGATCATCAGCGAGCGCATGTCGGACACCAGGTTGTTATAGCCGAAGCTCGCGCCGCGCTCGCACACCATAAGGTTGTCCTGGCCGCTTGCTTCACGCGCCTTGGCGACTACGTTCTGCATGTCGCCCGGCGCCAGAAACTGGCCCTTTTTTATATTGACCGGCTTGCCCGCGCTCGCCACGGCGCGGATGAAATCGGTCTGACGACACAGGAAAGCCGGCGTTTGCAGCACGTCGACGACGGCTGCAACTGTCTGGACTTGGTCGATCTCATGGATATCGGTCAGGACTGGCACTCCGACTTTGGATCTGACTTCATCCAATATCTTAAGTCCATCATCCATCCCTATACCACGAAATGATTTTCCTGAGCTGCGGTTAGCTTTATCGAAGGATGACTTATAGATGAAAGGAATCCCGACTTGGGCACAGATTTCTTTCAACTGAGCGGCGGTATCGAGCGCGAGCTGACGCGACTCGATCACGCAGGGGCCCGCAATCACGAACAGCGGTTTATCGAGACCGATTTCAAACCCGCACAGTTTCACGGTGCCTCACGCGATGTTCTGCAGCATGACTGCTGCTTCGGGTACGGGGCTGCCCGTGGACTTTACATTACGCAACGCGGCGCGGATGAAAGCATTGAACAACGGGTGGCCGCCGCGCGGGGTGGACGTGAATTCCGGGTGAAACTGGCAACCGACGAACCACGGGTGCGACGGCAGTTCTATCATCTCGCACAACCCGTCCTTGGCCGAAACACCGGACACCCTCAGCCCTGCCTGTTCCAACCGCGGCAGGTAATGGTTATTGACTTCATAGCGGTGGCGATGGCGCTCGATGATACGCTCGGTGCCGTAAACCTCGCGCACCTCGCTGCCGGATTTGAGCAGGCATTCCTGACCGCCGAGCCTCATCGTGCCGCCGAGGTCGGAATTTGCGTCGCGGTGCTCGACGCGCCCGTCGCGGTCCTGCCATTCGGTGATCAGCGCGATCACCGGGTGCGGCGTATCGGAATCGAATTCGGTGCTGTGCGCGCCCTCCAGACCGACCACGTGGCGCGCATACTCGATCACCGCAAGTTGCATGCCGAGGCAGATGCCGAGATAGGGCAGCCGGTTTTCGCGCGCATAGCGGATAGCCTTGATCTTGCCTTCGACGCCGCGCTTGCCGAACCCGCCAGGCACCAGGATCGCGTCCATGTTGGTGAGGCAACCGGTGCCGTTCTTCTCGATCGACTCGGAGTCGACGTAGTTGATCTTGATCCTGGCGCCGGTGTGGATGCCGGCGTGGATCAGTGCTTCCGACAATGATTTATAGGATTCGGTGAGGTCGACGTACTTCCCGACCAGCGCGATATTGACGGCCTTGCTCGGATGCTCGAGCGCATACACGACCTTGTCCCACTCCGACAAGTCGGCGGGCGGTGGCGCAAGTTCGAGCTTGCGGCACACGATCTCGTCGAGATTCTGCGCATGCAGCATGCCGGGAATCTTGTAGATGCTGTCCATGTCGACTGCGGAAATCACCGCTTCGACCTGGACGTTGGTAAACAGCGCAATTTTGCGCCGTTCGTCCGCGGGCAGCGGCCGGTCCGCACGGCACAACAGGACATCGGGCTGGATACCGATCTCGCGCAGTTCCTTGACCGAGTGCTGCGTCGGCTTGGTCTTGATTTCGCCGGCCGAAGCGATATAAGGCACCAGTGTCAGATGGATATAGCACACATTGTTGCGCCCGATCTCGATCCCCATCTGGCGGATCGCCTCGAGGAACGGCAGCGATTCGATATCGCCGACGGTGCCGCCGATCTCGACGATCGCAACCTCGGCGTCGCCCGCGCCGCGCCGGATGAAGTGCTTGATCTCGTCAGTGATGTGCGGGATCACCTGCACCGTGCCGCCGAGATAATCGCCGCGGCGCTCCTTCTTGATCACGCTTTCGTAGATCTGGCCGGTGGTGAAATTGTTGCGCTTGTTCATCTTGGCGCTCACGAAGCGCTCGTAATGGCCGAGATCGAGGTCGGTTTCGGCGCCGTCTTCGGTCACGAACACTTCGCCGTGCTGAAACGGGCTCATGGTGCCGGGATCCACGTTGATGTAGGGATCCAGCTTGAGCATCGAGATTTTGAGGCCGCGCGTTTCGAGAATGGCGGCAAGAGAGGCGGCAGCGATACCTTTGCCAAGGGAGGAGACTACGCCACCTGTGACAAAGATATATTTGGTCATTTCATGTCATACCAGCCGTTTACACATTTTAGCCCAAATCCGTCTCCGCGCTCAACGAAATTCGCGTCTTGTGAACCTGCTTCTTTGCAGGCCTAGTTCAGTGGATGCTTGCCCGTGTACTCCAGAACGTAGAGACCTCCGCGCGCCCGGTCGGCCGCGTAGATGATGCCCCGGTCGTCTACGAATACGTCGCTGATCCGGCATCCCCGTTGGCCCTCGGCCGTTTCCGGGAGAAACGCCGCAATCTCCTCGGGCCGGTACGGATCGGCGATATCGTAGACACGGAGCCCCGCGCTGAACCAGGTGGCGACCACCGTGTTCTGGAGTTTGGCGCTGCCCGGCTCCGGTTCATTCTCGTGGATGTTGTGGGCGCCGATGCGACCGCCGACCCGGTGCAATTCCTCGAAGCCATCCGGCGTGGGCATGCTCGCGATCATCACCGGATTGGTCTCCTCCCGCACATCGACCATCCAGAGCCGCTTGGGCCAATCGATCCCTTGGTCACCGGTCGCCTCGTCGGTGACCACGAGCAGGTTGCGCTCGAACAGCGGGAGCACTGTGTGGGTGAAGCCTGGAAACGGCGGGTGGTAATCGAGGCGGCTGATCAGCCGCGGGCGTGCCTTGTCGGAGATATCCAGAATCACGATGCCGCCGTCGATATATCCAAGATAGGCGCGGTCCGGTCGCTCTGGATAGCACAGGGGATGGTGAGGCAGATAGCCGAAATCGAAGGGTGCGGGATGGCGCGGCGGAAGCGCGGCATGGTCACCTTTGCGCTGGCCCGGCAACCACCAGCGGCCGACCTCCCTCGGTCGCGCCGGGTCCGCGAGATCCACGATCATGTAGAACTGGTCATCGTTGGGGTGGTTCGACTCGAACTCCGGCGCGCCGGTGGTGATGTGGGCGTAGCGGCCGTCCATGAACGAGACGTGGTGAACTCCGCGGGAATGTCCGCCAGACAGATCGAAGAACGCGATTTCCCGCGGGAGCACCGGATTCGAGATATCGTATACTTGGAACCCGGCCGGCTTCAGGCCGGCCTTGTTCACCTCGTATGCCGCGAGCAGTATTTCACCCCGGAGCGCCAGGGAGTTTCCCCGCACGTCGTGGTGGGGCAGCGGCAGCTGCCAGACCAGCGTCGGTCTGGCCGGCTCGGTCACATCAAAAATAGAGAACGCTACCGGCGCATGCTCATGGGCGATGTAAATGATGCGCCGGCCGTCCGGCGTGACCTTCATCGCCATCCCCTCGCCCAGATTGGGTGCGCCGCCCGCATCGTGCCGGGCGAGAAGCTTCAGATTGTGCGCGATCCGTACCTCAGTCATTCGTCTATCCCCCGATCTTTGCCTCCGCAGTATACTAAAAACCTTCGGAGCAGAAGGAATGCCACCTTCATCGCCGCCATGAGATCCGGTTTTCTTCCCGTTGCGCTGCTCGTCGCGGCTGCCGCCTGCGCCCAGGATTATCCCGGCAAGCCCGTCCGAATGGTGGCGCCGTCTCCCCCGGGCGGGGCGATCGATCTGCTGAGCCGCATCGTCAGCCAGAAACTGGCCGAAACGTGGGGTCAGAACGTGATCGTCGACAACCGCGCCGGGGCCACCGGGAATATCGGCGCCGAACTGGTCGCAAGGTCGGCGCCCGACGGGTATACGCTGCTGCTTGCCGGCACTCCCCATGCGATCAACATGAGCCTGTTCCGCAACCTGCGCTACGATCTGGCGAAGGATCTCGCGCCTATCACAGGTGCAGCTCGCCTCGATGGGACTGCCGCCGTCCCTGCAGCACGTCAAAGCCGGGAAACTGCGCGCGATCGCCGTGACGGGCCTGACACGCTCGCCTTTGCTGCCCGCAGTACCGACGGTAAGCGAATCAGGATTGTCCGGCTTCAACGTATCTTCATGGTACGGCGTGTTTGCTCCCGCGGGCCTGCCCAGGAATCTGGTCACGAAGCTCAATATCGATATCGCCAGCTTGCTCGCGGCGGCAGACGTAAAGGAACGACTCGCCTCCCTCGGCGCGGAACCAATGCCGCTGCCCCCCGAGGACTTCGGACGCTACGTGCGCGCGGAAATCGAGAAGTGGGCCAAAGCGGTCGCCGAATCCGGCGTGAAAGTCGACTGATCTAGCAGCCTGTCGGACTTAGGAGTCCGACAGGCTGCTAAAAGCAAAACCGGCTGACCATTCCAAATAAACTCATTCGAAGCGGTTGAATTTGGGAAAAGCGTGGGTAAATTCGCATATCGGTTATCCTCCTTTGCAATTCTACTGACGCGGGTTTTGCATTAGGAGTTTGTCGGGGCTAAGTCCGACAAACTCCTTCACCGTTTACCGCCTACCAATAACTGTCTCACCCGTTCAAACAGACACACCGCCGCCGCTGCCGCAGCATTCAGCGAGTCGACTTTTCCCGGCATTGGTATTGCGACCACTTCGTAAGCCGCGTTCGCAAGGACCTGGGATATCCCCCCGCCCTCGTTGCCGAACACCAGCGCGACCTCGCCGCTCAGGTCGGCGTCGAACACGGACTTGCCTGCGCGATGGCTGGTCGCGATCACCCTGCCCTTGAAGGTGTGCGCGAGCTCGAGCAAATCGCACTGCTCGTGGATCTGCAGCATGAAATGCGCACCCATGCCGGCGCGCAGCACGCGCGGTGACCAGCTGTGGACCGAGTGTTTGGATAAAAACACGTGCTCGATGCCGGCTGCGGCTGCTGAGCGCAATATCGAGCCGAGATTACCCGGATCCTGAATGTCTTCGAGCATGATGCATGCCTCGATATCCGCAGGCGCGGCGCGCGGCCGCGGCGTCTTGACCACCGCCAGCACGCCTGTCGGCGCCTCAACCGTCGACAACTGCCTGAACAACGCATCACTCAACATCAGTGCGGCGCACGGCGCGAGCGTTTCGAGCAGCGCCTGGATTTCCGGATCATCGCAGCTCGATTTACTGACGACGACTTGTTCTGGCAATCCGACATGATCGCGGTAGGCTGCAACGAGGTGAATACCGTCGAGCAGCGACATGCCTTGCTGCTTGCGCTCGCGCGACGATTGCAGCAGCTTGTGCAGCGCCTTGAAGCGCGGGTTGTCGGCGGAGGTGATCTTCTTCACGCGGCGCAGACGCGAAAACCGGCGAACACATCGCGGCGGTCGGGGGTGTAAAAATTGCGCCAGGTATTGCGCAGCAGGCTCGCGCCGGTGGCAAAACAGCCGCCGCGCAGCACCTTGTGATTGCCAAACCACGGCACCGAGTATTCCCTGTAAGGATCGCGCACGAACCCGGGATAAGAGTCAAACCAGTCCGCGGTCCATTCCCACACGTTGCCGAGCATCTGGCGGCACCCCCACGCGCTGTCCCCCGCGCCGAACGCCGACACGTCTGCGGTGGCGTTGCAGACGCCGAACAGATTGGCGTGCGCGGCGTCAGGAGCGTCCTCGCCCCACGGATAGGTGCGTTTGCCGCCCGTGCAGGCGCGATCCGCGGAGGTGGCTGACGCTGCCTGCTCCCATTCGGCTTCGCTCGGCAGTCGGCGGCCAGCCCAGCGGCACCACGCATCAGCTTCATACCAGTTGATGTGTATAACCGCGGCGTGACGCGATAGCGGCGCAAGCTGGTTATAGACACGTTGCAGCCACTCGCCTTCCTGTTTGACCCAATAGACAGGTGCATCGGCGCCCGTCGAATTACGCCACTCCCAGCCAGCATTCCTCCACCATTCACGCCGCTGATATCCGGCGTCGTCGACGAACGCAGCAAATTCGCTGTTGGTGACTGCAGCGCGCGCAATCGAAAACGCAGGGAGCTGCACGCGATGCGCCCATTTCTCGTTGTCAAACACGAACCCTTCGCCCGGGTGCGCGCCAAGCAGAAATTCGCCGCCGGCGACCGGGACGTCGCCCGGCCATGCGCCTCCCCCCGCTGATGCGTAAATCGCGATACGCGGCGGCGCGTAGCCGAGCGTCTGGCGCGTGTAGGTGAACGCCTCGCAGTGCATTTCTTCATGACACGCGGCAAGCTCGGAAAAATAACGCAGCACGTGATTTTCCGGCTCGCGCTCGAGCCGCTCCAGCACGCTTTCCAGCACACGGGCGAGATAGTGCATTACTGCGTCGAACGGCAGCAGCGGCAGGTCCCAACGCGTGTCGTGCGCCGCGATTGCCGAGTTGTAGAGCCCATCGGCGTCCTTGACCAGCGACGGTGCGAGATCGTCGGGTCCGCGATAGCGCAGGCACCAGTGCTCCTGGAACCACGCCACGTGCGCGATTTCCCATAAAGGCGGATTGACAATAGCCAGCCTGGAGCCGAGCAGCTGCTCGCCGTTCAAGTCCGATGCCAGCATCAGCGTGCGGTGCCGCGCGGCCTGCAACCGTCGCATAAGCGTTTGTGCGGTCGAATTAGTCGACAGCCGGTTTGGCTCTGCTATAGTCTGTACTGGTTCAGGCATGCAACCATTCTAACTTTTATCAGCAGCATCTGAAAATCGCACTGATCACGCCGGCGCGGTTGGTCGCGCGCTCTGGCAACCGCAATACCGCAGCACGCTGGGCACGATTGCTGCGTGACCTCGGCCATGATGTCAGCGTGCAGGTAAGCTGGAACGGCAGGCCGGCCGATCTGATGATCGCGTTGCACGCGCGGCGCAGCCATGATTCTATCGCGCGCTTTGCCTCGTCTTACCCCTCACGACCGCTGGTTCTCGCGCTGACCGGCACCGATCTTTATCGCGACATCCGCTCCGACACCGATGCCAAGCGGTCCCTGCGGCTGGCCACCCGCATGATCGTATTGCAGGAAATGGGACTGGCCGAACTCACGTCAGATCTGCGCAGAATAACGCGCGTGATCTACCAGTCAACGCGTTTAATCAGGCGCGCGCCGCCGCTCAAGTCGTGCTTTGAAGTCTGCATCAGCGGTCATTTACGCGAGGAAAAGGACCCGTTCCGTCTCGCTGCGGCGCTCAAATATCTGCCGCAGCAAAGCCGCATCCAGGTCACGCACCTGGGGGCTGCGATGAGCACCGCAATGGCAGCCGCGGCGCGCAGCTGGATGGAGCGCGAACCGCGCTACCGCTGGGTCGGCGAGCTGCCGCACTACCTTGCGCTGCGCCGGCTGGCGCGCTCGCGCCTGATGGTCATCAGTTCGCGCATGGAAGGCGGCGCAAACGTCGTCACCGAAGCATTGGCGGCCGGCGTGCCGGTGATCGCGTCTCGCATCCCCGGCAATGTCGGCATGCTGGGAGCGGATTATGCCGGCTGCTACGAGCCCGGACGCGAACGCGCACTTGCGCGGCTGTTATGGCGCGCCGAATCCGATCCGGAGTTCTATCGCAAGCTTAAGCGCCAATGTGGGGCGCGCCGCTGTCTCGTCAGCCGCAAGCGTGAAAAGCAAGGGCTCAAACAACTGCTGGCGGAATTGGACTGAAAACAGTCTCCGCGTTACATCGCGCCGACCGTGGCGATGACGATGTTGAGCAGCCCCAGGCTCAGGTTTACGGCGACCGCAATGCGAATCCGGTTGAGCGCTGCGGCGCCCGCCTTCCAGTCCGTGACGGCCACCGCACGTCTGAGCGCGGACTGCGGCGAGAAATATACGTAAGCGAAGATCAGCGCCATTGCCGCACCGATATACAGCATCGCGTACACGTAGAGCAGCAGCCGGGTCGATTCGGCAATCACCGACAGCATGTAGAATCCGCTGCCAAGCACCAGCGCCACGGCGATCCACACCCAGCGGAAAAAACGCTCCAGCGTCGCCGACCACAGCGTCAGCCGCTGCGGCGGCTCCAGCAGTCGCGCGGCCGCCGGCCGCAGCGCCATATAGGCGAAAAACATGCCGCCGACCCAGACCACGACCCCGAACAGGTGCAGCATCAAGGCAATCTTCATGACTGGGATAGTAAACGGGAAACGGCGAACGGTAAACGGTAAACATTAAACGGTGTCGATCGCCCTGCGCCCACAGGTTCACCGTTTACTGTTTACGGTTCATGGCACCTGAGCAACTCGCGCACCGGCGCAAAACTGCGGCGGTGCACGACCGATACGCCGTGAGCGCGCAACGCTGCCAGATGCGCGGCGGTCGGATAGCCTTTGTGGCGGTCGAATCCGTATTGCGGATGAGCGTGGTGCAGTTCCAGCATGAACGCGTCGCGCGCCGTTTTGGCCAGTATCGAAGCCGCGGAGATTTCGGCCACCGTGCTGTCGCCGCGCACGATGGCGCGCGCCGGCTGCGATATGGCAGGGCAAAACAGACCGTCCACCAGCACCTCGGTCGGCATCAGTGCCAGACTTTCCACCGCGCGCCGCATCGCGAGCAGCGACGCCTGCAGAATATTTAGCGCATCGATCTCCTCGACCGAGGCGCTGGCCACCGCCCACGCGACGGCGTACTGCCTGATTTGCAGCGCCAACGCCTCGCGCCGTCCCGCACTCAGCTTTTTTGAGTCATCAAGACCGGTTATCCCGTGATCGGGGCCAAGTATGACTGCCGCCGCAAACACCGGCCCCGCGAGCGGTCCGCGGCCCGCCTCATCGATACCGCAAATCATTTCCGGCGCTCCAACTCATGCCTCAAGCAGAGGCAAAACAGCAAGCGCCGCCTGGCGCGCCGCCCCGCGCTGCAGGCTGGCGCTCAGTGTCGAGAACTTGCGCTCGAGACGGGTACGCACCGCTTCATCGCCGAGCAGATTGAGCAAAGCCTGGCTCAGGTTCTGCGGCGTGGCGTCGTCCTGGATTATTTCCGGCACCACGAACTCGCCGGCCAGGATGTTCGGCAGGCCGTAATACGGCAGGTAGCCCCTGCCCTGCAACAGCCAGTAGCTGGCTGCCGGCATCTTGTAGGTGATCACCATCGGCTTGCCGAGCAGCGCCGCCTCGAGCGTCGCAGTACCCGATGCGACCAGCACGACGTCGGCAGCGGACATCGCATCCGGCGCGTGCCCAAACAGGATCGTCAGAGGCAACTCCTCGGCCTGGTTGCGATAGAGCGCAATTTCGAACATCTCACGCGTCTCGCGCGTTACAAGCGGTACCAGGAACAGCGCCTGCGGCAGACGCTCGCTGATTTGTTTTGCGGTTTGGACAAACAGATCCGCCATATGTTCGAGTTCGCTTTGGCGGCTTCCCGGCAGCAGTGCGATGATCGGCGCCGACAACGGCAGTCGGAGCTGCTCGCGCGCTGCGGCGCGCTTCGGTACCCGGTCCAGCATGTCAGCGAGTGGGTGGCCGACAAACGCGACGTCAACGCCGGCCTGCCGGTAGAGCGATGCTTCGAACGGAAACAGCGTCAGCATCTTGCTTACCGCCTGCTTGATCTTATGAATGCGCCGTTTGCGCCACATCCAGATCGCAGGGCTCACATAGTGGACTGTGGGAATGCCATGCGCTTTCAGGCTCAGCTCGAGATCGAGATTGAAATCAGGCGCGTCGATGCCGATGAATACATCCGGCGGGTCGGCGACGAAACGCCGGCGCAACTTGCGGCGGATGCCGACAATCTCGAAGAAATGCCGCGCCACCTCGAGGTAGCCGCGCACGGCGAGTTTTTCGAGCGGAAACAATACCTCCATGCCAGCAGCTTCCATGCGCGGCCCGCCAATGCCGGTGAAATGCAGCTGCGGCACCAGTTCGTGCAGTGCGCCAATCAGCTGGCTGCCCAGCAGGTCGCCGGACGCTTCGCCGGCGACGATGCCGACCGTACGGCGGCGCGTGGCGCGTTCAGCGGATAATGCCACGCGTGGAATTATGGAGAAAATCGAGCAGCAACCGCAGCTCGGGGCAATCGCGTGTTTGCCCGGCGATTTCGCGCTTGGCCTCGTCAAGCGTCTGCCCCGATTTATACAGCGTCTTGTAGGCGCGCTTGATGCGGGTGATGGTCTCCGCTGAAAAACCTCGCCGTTTCAGGCCCTCGGCGTTGATGCCATAAGGTTTCGCGGTGTTCCCCGATGCAGTCACGAACGGCGGGATATCCTGCAGCACGACGGTGCCGATCGCGGTGATGCTGTGTGCACCGATGCGGCAGAACTGGTGCACCGCGGTGAAGCCGCCAAGTATTGCGTGGTCACCAACGTGCACGTGTCCCGCCAGCTGCGAGTTATTGGCGAAAACGGCGTGATCACCGATCTGGCAGTCGTGCGCAAGATGCACATAAGCCATGATCCAGTTGTCGTTGCCCAAACGGGTGACGCCGGCATCCTGCGCCGTGCCACAATTGAACGTGCAGAATTCACGAATCGTGTTGCCATCACCGATCTCGAGCCGGGTCGGCTCACCCGCGTATTTCTTGTCCTGTGGCACTTCGCCGAGCGAGACGAACTGGTAGATGCGGTTGTTGCGCCCGATGCGGGTATGGCCGGTGATGATCGCATGCGGACCGATGCGGGAGCCGGCGCCAATCTCGACATGCTCGCCGATCATCGTATACGCGCCAACTTCGATATCTTCGGCAAGCCGCGCGCCGGGATGGATGATGGTGGTGGGATGTATCACTGCTTGAGTGATGCTGATCAATTCTTATCGCTGTCGATCGTGCGCAGCGTGCACATCAGCTCGGCTTCGGTCACTACCTGATCCGCCACGCGCGCGTGCGCTGAATACCACCATATCCCGCGCGCAAACCGTTTGAGTTCGGCATTCAGTTCGAGCGTGTCTCCTGGCATCACCGGCTTCTTGAAACGGGCATGGTCGATGCCGACGAAGTAATAAATCGAGTTGTCGTCGGTCTTATGGTTATGCGTCTTGAACGTGAGGATGGCAGCGGCCTGGGCCAATGCCTCGATGATGAGTACCCCCGGCATCACCGGATGGTGCGGAAAATGCCCGCCGAAAAAAGGCTCGTTGATGGTGACGTTCTTGATCGCGACGATGCGTTTTCCCGGATCGCAGGATATCACCCGGTCCACCAGCAGCATCGGGTAACGGTGTGGCAGGCATTCGAGTATCTGGTGTATGTCCATGCCGTTCATGACTTGTCCCTTTCCGCCTTGCGTGGTCTTCCCTCCAGCTCACGGACCCGCTTCACCAAGTCGTCGAGCTGCCGCAAATGCGCCGCATTCCTGAGCCAGCGCTGGTGGCTGGAAAAAGGATAAACGCCGGTATAAGTGCCAGGCTGCTCCAGCGATTTCATGATCAGAGTGCCCGCCGAAACGTTCACGTTATCGGCAAGAGTAATGTGGCCATAAATCATCGACGCTCCACCGAGCGCGCAATTGCTGCCGATTTTCGCGCTGCCTGCGATGCCTACGCATGCCGCAATTGCGGTATTGGCGCCGATCCGGACGTTGTGCGCGATCTGGATCTGATTATCGAGCTTGACCCCGTCTGCGATGACGGTATCGTCAAGCGCGCCGCGATCGATCGTGGTGTTGGCGCCGATTTCGACGTCGTCGCCGATCAGCACCCGTCCGATCTGGGGGATTTTTTTCCAGACGCCTTCCTCCTTCGCTATGCCGAAACCGTCGGAGCCGATCACAACCCCGGAGTGCACGATACAACGCGCGCCGATCCGGCATTCGTGGTAAACAGTCACGTTGGCATGCAAGCGGCTGCCCGCTCCTATGCTCGCGCCGTCGCCGATAAAGCACCCGGGGCCAATGCTCGCGCTGTCCGCGATCTGCGCCTCTTTGCCGATGACTGCGCAGGCGCCGATGCTCGTTGATTTCGCGACGCGCGCTGATTTATCCACCACCGCAGATTTATGTATTCCGGGTTCAACCGCGGCAGGCGGATTGAGCAGCATCGAAACCTTGGCGAAATAGGCGTAGGGATTGGCGCTGATGATGCGTGGCAGGCTGCTCGCATCGCGCGCCTCGGGGCCAAGTATCACTGCTGCCGCCCGCGTCTGGCTGAGCTGCGGCAGATATCGGGATTGCGCGAGGAACGCGATATCCGTGGACCGAGCCGACTCCAGTGTCGCGACTTGATGGATGCGGACGTGAGGGTCGCCGATCAGCTCGCCGCCTAACTGCCTGACGATATCGCCGAGCTTGAACAATTTGCGCTTGGTCAAAGTCATTTTCCGGCGCAATGAACCACACCTTGTGCTCAACTCATGCAATGCCGCAGCAAGGCTATTTGTCGGCCGCCAGCGCTTTAAGAACCTTGTCCGTAATATCGATACGCGGATTGCGGTAGACCGCTTCCTGCAGGATCAGATCGAATTTCTCCGCCTCGGCAATCTGCTTGATGACCTTGTTGGCGCGCTCGAACAGCGCCGCCAGTTCCTCATTGCGGCGCAAATTGAGGTCCTCGCGGAACTCGCGCTGCAGGCGCTGGAACTCCCGGGTCTGGCGACCGAGCTCCTGCTCTTTATTACGGCGGTCGGTTTCGCTCATGGTCAAACCATCTTTCTCGAGCTGTCCCTGCAACGACTTGATCTGCTGCTCCATCTTGCGCAGTTCCTGCTCGCGCGGCGCAAATTCTTTTTCCAGCTTCTTGGTGGCGCGTTCGGCGGGCGCCGACTCACGATTGATGCGATCGGCATCGATGAACCCGATCTTTATCTCCGCGGCCTGAGCCTGCGCGGCCAGACTGCAGACCGCCAGAGCAGCGGCGAGCATGAGTAAATGAAATCGCTTCAAGGTCGTCTCCTTATCCTTAAACTGGCCCGGTTTCCTGTCCACGCGCTGAACGCCATCAGAACTGGGAACCGAATGTAAACTGGAATACCTGCTTCTTGTCGCCAAACTGGCTCCGGAACGGTTGCGCCGCGCTGACTTTGATCGGACCGAACGGCGAAACCCACAGCACCGACAGTCCGGCCGCGGCACGCATTTGGCTAAAAACATAGGATTCGCCAACCATGCCGGCGTCGACGAACGTGCCGAGGCGAACCGACTTGTCATTTTCCAACCCCGGGAACGGGAACAACAGTTCGGCGCTGCCGACCACTTTCTTGCTGCCGCCGGTCGGATCGCCATTGGCGTCTTTAGGGCCGACCGTTGCGGTGTAATAGCCGCGCAGCGAGCTGACGCCCCCGACGTAGTAATTGCGGAAGAACGGCAGCGGTTTGCCGCCGAAGCCATTGCCGTAACCGATGTCGGCGTTCAGGTAGAGCGTAAAATCGCGCGTCAACGGGAAGTATCTCTGATGCTGTACATTGACTTTATAGAAACGCAGAGTGCCGCCCGGAAGTCCGGCCTCCAAAACCGCGCGGCTGATGGCGCCACGGGTAGGATAGATTGCGCTGTCACGCGTGTCACGCACCCAACCGACATTACCGAGCACCGAGGTGTTGTCCTCGCCGAATGTGTTTACATAACTGGTAATTCTGAGCGGGCTATTATCAAATACCGTGATGCTTGTGTCCTCGTAACCGAGGCCCAGCGTAACCATGTCGATATCGGTAAACGGCACGCCTAAACGGAACTGCCCGCCGAGCGTCGACGTGCGGTATTGGCCAAGGGAAAGCGCTGTCGGATCCATGTTGCGCTTGTAGAGGTCGAAGCCCCTGCTCACGCCGTCAACCGTCCAGTACGGCTGCGTGAACGACAGCGAGTAGACGGTATTGATCTTGCTGGTATTGACCTGCACGCCGAGATGGTTACCTGAACCGAACACGTTTTGTTGTGTAATGCCGCCGCTCAAAATCACGCCTTCGGAACCGAAACCGGCGCCAAGCATGATGCTCCCGGTCGGTTTCTCGGCAACGCTGATGTTGAGATCGACCTGGTCGGTGGCGCCAGGCACGGATGGCGTCTCGACATTTACCTCGGTGAAATAACCGAGTCGATCGACACGCTGCTTCGATTTGTTGATACTGTCTGCCGAGTACCATCCGCCCTCGAGTTGCCGCATCTCACGGCGTATGACCTCGTCCCTGGTGCGGGTGTTGCCGGTTACGTTGATACGCCTGACATAGACCCTGCGGCCGGGGTCGACGAAAAAGGTGAACGCGGCTTTACGTTTATCTTTGTCCAGGTCGGGAACAGCGTTCACGTTCGCGAATGCATAACCGTCGTTGCCGAGCCGGTCGCTGATTGCCTTCGTCGATTCCGTGAGCTTGGCGCGCGAGAAAACTTCGCCTGCCTTCAGCTTCACCAGTTTGAGCGCATCGGCTTCTGGAATCAGCATCTCGCCCGCGAGCTTGACGTCGGAAACCGTATACTGCGGGCCTTCGGTAATGCCGATGGTAATGTAGACGTCCTTCTTGTCTGGCGTGATCGAGACTTGCGTCGAGTCGATATTAAATTCCAGATAGCCGCGATCGAGATAATACGAGCGCAACGTTTCGAGATCGGCGCCAAGTTTCTGTTTCGAATACTGGTCGTCCTTGCTGTACCAGGTCATCAGCCCCGGCGTACGTAACTTGAACTGCCCCACCAAATCTTTTTCCTGGAAAACCTGGCTGCCGATGATGCTGATTTGACGGATCTTGGCGACATTGCCTTCGGTGATGTCAAAGCGCACCGCGACGCGGTTGCGTTCAAGCGGCGTGACGGTAGTCGTGATTTGCGCCGAATACAGGCCGCGGCTGATGTACTGGCGCTTGAGTTCCTGCTCCGACTTGTCAAGCAGACCCTTGTCGAAAATGCGCCCTTCCGCAAGTCCGATTGAACGCAGCCCTTTCAGCAGATCATCCTTGTTGAACTCCTTGGCGCCCAAAAACTCAATCTGCGCCACCGATGGCCGCTCCTGTACCGCCACGATCAGCACGCCGTTATCGACTTCAAGGCTGACGTCCTTGAAAAAGCCGGTGGCATAAAGCGAACGGATCGCCTGAGCCGCTTTATCCTCGGTCATGGTTTCGCCGACTTTGACCGGCAGGTAGCTGAATACCGTTCCGGCCTCGGTGCGTTGGATACCCTCGATGCGGATGTCCTTCACGACAAACGGATCGAACGCATGCGCGGCAATAGCGGGCAGCGCACCGAGCAACACGAACAGGCATCCAAACAAGCGCATCTTACTTAGCCGTGGATCAAGCGATTGATATCGTTATACAGCGCAAAAGCCATCAACGTGAACAACACCGCCATTCCGACGTGCTGCCCCACCTCGATGGCTTTGTCCGAAACGGGACTTCCCTTAAAAATTTCAAGCATATAATACATCAAATGCCCGCCATCCAATAATGGTACCGGCAGCAGATTGAGCACGCCCAGGCTGATGCTGATCAGCGCCATGAACACCAGATACGATATCCACCCGGCCTGCGCCGACTGGCCCGCATAATCGGCGATGGTGATCGGGCCGCTCAAATTCTTCAGCGACACCTCGCCCACCAGCATTTTGCCCAGCATTTTCAGGCTGAACGCCGAGGTGTCCCAAGTGCGCTCCAGCGCCTTGCCGAGGCTCGCGAGGGGCGTATAGCGCACCTCCACCTCGTACTTCCGCATTGCATCGCGGTCGATGCGCGGCGCCGCGCCGATGCGGCCGATGCGCTCGCCGTTTTCGAGAACCGCATCCGGCGTTACCGCGATTCGCACCATGACCGCCGCATCGCGCTGCACCACGAACACCAGTTCCCTGCCGGGATTGCTGCTGACGGTTGCAACAACCCGGTCCCAGCGCGTCATTGACTCTCCGTTGATCGTGACGATCTCGTCGTTTCCCTGCAGCCCGCCGCGCTCGGCGGCGCCTCCCGGCAGCACGCGACCGATCACCGGTGGCAACGGCGGCTGCAGGCGTATAAAACCCAGCGCGCGCAGGAAATCGCCGTCGAGATCTGCAGTGCTGAGCTGCGACAGATCGAGCTTGCGCCAGGCGATCTCGTTACGGTCGTTCTGAACTTCGAGCATAACCACGCTTTTTTCGACAGCGTGTTTGAGCAGCGCCCAGCGCGCATCCTGCCAGGTAGTCACCGCCTGCGGTCCGATCTTGATTATGGTATCGCCGGGGACGAACTGCGCCGCGGCAGCCGACGAACCGGCCGTTACGGCACCGATCACCGGTCTGATCCCCGGGATGCCGTGCATGTAAATCAACCAGTACAAAAAAATCGCGAGCAGGAAATTGGCGACCGGCCCGGCCACCACGATCGCGAAACGGCGGTAGACGGACTGGCGGTTGAACGCACGCGGCAGATCCTGGGGTGCAACCTCGCCTTCGCGCTCGTCGAGCATTTTGACGTAGCCGCCGAGCGGAAAAGCGGAGATCGCCCACTCGGTCTGGTCACGGCCATAACGGCGGCGCGCAACGACACGGCCGAATCCCACCGAAAATCTCAGCACTTTGACATTGCACAGGCTCGCCGCGAGGTAGTGCCCGAATTCGTGCACTACGATCAGCGTACCGAGTGCGAACGCAAACGCCAGTATCGTGGTCAGCAGGCTCATAGCAGGCTACGCCGATCGGGATGGCTAAGCTGAAACACGCCGCGAACGCGGAGCTGCAACAGCCGCATTTCGAGCCAGCCACGTCTCAGCGCAATCACGGGCGCGCCGGTCGGCGCTGAATACATCTTCCAGGTCGCGCAATTGCGCAACGGCGACCTTGGCGAGCGCATGCTCGATCAACGCCGGAATCTGGTCGAAGCGCAGCCTCGACGCAAGAAAAGCCGATACCGCTGCTTCGTTCGCCGCGTTGAGTACTGCGGGCGCGCTGCCACCGGCACGCAACGCCTCGCGCGCCAGCCCGAGGCACGGGAAGCGGGCGTAATCCGGTTCGGAAAAATTGAGTTTGCCCACCGCTGCCAGATCGAGGTAATTGACTCCCGCTTCAATCCGCTGCGGGTAGCCCAGCGCGAATGCGATCGGCGTGCGCATGTCGGGATTGCCAAGCTGGGCGAGCACCGAGCCGTCGATATACTCGACCAACGAATGAATCACGCTTTCGGGATGAATCACGACCTTGATTTGTTTTTCCACCGCATTGAACAGCCAACCCGCCTCTATGATTTCCAGGCCTTTGTTCATCATGGTGGCGGAATCAACCGAGATTTTTCGCCCCATCACCCAGTTCGGATNNGCATGCCTGCTCCGGAGTGACCTGCGACAGACGCTCGAGCGGCAAATCGCGAAACGGGCCACCTGAGGCCGTCAACAGGATGCGGCGCACGCCGACCGCGGCAAGATCGCCGGCAAACCTCCCGGGCAGTGCCTGGAACACCGCATTGTGCTCGCTGTCGATTGGTATCAATGTCACGCCGCGGCTGCGTACCGCGTTCATAAATACCGGGCCGGCGGTCACCAGCGCCTCCTTGTTGGCAAGCAGCACTCGCTTGCCGGCCTGCACCGCCGCGAAAGTCGCGCGCAATCCGGCGATGCCGACGATCGCCGCCATTACCGTGTCGATCTGCGGCAAGGCGGCAACCTGTTCGAGCGCCTGCTCGCCGCACAGCACCTCGGTTGCGCCGCCTGCTGCGCGCAGCCTGGCCGAGAGCTGCTCTGCACTCCCTGCATCGCCTACCACCGCATATTGCGGCTGGAATTCAGTGCACTGATTGAATAGTGCATCGATTTGCCGGTAGGCGGTAAGCGCGACGACCTTGAAGCGCCCGGGGTGACGTGCGATGACATCGAGCGTGCTTACGCCGACGCTGCCGGTGGACCCCAGGATTACGATATGCCGGGATGCGCTCATGCTAGATGAATATCAGCGCCGCCAAAGGCAGCGCGGCAGTAACGCCGTCGATGCGATCGAGCATGCCGCCATGCCCCGGAAAAATACTGCCACTGTCCTTGACCCCGGCATTACGCTTGAGCCACGATTCGAACAAATCACCCATGATGCTGAGCGCTGTCATGCTGAAAAATCCGGCAATAATCATAGGCAAATCGCGCATCGAGAACAGTGAAAAATGCAATGCCAGAGCATACACTGTGACGGCGGCGAACGCACCGCCAACGCCTTCCCGGGTCTTGCCGGGACTGATCGCGGGCGCCAGTTTGTGCCTGCCCAGCGCGCGTCCTGTGAAATAGGCCGCGCTGTCGGCAATCCAGATTACGGCCAGCAGCAACATTAATAACATCGCGTCGTTCTGCAGCCGCGCCAGCGCCAGCCAGGTCGGCAGCAGCACCACCAGCCCCGCAGCCGCAAGCGCGAAGCGCTGGCGCACTACCAGTTTCAGCCACAGCCAGCACGGCGCGATTACGCACCAGAACGCCAGACCGAGCGCATAGACGGCACGATCAGTTACAGCCGCCGCGTTTCCCGGGCGCTGCGCCGCCGGGATTGCGGCCAGCCACAACAACGCGCATCCGGCCAGCAGCACCACCAGGAATGCCGCCTCGACACCGCGGCCAAAGCCGGCAAGCCGCGCCCATTCGTGGCCGGCCACCAGCAGCGGCACAACCAACGCAATGCTCCACCACGAATTCGGCAGCAGAAACATTGCTGCCAGCAATAATGGCAACACCACCGCTGCCGTCAGGATGCGCAGTTTAAGCATCAGGCGCTGGCTACGAAGTCACCGCTAGCGGCCCTCGGATGCGTGTCGCAAAGTGCTCTCTGCCGCCACCGCCTGCAACTGCTCGCTGGTGTGCCCGAAACGGCGTTCGCGTTGCCGGTAGGAGGTGATTGCCCGATCGAGTGCCGCCGTGTCGAAATCCGGCCACAGCGTATCGGTAAAATACATCTCGGTGTAGGCGAGCTGCCACAACAGAAAATTACTGATGCGCTGCTCTCCCCCGGTGCGGATAAAAAGATCAGGCTCCGGCGCATAGGCCAGCGACAAATACGGCGACAGATCGACTTCGGCGAATCCGTCTGCAAGCTGCGGCTTGTCCTTCAGCATGCGGGTAACCGCCTGGATTATGTCCCAGCGCCCGCCATAATTGGCAGCCACCGTCAGCGTCAATCGCGTGTTGTCACGGGTGAGTTGCTCGGCCTCGGCGATCAGGCGCGTGAGTCGCGGCTCAAAGCGCGACAGATCGCCGATGACTTTGAAACGTATGTCGTTCTCATGCAGTTTCGCGACTTCCTGTTCGAGCGCGATCACGAATAGCTGCATCAGAAACGACACCTCGTCCGCCGGCCGGCGCCAGTTCTCGCTGCTGAATGCAAACAGCGTCAGAAATTCAATGCCTTTCTGCGCGCACGCTCGCACCGTGCTGCGCACATTTTCCACGCCGCGGCGATGACCGGCGATGCGCGGCAAAAAGCGCTGCCTGGCCCAGCGGCCATTGCCATCCATGACGATGGCGATATGGCGCGGAAGCGTTCTTGTTGCGGGAACCGCGATGGTGGAACTGGTGTTTGACACGCGTGCCTGTTATACCGCGATCAGGTCGGCTTCTTTGGCGGCCAGCGCCTTGTCGACCTCGGATATGTAACGGTCGGTCAGCTTTTGCACCTCGTCCTGCGCGCGGCGCTCCTCGTCCTCGGCGACCTTCTTCTGCTTGAGCAGATCCTTGAGGTGGTTGTTGGCATCGCGGCGGATGTTACGCACCGCAATCCGCGCGTTCTCGGCCTCGCGGTGCACGACCTTGATCAGGTCGCGGCGACGCTCTTCGGTCAGCGCCGGCATCGGCACGCGCACCGTTTCGCCGAGCGTGGCAGGGTTGAGACCGAGGTCTGAATCGCGGATCGTCTTTTCCACCACGCCCACCATTTTCTTGTCCCACGGCGTGACGCCGATGGTGCGCGCATCGAGCAAGGTCACGTTGGCGACCCCGCTGATCGGCGTCGGCGTGCCGTAGTAATCGACCAGCACATGGTCGAGCAGGCCGGTATGGGCGCGGCCGGTGCGAATTTTCCCGAGATCGGCTTTCAGCGTCTCGAGCGTCTTTTTCATTTTCTGTTCGGTGGATTTCTTGACATCGGCGATCATTTTACTCCCCCGCTAATAATGCACGAGCGTGCCTTCGTCCTGTCCGGTGACGACGCGCTTGAATGCGCCCGGTTTGAAAATGCTGAATACGTTGATCGGCAGCTTCTGGTCGCGGCACAGCGTCAGCGCGGTCGCGTCCATCACTTTCAGATGCTTGATTATTGCCTCGTCGAACGTGATGCTTTTATAGCGCATCGCATCGGCATGCGTCTTTGGGTCCTCGGTGTAGACGCCGTCGACCTTGGTCGCTTTGAGCACCAGATTGACGTTCATTTCCATGCCGCGCAGCGCCGCCGCGGTGTCGGTGGTGAAGAACGGGTTGCCGGTACCCCCTGCAAAGATAACGATCTTGCCTTCTTCGAGATAGCGCATTGCCTTGCCGCGAATATATGGCTCGACCACCTGTTCGATATTGAGCGCCGACTGCACGCGGGCTACCAAATTGACGCGATGCATCGCGTCCTGCAGCGCCAGCGCGTTCATCACGGTTGCGAGCATCCCCATGTAGTCAGCCGTGGCGCGATCCATGCCGGCTGCCGCGGGCGCCACGCCGCGGAAAATATTGCCGCCACCGATTACCACCGCAATCTCGACACCGAGTCCGGCCACGCCGGCGATTTCCGAAACGATGCGCTCGATGGTGGGCCGGTTGATGCCGTAACTGTCCTCGCCCATCAGCGCCTCGCCGCTGAGCTTGAGGAGGATACGCTTATACTTAAAGGCCGGCGCTTCCGCCATCTAGGCGTTCCCCGCCTGCGCCATCACTGCGGCCACAAAATCATCCTTTTTTTTCGCGATGCCCTCGCCCACGATATACATGTGGAAGGCATTAACTTTGGCGTTCTTGGCCGTGAGCAATTCCTCGACCGTTTGATCCGGGTTCTTGACGAAAGGCTGGCCGAGCAACGTCACTTCCGCCAGATACTTGGCGATGCGGCCCTCGACCATCTTGGCGATGATGTTGTCGGGCTTGCCGCTCTCTTGCGCCTGCGCCGTGTAGATTGCGCGCTCTCTGCCGATGGCATCCGGCGGGACCTGCTCCCTGGCTATGCAGACCGGCTTGCTCGCGGCGATGTGCATCGCAAGGTCCTTACCGAGCTGTTCGTCGCCGCCCGCATAATCGACCAGCACGCCGATCCTGCTGCCGTGCAGGTAATAACCGAGCCTGCCTGTGGCGGCGACGCGCACGAAGCGGCGCACGCTGATGTTCTCGCCGAGCTTCATCACCAGTCCCTGGCGGGCGCCTTCCACGGTTTGGCCGTCACCGCCGGCCGTCTGCAGCAAGGCTTCAACCTCAACCGCGCTGCTATTCGCCGCCGCCGCCGCGACTGATTTCACAAAACCGGCGAAGTTGGCGTCCTTGGCTACGAAGTCGGTCTCGCAGTTGACCTCAACCAGTACGCCAGTCTTGCCGTCGGCGCTGATAAACACGCTGACCGCACCCTCGGCAGCGATGCGCCCCGCTACCTTGCTCGCCCTGGCGCCGCTTTTGATGCGTAGCAGTTCCTCGGCTCTTTTCATGTCGCCGTCAGCCTCGGCGAGAGCTTTCTTGCATTCCATCATGCCGAGGCCGGTCGCTTCGCGCAACTCCTTGACCATCCCTGCGGTTATTTCCGCCATTTTCGCTCCAAAAACTTAAAAAAAAGGGGCTAACGCCCCTTTTCCGGTTGGGTAACCTTTCAGGCCGTCGGCGCCGCGACAGCGGCCTCGACCTCGACGAATTCCTCGTCGCTGACAATCTCTTGCACCACCTGATTACGACCTTCCAACACCGCGTCGGCAACACCGCGCGCGTAAAGCCGGATCGCACGGCTCGAATCATCATTGCCGGGAATCACGTAATCCACGCCTTCCGGATTGTGATTGGTGTCCACCACCGCAATTATCGGGATGCCGAGCTTTTTCGCTTCGGCAACGGCGCCTTTGTGATAACCGATGTCGATCACGAACAGCGCGTCCGGCATCCCTTGCATGTCCTTAATGCCGCCGAGGCTGCGCTCGAGCTTCACCATTTCGCGCTGATAATTGAGCGCTTCTTTCTTGGCCAGCTTGTCGAGCGAGCCGTCCTGCACCATCGCCTCCATCTCCTTCAAGCGCTTGATCGACTGCTTGACCGTCTTGTAGTTGGTCAGCATGCCGCCGAGCCAGCGGTGATCAACATAAGGCGAGCCGCAGCGCATTGCTTCTTCCTTGATGATTTCGCGCGCCTGGCGCTTGGTGCCGACAAATAGAATCGCGCCTTTGTTGGCGGTCAACTGGCGCACGAATTTGAGCGCGTCGAGGTACAGCGCCAGCGTCTTTTCGAGGTTGATGATGTGGATTTTGTTGCGATGGCCGAAAATAAACGGGGCCATCTTGGGGTGCCAGTACCGGGTCTGGTGCCCGAAATGGACGCCACACTCCAGCATTTCACGCATGCTAGTTGCCATACTACCTATCTCCAGTTAGGGTTAAGCCTCCATCCGCCTCAATACACTCGTTGCCGAGCACCCTGACTATGGCGGATGTGCGAGTTTGCGGTTAGAACAGCCGTAAAGCGCTTGTTTCAAACCAATAATCCATTATATCCTCTTTAAGGAATTATTGTCACTCCGCCCTCCAGTAGCAACTGGTATGCAAAACAATCATTTGCGGTTCGGGATTACAAGAATCGTGGCTGCGGGGTAGCAACGGGGGTAGCGTTTTGGGGCTTGGTGGATTTGCCCTGCCGTGGTATCCGCCAAAAGGCGTGTCCGTGATAATGTCTTATTTAATGATTTTTTCTCAACCAGGTTGGCTCAGATTCGGTACGGCAAGCGCCAAGGGCACCGGCGCTTCCTGTGCGGCCATTATGAATCGGTTGAAAATTGGCATAGAATCCGCATCTTTTTGATTTATTTGGATAGCAACCTATGTATCGCAGCTCCCCTTTCATGAGCGTCATCGCCAAGACCCCCGCGGAAATAGCAAAAATGCGCGTCGCCGGGCGTCTCGGCGCCGAAGTACTTGATTTCATCACGCCGCACGTCATACCCGGAATTACCACCGATGAAATCGACCGCCTGTGCCATGACTACATGGTGAACGTCCAGCACACGGTACCAGCGCCGCTCAACTATGCGCCGCCCGGCTATCCGCCCTATCCGAAGTCGGTCTGCACCTCGGTCAACCACGTCGTCTGCCACGGTGTGCCCGGCAACAAGAAGCTCAAGGCCGACGACATCATCAATATCGACATCACCGTCATCAAGGATGGTTATCACGGCGACACCAGCCGCATGTTCTACGTCGGCCAGCCGACGGTGCAGGCGCGCCGCTTGTGCGAGATCACCTACGAATGCATGTGGCGCGGTATCGCCGCAGTGCGCTCCGGCGCGCGGCTCGGCGATATCGGCCACACCATCCAAAGCTGCGCCGAGAAAAACGGCTGCAGCGTGGTGCGCGAATTCTGCGGCCACGGTATCGGCCGCAAATTCCATGAGGAGCCGCAGGTATTGCACTACGGACAGCAGGGTACCGGTCTGGTGCTCGCAGCCGGCATGACATTCACCATCGAGCCGATGATCAATGCCGGACGCGCCGATATCCGCCAGCTGGCCGACGGCTGGACCATAGTCACCAAGGACCACAGCCTGTCGGCGCAATGGGAGCATACGGTGCTCGTCACCGATGACGGATTCGAAGTGCTGACCTTGTCCGGCGGCGCGCCGGCGCAGCCGGATTTCGTCGTACAGCGGCATGCCTAGCGTGCTGCAAACGGTAAGCGCGCCCGTTTCCACATCCCAGCCGCCGAGTGCGCGTTGGAAAACCCGCCTCAGCGAACAGCGCCGAACGCTGGAGCGGCGCTACCTCGAGAACCATTCAGCCCCCGAACTGCTGCGGCGCCATTGTTTGCTGATCGATGGCCAGCTCAAAGCAGTGTGGCAGCACCTTGCGATGCCGCCGACGCTTACCTTGGTTGCGGTCGGCGGCTATGGCCGGGGCCAGTTGTTCCCCTTCTCGGATATCGATCTGCTGGTACTGCTGCCACACGCGTCCGATCCGAATCTGACGCATAAACTTGAGCAGTTTATCAGCGTGCTGTGGGATATCGGGCTCGAAGTCGGCCACAGCGTGCGCACTATTGATGAATGCATCGGGTTGGCGGCACAGGACGTGACCGTGCAGACCAGCCTGCTCGAAGCGCGCCTGCTGACGGGCGAGCGCAGGTTGTTCCGGCGCTTCGAAAAAGAGTTTGCGCGCGCACTCGACCCGCAGCAGTTTTTCAAGGCGAAGCGCCTCGAGCAGGAGCAGCGTCATGAGCGCTTTCGTGACACCAACCTCGAGCCGAACATCAAGGAAACCGCGGGCGGATTACGCGACCTGCACAACATTCTGTGGATCAGCAAAGCGTCGGGCATTGGTGATACATGGAGCGATCTGGTGAAAAAGGAAATCATCACCCGCCGCGAAGCCACGCAGTTGCGGCAGCATGAATCCTTCCTGCAGAACCTGCGCATCCGGCTCCACTATCTTGCACAGCGGCGCGAAGAACGGCTGGTGTTCGACGTGCAGACCGCGCTCGCAGCGCAGATGGGCCTGCGTGATACCGCGCACCGCCGCGCCAGCGAGCATCTGATGCAGCGTTTCTATCGCACTGCCAAGGAAATCAGCCAAATCAATACCGTGGTGCTGCAGAACCTCGGCACTCCGATCTTTCCGCCCCGCGGCCAGCCGACGCAAAAAATCAACTCGCATTTCCGCATCCGCAACGAACTGCTCGAAGTGCACGATGAAGGGCTGTTCCGGCGCGAGCCCGGCGCGATGCTGGAGGCGATGGTGCTGCTGCAGCAGCACCACGAACTGAAGGGCATGACCGCACCCACGCTGCGCGCGTTATGGCGCGCCAGCGATCAGATCAATCCGGCATTCCGCGCCAACCCCGCTAACCGCGAACTGTTCATGCGGATCCTGCGCAGCCCCACGCGCGTGCTGCGCGCGCTCACGCGCATGAACCAGTACGGGATGCTCGGCCGCTACATCCCCGCGTTTGGCCGCATCGTCGGGCAGATGCAGCACGACCTGTATCACGTCTACACCGTCGATGAGCACATCCTCAAGGTCGTGCGCAACCTGCGGCGCTTCGCCGTGCCTGATCTCGCGCACGAATTTCCGCTGTGCAGCCGGCTGATGAGCGATTTCGCGCGTCCGGAACTGCTTTATCTCGCGGGGCTGTTTCACGATATCGCCAAGGGCCGCGGCGGCGACCATTCGGCGCTCGGCAAGGTCGATGCGGCGCGTTTCTGCCGGGCCCATGGCATGGCGCGCGACGATGTCGAACTCGTCGCATGGCTGGTCGAACACCATCTGACGATGTCGCTCACTGCCCAAAAACAGGATTTGTCGGATCCCGAGGTTATCAACGCCTTCGCCGCCAGGGTCAGAGACGAACGGCACCTGGTCGCGCTGTATCTGTTCACGGTAGCCGACATTCGCGGCACCAGCCCAAAAGTCTGGAACGCGTGGAAAGGCAAACTGCTCGAGGACCTGTTCCTGGCGACGCGCCGCCGCCTGAGCGGCGAAACGCGCTCGCTCGACAGCAGCCTGCAGCAGCGGCAGGACGCGGCCAAAGCAAAACTCAGGCTGTATGCGATCGGAGAGCAGGCGCACGAAAAACTGTGGGAGCAGCTCGACGTCTCGTATTTCCTGCGCCACGATCCTGACGAGATCGCCTGGCATACGCGCCTGCTCAACTACCGCGTTGATGCTGAGACGCCGGTGGTCAAGGCGCGCCTGTCTCCGGCCGGCGAAGGCCTGCAGGTCATGATCTATGTGCGCGATCAGAAGGATCTGTTCGCGCGCATCTGCAGCTTTTTCGAGCGCAGCAGCTATTCAATCATGGATGCCAAGATCTACACCACCCGCCACGGCTACGCACTGGACAGCTTCGAGATCAGCGATCCCTACAGCAAGAAGCCGCAGTACCGCGATATGATCGGCTTTATCGAATACGAGCTCGGCCAGCGCCTCCTGCACCAGACCCCGCTCGAACCGCCGGCGGAGGGGCGCGTGAGCCGGCAACTCAAGCATTTTCCAATCACGCCCGAGGTCAGCATCGAGCCCGACGAGCGCGGCGTCTACAAGGTGCTGCAGATCATCGCCGGCGACCGTCCCGGACTGCTGTCACGTGTCGCACGCTGCCTCGTCAAATACGGCATCAATCTGCACACCGCCAAGATCAATACGCTTGGCGACCGCGCGGAGGACGTATTCCTGATCAAGGGCGCGGCGCTTGGCGATGCGAAGACCGTGGTGAAGCTTGAAAGCGACCTCGTGCAGCAGTTGCAGGGGTGAAAAGCGGTAAAGAGTGAGGAGTACCCACCCTCATTCATCGATCGGCGCAGAGTCCGGAAACAGCACTTCGGTGTAACCGAAATGGCTGAAGTCGCGGATTCGCATCGGATACAGCACGCCGATCAGATGATCGCATTCGTGCTGCACCACGCGTGCGTGAAAGCCTTCCGCGCTGCGGTCAATCACACTGCCATGCTGGTCATAGCCCCGATAACGCAGCCGTGCGTAACGCGGCACCACGCCGCGTAAGCCAGGCACCGACAGGCAGCCTTCCCAGCCCTCCTCCATTTCATCGCCAAGCGGCGTCAAGGTTGGATTGATCAAAACTGTATGCGGCACCGCTTCGGCATCGGGATAACGCGGGTTATGATCGACGCCGAAAATCACCACCTGTAAACCAACGCCGAGCTGCGGCGCCGCCAATCCGGCGCCATTCAACGCCTGCATCGTGTCATGCATGTCGGCAAGCAACGCATGCAGCTCGGACAGGTCGAACCTGTCGACCGCGCGCGCGCGCTCGAGCAGCCGCGGATCGCCCATTTTCAGCACTGTCCTAACCGCCATCGGACACCACCAGCTTTTCCAGTATCGGGCGCACCCTGCCCATCGCTTGCTCGAGCACTGCGGTAATTTCATTCATGGCTATGCCCCGGCCGCTGCCGCCCCGCCCCGCAGCGTAGTTCGCGACGACCGCGATCGCGGCATAGCACAGGCCGATTTCCCTGGCGAGCGCCGCCTCCGGCATGCCGGTCATGCCGACCATGTCGGCGCCGTCGCGTTCGAGCCGGTTGATTTCGGCGGCGGTCTCAAGGCGCGGCCCCTGGGTCGCGGCGTAGACGCCGCCGTCGATCAGAGTTTCTCCCGCCTGCTGCGCCGCCTTGAGACAGGCAGCCCGCAGCGTCTGGCAATAGGGCAGCGTGAAATCGATGTGATGCACGCCGAGATCCGCGCCCGTGAAGAAAGTACCGGCGCGGCCATGGGTGTAGTCGATGATCTGATCCGGGACCGCGAGCGCGCCGGGCTTGAACTCGCCCGAGATACCGCCGACCGACGCGATCGATACCACATTTTTCGCGCCCTGCGCATGCAACGCCCAGATATTGGCGCAGTAGTTGACCTGATGCGGCGGGATGGTGTGGCCGTAACCGTGGCGCGCGAGAAACACCACTTCATGGCCCGCAATGCTGCCGAAGGTGAGCGCGCCCGACGGCTCGCCATAGGGAGTGCGCACCACCTCGCGCCGGGAAATTTTCATGTTTGACAGCTGCGTCAACCCGCTGCCGCCGATGATGGCTAGCATACGCGAGAGCTTACTCCTCACACTTCATCGCATAAATCTCAGGCAAGTTTCGCCACGCGCCTTTGACGTCCATCCCGAAGCCGAACACATAGCGGTTGGGCAGCGGGAGGCCGACAAAATCCGCGGCGATGGGTTTGGGCTTGCCGATGTCCTTGTCGGCGAATACCGCGCAGTAAAAACGCTCCGCTCCCGCGGCAAGGACGCGTGTGCGGATTTCAAGCATAGTGTCTCCCTCGTCGAGTATGTCGTCGACCACCAGCACCACCCGTCCGGCGACCGCCTCGAGCGGGAATACCTTCCACTCGATGCGACCGCCGCTCATCGCGTTGCGGTAACGCGTCAGATGCATATAATCGAAACTGAGCGGGAATCTGAGCAGCGGCAGCAGCTGGCCGGTGAATACGACCGCACCGCCCATCACGCTCAACACCAGTGGATTATCATCAGCAAGGACACGCGTGATGTCTGCCGCGATGCGTTGCACCGCCCGCGCGATGGTAGCGGCCGAACACACCTGCTCGGCGGATTCAAGAATTTCCCAGGCTTGTGCCGGCGCCAGCATCAATGAATCATCGTGTCGCGCCCGCCAGGCTTAACGGCGCCGGCTGCGCTGCAATGCGGCGAGGTGTGCAGCAAACTCGCGCGCCACTTCCGGGTGCTTGAGTCCGTACGCAACATTCGCCTTGAGGTAGCCGAGCTTGCTGCCGCAATCATAGCGCACACCGTCGAACTGGTAGGCGAGCACCGGCTCCTCCTTCAGCAGCGCTGCGATGCCGTCGGTCAACTGGATTTCGCCGCCGGCGCCGGGCCGCAGCCGCTGCAGGTGGTGAAAAATGCGCGGCGTCAGGATGTAGCGGCCGACCACTGCGAGCGTCGACGGCGCTGCGCTCGGCTTCGGCTTCTCGACGATCGCTGCCACCGCATGCAGCTTGCCATGGCGGCGGCCGGGCTTGATGATTCCATATTGCGCGGTATCGGCGGGCGCCACTTTCTGCACGCCGAGCAGCGAGCACCGCTCGTTGCGATAGACATCGACCATTTGCTTCATCACCGGAGGCTTGGCGTCAATCAGATCGTCGGCAAGGATAATCGCGAACGGATGAGCGCCGACTACCGGTTGCGCGCACAGCACGGCATGGCCGAGCCCGAGCGCCTGATGCTGGCGTACATAAATGCATTTCACGTGACGCGGCACCACATCACGCACCATCGCGAGCATCTCGTGCTTGCCACGCGTCACCAGTTCGCTCTCAACCTCGAACGCCGTGTCGAAATGGTCCTCGATCGCGCGCTTACTGCGGCCCGTGATGAACACAAGTTCGGTGATGCCGGCGGCGACCGCCTCCTCGACCGCATATTGGATCAACGGCTTGTCGACGACCGGCAGCATTTCCTTGGGGCTCGCCTTGGTCGCCGGCAGGAACCGCGTTCCCATCCCCGCCACTGGAAACACCGCCTTGGTGATGATGTTCATCCTGTCCTTTCCTCATTGATCGAGCAGACCCAGAAAACCCGCTTCATCCAATACTTTAATTTCAAGCTCCAATGCCTTGTCATATTTGCTGCCGGGATCGGCGCCAGCAACCACATAATCGGTCTGCTTCGACACGCTGCCGCTGACCTTGCCGCCGCGGTCGCGAATTTTCTGCTGCGCTTCATCGCGTGTCAGGTGTGGCAGCGTTCCGGTCAACACAAAGGTTTTACCATAAACCGGGCTCGCAGTATCGAGCCGCTTGGGCGCGGTTTCGGCAAAACGGACGCCAGCCGCCAACAACTGTTTGATCACCTCTCGATTGTGCGGCTCAGCGAAGAAACCGGCAATGCTTTGCGCCACCACCGGGCCGACGTCCGGCACCTGCTGCAAGGTCTCGGCGTCGGCGCTCGCGAGGCGGTCGATGTTGCCGAAATAGCGCGCCAGGTCCTGCGCCGTACTCTCTCCGACGTTGCGGATGCCGAGCGCGAAGATGAAGCGCGCGAGCGTGGTCTGCCTGCTTTTTTCGATCGCCGCGACCAGGTTGCCGGCCGATTTTTCCGCCATGCGGTCGAGTTCAGCGAGCTTGGCCATGCCGAGCTTATAGAGATCGGCCGGTGTGCGCACGATCTGGCCGTCGACCAGTTGTTCGACCAGCTTTTCGCCCAGCCCTTCAATGTCCATTGCACGCCGACTCGCGAAATGCAGCAACGCCTGCTTGCGCTGTGCTGGACAGAACAATCCGGCAGAACAGCGTGCGACCACCTCATCGTCGGACTTGCGCACCGCCGAGCCGCATACCGGACAGCGTTCGGGCATGACAAAACGGCGCGTCTGCGGCGGGCGTTTTTCTGCGATTACACGCACCACCTCGGGTATCACATCGCCGGCGCGCCGCACCACGACGCTGTCGCCGACGCGGATATCCTTGCGGTGCACTTCATCCTCGTTGTGAAGCGTCGAGTTGGTAACGGTCACGCCGCCGACGAATACCGGCTTAAGCCGTGCGACAGGTGTCAGCGCGCCGGTGCGTCCGACCTGTACGTCGATACCTTCGACCACCGTGGACGCTTCCTCGGCTGGAAACTTGTGCGCGATGACGAAGCGCGGCGCGCGCGATACGTAGCCGAGCGTGTTCTGCGCGGCAAGATCGTTGATCTTGTAGACCACGCCGTCGATATCGAACGGCAGCCTCCCGCGCTTGGCGCCAATCTCTCGGTAATAATCGAGCATTCCCGCGACTCCTGTTACCACCTTGCGCTCGGCAGTGACGGGGAAGCCGAGCTCGGCCAGCATGTCTAGCACCTGCGAGTGGTTGCGCAGCTTGCCGTAATCCAGCGCGCCGATGCCATAGGCGTAGAATGCAAGCCGCCGTGTCGAGGTGATGCGCGGATCGAGCTGGCGCAACGAGCCCGCAGCCGCGTTGCGCGGGTTGGCGAACTCCTTCTCGCCCTGCTCCCGCTGCCTGAGATTCAGCTGCTCGAAATCCGCTTTCAGCATCAGCACTTCGCCGCGCACTTCGAGCAGGCCGGGCGGGTGCGTGCCGCGCAGCCTGAGCGGAATCGCGCGCACGGTGCGCAGATTGGCAGTAACATCCTCGCCGGTATAGCCGTCGCCGCGCGTCGCGCCGGTTGTAAACAGGCCTTTTACGTAAGTCAGACTGATCGCGAGGCCGTCGAACTTGGGCTCTGCCGCATAGTCAACGGCGTCAACTCCGAGCGCCTCGCGTGCACGGCGGTCGAACGCTATCACCTCGTTGTCTTCGAATGCATTGTTGAGCGACAGCATCGGCGTGCGATGCGTTACTTGAGCAAACTCGCTTAACGGCGACGCGCCGACGCGCTGCGTCGGAGAATCGGGGGTAACCAGCTGCGGGTATCGCTCTTCAAGCCGCTGCAGCTCGCGGAACAGGCGGTCGTACTCGGCGTCAG
>PLYS01000420.1 GCA_003153455.1 Betaproteobacteria bacterium | reverse complement strand
CCAAATCCGGGTCATCCAGACCAGCAATGCCCGGTCGCTGCCGTGCAATCGAGGTTGAGGTGGCGCCCGCCTCAAGGCGATATTGAGTTGATAGCGGAGAAACAGGTTCGCAGCTTCAAGCCGGCATCGCGACTTGAACATATCGGCGACAAACATGCCGAGCGCGTGCAGGATCGCAACATCGATCCAAATAATGCGATGATTCTGCCGCACGATGCGAATCCGCGCTGGCCATGGGCAGATGAAACCCGAGCAAGCCGCGCGCAACACATGGTCGATTGACATCATGCCGACGCAAGGCAACATGACAGACTGATCTATATTGACGATGATAAAGAGAATCTAGCGAAGTCATGAGTGCCGCAGACCATTTTGCTCCGCTCCGCAATCTCCGCGATATCGAAGATCTGGAGGCGGTCCCTCTCGAACAGCGCCTGCTGTCTTGGGACGTCAACGACTGGATCCGGCGCGGTTTAGATCTTGCGCCCCACAAGGTGGCGATACGCTACATCGAGGATGGCAACCCCGACAGTCCGGCGATTTCGGTCACCTATGAAGATCTCAAGCGCCAGACTTTCGCAACCGCAAACCTGTTTCGCTCCCTTGGGGTCGGCCCTGAAGACGCGGTGCTTTACCTGCTCCCCACTACGCCGCAGCTCTATTCCGTAATGCTTGGTTCCCTCGCTGCCGGTGTCTCCTGCTGCACCAACTGGATGCTTGAGGCGTCACATTGGAGCGCGCTGATCCGCGCTTCGCGGGCAAAGGTTGTGGTCGCGCTCGGTCCGACCCCCGGATACGAAATCTGGGAGAAGCTACAGACGATCAAGGCCGAGATACCGTCCGATGTGCGTATTCTTTCGGTGCAAGGGCCGGGCGGAGAGCAGATCGCGAGTGCAGACCTCGACCTGCTGTCGTCACACCAACCGGGTGACGCGCTGACGTTCACACGCACGGCACGGCCCGAGGATATCGCTGCTTATGTGCATTCAGGCGGCACAACGGGCTCGCCCAAGCTCGTCAAGCTGAACCACCGGGGCTTCTCCTATAAGCTCTGGGCCAACATGCTGGTGATGGCGCACACTACGGATGACGTCATTTTCTCCGACTATCCAATGTTTCACATCGCCGGTTTTTTCGGCCGCGGGATCATGGCCATCGCGCACGGTATGGAAATTGTGATCCCTTCGCCGAGCGGCGCACGCGACAAGCGCTTTATTGCGAATTACTGGAAGTTCGTCGAAAAATTTCATATTTCGGTCCTCTCGGGCGTACCCACCACCCTCGCGCAACTCAGCAAGAATCCGCCTCACGGCGAGAACCTCAGCTCGCTCCGTCCCTATGGAGTAACCGGCTCGACCGCATTCCCGGCCGAAGTGGCCCGCCAGCTCGAAAGAATCTGCGGCGTGCGCATGCTCGCCAGTTACGGCGCAACAGAGTACACGCAGAACGTGGCCCAACCGCCGCGTGACGGCGATCCGCGCTATGGCTCGGCCGGCCTTCGCCTGCCCTACACCCAGATCAAGATTGTCGAGATCGACGATGCAGGCCGCATCACGCGCGAATGCGCAGCAGACGAGATCGGACTCGTTGTGGTGAAGGGTCCGAGCGTAACACCCGGCTATGTCGACGACGCATTTAATGCCGGCATCCTGTTGCCGGACGGCTGGTTCAATTCGGGCGATCTCGGCCGCCTCGATGCCGACGGATTTCTCTGGATCACCGGGCGGGCCAAGGACGTGATCATCCGCGGGGGTCACAACATCGACCCGACGGTCATCGAGGAGACGCTGCTCAAGCATCCCGAAGTCGTCCTGGCTGCGGCGGTAAGCAAGCCGGATGCGCACGCGGGTGAGCTGCCGATTGCGTATGTGCAGCTAGTCCCCAACGCCAAAGCAACGGCGGATGAAGTCCAGGCCTTTGCGCTGGCCCACAGCTCGGAGCGCGCGGCGGCGCCGAAAGAAATCATTCTAGTCGACAGCATGCCACTCACCGATGTGGGTAAGCCGGCGAAGCTTCAACTTCGCCTCGATGCGGCGCGACGGGCGTTCACCGTAGCACTGGCCGATGTGGCCGGCAGTGACGGCGTGTCGGTCAACATGGTTCCCGATGCAAAGCAGGGCAATCGTGCGGTCATCCGGGTGGCGCCGGTTGCCGGCGCGAGTCGACAGGCAATCGAGGACAGCATCCGCGAGAGAATGAAATTTTATTCTACGCCCTACGAAATTGAATGGGCGACGCCGGATCGCGAGCTTTCGTCACAATCATAAACCGGGTGTTTGGTGCGGCCGGCGAAGCGTGAAAGCCTCGGTTGCGCTTGCATTGTGCCGCCAGGAATGGTCGAACTAAGTTAACAAAAAACGCCTGCGCTCAACCCGCGGCTGTATTAGGGGAGGATGCCATGAATAAGCGTTGTCCGCTGTCGCTAGCGCTTTTGTCTCTCGTGGCCATGCTCTCGTTGCCGACCGGCATCGCAGTTGCTCAGGACAAATATCCGTCACGTCCGCTTCGCATCATCGTGCCGCTGCCGCCGGGTGGCGCCATTGACGTGTTCGTCCGCGCTCTCGGCAGAGAATTCGAAATCCGCACGGGCGCAAGCGTGGTGGTCGATAACAGGGCCGGCGCCAACACGATTATCGCAGCCAACACCTGTAAGAGCGCTGCGCCCGACGGCTACACGATATGTTTGCTGACCCGCAGCACGGTCTCGATCAATCCCGAGCTGTACAAGAAGCTATCCTACCAGCCGCTGAAGGATTTTGAGCCTATTACCAACGCGTTCTTCGGTCAGCAGATCGTCATTCTCAACAAGTCGGTTCCCGTCAATACATTCGCGGAACTTGTCGAGTACTCCAAGAAGAATCCTGACAAACTCAACTTTGCGTCGATGGGCCTTGGCGGCGACTCGCACCTGATCATAGAATGGCTCAAGCATACGAGCGGCGCCAAGATCTCTCATATTCCATACAAAGGTTTTCCTGAGGCCATGACGTCATTCAGGGCCGGCGACGTTCAGATGATCGCCCTGCTGGTCGGAAACCCCGATCTTGCACGGCAGGTGCGCGACGGTGAGGTGAAGGGTCTGTTGCTCCCCGGCTCGACGCGCTCGAGTCTCGTTCCGACCGTTCCGACCTTCGCCGAATCCGGGCTCCTCGGCGATGAAACGGCTTTCACGCCGTGGTTCGGTCTATTCGCGCCGAAAGGCACTCCGGCTATGTTCATTGAGACCCTCAACACCGAAATCAGCGCTATCATTGCAGGCGCTGAATTTCGTGAGAAGTTCCTGACCTCGAAGGGTCTCACCCCTGCCACCACCAAGCCTGAAGCGTTCGCCAAGTTCCTGGTGGAAGACCGCAAGGCCGCAGCGGAGCTCGTCGCGATTTCGGGCGTGAGGCTAGAAGAGTGACAAACAAAGTCTCACCGCGTTCATGAGGTTCCTGCGCGACAAGAACGTGGCGATTGTTGCTTGCGCCGACACTAAACTGGTTCGCCGTAGCGGGCGCTCGGCGATTTCGCTCGCCGGTGAAGTCCTGGAGCAAGCGCTCGACAGGGCCCGGCTGGAAAAGAAAGATGTCGATGGCTTGGCATCGACCCTCGCGTTATCGGAAGCTGGCAACCCGTTCTGGACCAACCTTGTCGCAGAATCGCTCGGCCTTTCTGCGTCATGGACACAGCTGACCGACCTCGGTGGCGCCTCAGCGATCGGCAACGTCGCGCGCGCGGCGGCCGCGATCCATGCTGGGCTTTGCGAAACGGTGGTATGTCTTGCTGCCGATGCGGCTTCCACTCAGGACGTCTCACGACAAACTGGCTACCGGACGGAATTCGGCGACCCGTTCGGCTATAGCGGTCCGCCCATGGTGTTCGGGCTACTGAGTTCGGCCTACGGACACAAGCACGGCCTGCCCCAGCAGGCGCTTGCAAAGCTCGCCGTTGCTCAGCGTAAGGGCGCGCTGGCAAATCCAAACGCTTGCGATGTCTTGAAGATGCCGCTGACCGAGGCGGATTATCTCAACTCGCGTATGATCGCCGATCCGATCCGGATGCTCGATTGTGTCATGCGGTGCGATGGCGCCAATGCCGTGGTCGTCACCACGACGGAGCGCGCAAAGCGTCTCGGGCACAAACGGATGGTCCATCCCATCGCGTACCGCGAGATCACCAATTTCGATCCTAGGCAGGACATCGACGACATTACGGTTTCCGGCTTTACCGTTTCGGGACCTGCTGCGCTGGCCGATGCCGGGATGGCGCCGGCTGACATCGATATTTTCTATCCTTACGACGATTTCTTGATCGCGGTGCTTCTGCAATTGGAGCAGATCGGTTTCGCGCCGGCGGGTGGCGGCGGCGACTTCATCCTCGGGCGCGATGTCAGCTTTAGGGGTGAATTTCCGATCAACACCAGCGGCGGGCAGATTTCCGCCGGTCAGCCCGGACTGGCCGGCGGCGGTGTGAATCTCGTTGAAGCGGTGACGCAACTGATGGGTGCCGCGGGAGACCGGCAGGTCAAGCGCGCGCGAAACGCAATGGTGACTGGCATCGGCGCGATGCAATATGCGCGAAACTGGGGCACCAGTGCAGTCCTTATGCTGGAGGCCACGTGATGGCGGTCAAGGATGTTCCTCAGCCGGGAGACGTGAGCCGCGAATTTTGGGCGGCCACGAGCCGCCGCGAGTTTCTCCTGCAGCATGACGCGAAAGCAGATCGTAGCCAGTTCTTTCCACGCCCGGTCAGCCTGTTCAGCGAAAGCGAGCTTCAATGGAGGGCTGCGGCAGGAACGGGGACGCTGAGTGCGGTTACCACCGCCCGCTCCCCGGCGCCCGGCTCGGAGGCGCCGCATATGGTCGGCCTGGTAAAGCTCGATGAAGGACCCCGTGTGTTCGCACGCCTGCTCAATGCCGAGCCGAATATTGCGCCCGGCCGGAGGATGCGGCTTACCTGGGAGCAGGAACGTGACGGCCTTCGTCTTTACGCTTTCGAGCCGGCCTGATAGGTCCACGGCAAGGCACAATGGCGATGGCGCTGAACTACGAAAAGATCATGGCGTATCGGCCCGGTGACATCCGGACAGCCTACGGCAAGCGTGATTGCATCCTCTATGCGCTCGGCATCGGCCTCGGGATGGACCCCCTCGATCCCGGCCAGCTCAGGTTCGTGTATGAGAAGAGCCTCGTGGCGTTTCCAACGCTTGCCACGACGCTCGGATGGATGGGTCGGCTCACTAATCCAGAGTTCGGCATCGACGAACGCATGGTCGTGCTCGCCGATCAAAAGGTGGTGCTGCACCGGCCGCTGGAGGCCGAAGCGACTTTGATCAGCCGGCCCCACGTCAAGGAGATAATCGACAAGGGACCCGGCAACGCCGCCATCATTCAAGTCACGCGCGATCTCACGACGGAAGACGGGACCTTGGTCGCAACCGTCGAGGGTTCGACGCTCGCGCTCAAGCATGGCGGGTTCGGCGGCAAGGTCACCGAACCGCCGAAGCCTAAACCTATTCCGGCGCGCGATCCCGATGTTGTATGCGATCTGCCCACGCCGCCAAACCTTGCACAAATATTCCGCCTGACGGGCGACACCAATCCGCTGCACATCGACCCCGAGCGCGCCAAGGTGGCTGGCTTTCCGCGTCCGATCCTGCACGGCATGGCGAGTTTCGGCATCGCGGCCCATGCCATTCTGCGCACGCTCGCCCAGTACCAGCCGGAGCGGCTCGCCAGCATCGAGGCGCGATTTTCGCGGCCCGTATTTCCAGGTGAAACGATCCGCACCGAGATGTGGCAGAACGGTTCCGAGGTCGCGTTCCGCTGCCGGACGGTTGAGCGTGGCGAGATCACCATCGACAACGGCTTGGCCCTATTGCGGTGAATGCATGGAGTGGGACAACACAACGCTTTTCTCCGACGACAACCCGGCCGATCGCGCTTTTCGTAAAGAGGTGCGCGACTGGATCGCTGAGAATTGCCCGAAGGATTTATGCAATCGCTCGCTCCGCGTCGATCCGCCGGAGTTAAAGCCTTGGCATCGGAAACTCTACGAGCGCGGCTGGATTGCGCCCCACTGGCCGAAGGAAGTCGGCGGCATGGGCGCGACACTCACGCAACAGATCATCCTTTTCGAAGAGATGAGCCGGGTAGGAGCGCCCACACCCTATCCGCATGGGCTGAGCTTCATCGGTCCGTTGATCATTGACGCCGGCACGCCGGCTCAGAAGGCCAAACACCTGCCGCCGATTCTCACCGGCGAGATGACCTGGTGCCAAGGCTATTCGGAGCCCGGCTCCGGCTCCGATCTGGTTAGTCTTTCGACCCGGGCGGTATTGGACGGCGACAGCTTCGTCGTCAACGGCCACAAGATTTGGACTACGAACGGACACTTTGCCGACTGGATGTTTGCGCTNNCAGACCATCCGCGGCGATTCCGAGTTTGCAGAAGAATTTTTTGTCGATGTTCGCGTGCCCAAGGAAAACATGCTCGGCGAACGCAACGGCGGCTGGCAGGTGGCCAACAAGCTGCTCGGCTCCGAGCGTTTTACTACCGGCCACCCCCGCAATGCGGCTATGATCCTCAACAAGGCACGGCGGGTCGCGGAATATTCCGGCGCGATCCGCAATCCGGCATTTCAGCATCGGCTGGCGCTGCTGGAGATCGACCTGCTGGCCTTTTCTGCGTTCTACCGCCACGCCGCGAGCCTGCACGGGCATGGCAAGGCGCCCGCTTCTATGGCCCCGGTGATCAAGATTGCCGGCGGCGAACTTGGGCAGCAGGCCTCGGAGTTGCTGGTCGATGCCGCCGGTCCCCTTGGGTCGGGCGCCGACGACATAATGATCGGCAACACCGCGATCAATCCCGCTACGGACCTGTTCGAGATGCGTCGGGTGACTGTTGGGAGCGGCACGGTTGAGATTCAGCGCAACATCATTGCCAAGCGCGTGCTTGGCCTGCCGTCGTGATATCCATGGATCTGTTGCTGAACGACCAACAGATGTTGCTCCGCGATGCGGCGGCCAAACTGGGCGCGTCCAAAGGCGGTCCCCGGCGCGCGCGCAAGCTGCGCGATGCGAAAGTCGAG
>PLYS01000518.1 GCA_003153455.1 Betaproteobacteria bacterium | reverse complement strand
TGTCGGACTTAGCCCCGACAAACTCCTGAGGCAAAACCGCCTCGGGAAAAAATGCGAAAGTGTCGTCAAGAAAACTGAGAACGGCCAATCGCTCTTTCCAAATTCAATCGACCCGTATGTTCGAATCCCTGACCACCTTCGTCCACTTGGCGATCTCGGCGCGCAGGAAGCCGGTGAATTCCTCGGGCGAACTCATGACATACTCGTTGCCGCCCCGCGCCAGCTTTTCCTTTACGTCAGGATCGCCCAGCGCCCGTATCGCCTCGGTGTAGAGCTTGCGCACGATTTCCGGCGATATGCCGGCAGGCGCGTAAAAGCCGTACCAGCCCGTCGCGCTGTATCCGGGAACGCCCGATTCGGCGACGGTCGGCACTTCCGGCAGCCCCGCGAAGCGCTTCATCCCGGTCACGGCGACGGCGCGTAACTTGCCGTTCCGTACCTGCCCGAGCAATCCAATGGTGGCGCCGAAGGCAAAGTCGATTTCGCCGCTCATGACCGCGAGGGACGCAGGTCCCGCCCCCTTGAACGGCACGTGCACCCAACGGATACCGGCCATCGACTGGAACAACTCGCCGGCAAGATGAGGGCCGCCGCCCGTACCGGAGGAGCCATAGGTGAGCTGGCCGGGCCGGGCTTTCGCCAGAGCGATGAGTTCTTTGATATTCCTTACCGGCACCGAGGGATGGCTCGCCAATATGAATTGCACGAAGGCGAGTTGCGAGATGTGGGTGAAATCCTTGAACGGGTCATACGGCAGCTTCGCGCGAACGCTGGGGTTGATGGCGAATTCGGTCGACGACGCAAACAGCGTGTAGCCGTCGGGCGCCGCCCGCGCCACGAGTTCAGCGCCGAGTACGCCGGCAGCGCCGGGACGGTTGTCGACCACGAACGGACCGCCGATCTGCTCGGTCAGCTTCTGCGCCAGCAAGCGCGCCACGATGTCGATCCCGCCGCCCGGGCTGTACGGGACGATGATCCGCACCGGACGGGCGGGCCAGTTCTGCGCGGCAGCGGGAACTACAAGTACGCACGCCACGGCGGCCGCCAGCGCGTGACGGATACCAAGACCAGGCTTCATGTCGTCCTCCTATGTTCGTTGCTGAGTGAGCGCCTGATGGGAAATTGCGCGACAAATGGCTCGAAAGAAAGCAGTCGAGTATACAATTTTAGATAAATTCCAGTTGCGCTACATCAGAAATTGTTTCTAATGCGAGAAAACTGTCGAAAAGACTGCGCTTGCGGTCGCTGGGAAGGGCGGCGGTGAGTCGATGAAACTTTTCCCAGAGTTGCCCGGAGGTCAACGGGCGCTGCGGCATGCCGGGAAAATATTGCAGCTCCTGCATCAGCTCGCGCCCATCCTTTAGCTGTAGCGTGACTTTACTCGCGAGCTGGTTGTTCTTTGGCGCTTCTTGATAGAGTTCGAGCACGGTTTTTCGGCACAGCGAGCGGATAGCAGGATCATTTAGCGAGTCTTCGCAAAATGCAGCCGGATTGCGAGGGTCGCGGTAGCACGCGAGAGCGATGCTGAACGGCGCGCTGTATTGGGCCATGGCAATGTCTTGCGGGTCGTGAATCGAGTGGTGACTTACCAGTTTTTCACTGCCGGCGACTCGAATTGATTCAATGTCATCGCCGCAAATCCCATGCCGGGCCCGCAACTCCATTACCGCGGTAACGGCGACATGCGCTGTGCTGTGGCAAGCGTAAGCTTTGAGCGTGGTTGTCATCGTGCGCCATACCCGGCCCAGGTCCGCCGTGAGGCAGGATACATCGGCGTCGCGGCAGAACGTGTTCAGAAAACCAAATTTTCCTTCCAGTACCTGGGGTGGGCCGCTGAATCCGTCCCGCGCGAGCTCGGCGGCCATGACGGCACCCTCGCTCGCCCGCCCTTGGTGCAGCCGCTTGACCATGCCTCCGCCCGATTTTGAGAATTCGAGCAGCCCCGAGCAAAGCGATCCGCTGATGCCAAGCGCGTTCGTCATACGTTCGACATCGAGCTCCATGAGCCGGCCCGCGACGACGGCCCCGCCGAAGACGCCCAGCAGTCCGGGCGCATGAAATCCAAGCCGCTCACTGGAGTGGTGTGCAGCTTCCCCGATCCGGTACATTACTTCGCAAGCCGCCACGAATGACGTGATCAGCTCCTTGCCGCTCCTGCCGTTTGACTGGGCAACCGCGAGGCCGGGTGCGGTCAGTGAAGCCCCCGGATGCGCCCCTACACTGGGCTGACACATGCTGTCGAGCTCGAATGCATGTGCAAATGCTCCATTGACCATGGCTGCAAACGGCGCCCGAAGGCGCAGCCCGGCGCCGATCACGGTCGCGTCTCCAGTGGCGCCGTTGCGCCGTGCGTAATCAAGAATTATCCTGCTCCATGGCAGAGTCGAGCCGTAATACGCAGCGGCCACCGTATCGATCATGCACGCCTTGGCGCGGTCGATAACGTCACGGGGAATCTGTTCGAAGGCAAGGTTGCTCGCGAAATGCGCAAGCGTATGCGAAGCGGTAGTCATATGATGATGGGTGAAGCAAAAATGGAAGCTCAGACATCGATTACTGTGAGAGCAAGCATCATAACGCTTTACTTTACGACTTTTGGCAATCTGATGAAGAAGTCACAGCGGTTTCGCGGACGGCTCCGGCCTCACCAGCGAAGCCGTGTCCGGCAGGGTGGCGGGCGCGTCGGCCGCGGAGTTTGCCGCTCGCTAGGAGTGTGTCGGACTTGAGTCCGACAGGCTGCTAGCGGGTGAGCAGGGGCACGAGACTCGAAATATTCCGCACCGCATCCAGATTGCGCACGATGGTCCCTTTCTTTGCGAACAGGTTGATGCCCCGGCCCTTCATTTGACAATCATGAGCGTCAGGATTTTCAGATCCGGTCGCCGGTGACCGCTTCGAAATGTTCGGTGAAATTCGTCTCGCCCCAGAACTCGGAAAGCAGATTGCGAAACTCTTCTCTCCTCGGCGACTTCTAGTATCATGGTGGCTCCTGTCTCGGTAGTTTGTGTATTTTTGTGTGGGCAACCCGGAAGGAGTTTGATGCTATCCGGCGTGAAAGAAATCTGTCAAGCCGGTTGGGATCTGGATCATATCAAGGACGTGCGCGCGCTGCGGAAGCTCTATGTAAAATAGAAATGTTTTTTCCGGGGCCGGTCTCGACCGGCTCTTCTGTTCCAGAAAATATCAAGAGAGGAGATTGAATGATGTCCATGCGAAAAGTGTTGTTGTGCCTTTTGATTGCCTTGAGCCCGGTCACTACGGCGGTGGCCGCAGTCAACATCAATATCGATATTGGAGTGCCTCCACCCGTTCCGCGTTACGAAATGGTTCCACCGCCACGTCCTGGCTACGTCTGGGCGCCGGGATATTGGCGTTGGGAAGGTCGGCGCCATGTCTGGGTGGGGGGCCATTGGATGGGGGCGCGTCCAGGGTATTACTGGGTGTCACCGCGTTGGGATCCGAGAGACGGACGCCACCACTTCGAACCCGGACGCTGGGCGCGCAGTCCCGAACGCGGCGAACGAGAACGTGAGGGCAACGGGAAGGGATGGGCGAAGGGGCAAGAGCGTGGGCGCGAGGAACGTCGATGATCTGCCGGGACGTACTCGAAACAGGTGGTTTGACGCCGCCGTCCGGCAGTTTGCAGGCTGGACGGTCCGGCGCGGCGGCGTTTCACAATTAGGAGAAAGACCATGCTGTTCACTTGTACGCCGCGCGCGATCGCGGCAACCCGCCCCGCCAGCCGCAAAGTCGTCAAGCGCGGCAACAAGAGCCTTGCCGTGGACCTCCACTGCCACGTGCACACGCCCGCCGCCGACGAACTGGCGAAGC
>PLYS01000495.1 GCA_003153455.1 Betaproteobacteria bacterium | reverse complement strand
CGGTGGGCGCGCTGAGGAAATTGAGCAGCACATCGCTCGCGAGTCCCGCCGATCCCGTGAGCTGGATTCCGGGCAGCAGTGCAGCGCGCGCCGCGGCGACGTTGGCATTGGCGGCGGCAAGTTGCGCTTCGGCGCTGGCAAGGTCGGGCCGGCGGGTAAGCAGATCCGCGGGAAGTCCGGGCGCTACGCGCGGCACAGCCAGATCGGTCAAATTCACGGCCACGGTCGAGCCCGCGGCGTCGAATCCCGCATTGAATCCCTCGGGCGGCCTGCCGAGGAGCAGCGCGAGCGCGAACAGCGTCTGGCGCTCCTGCAGTTCGAGCGGCGGAATGGAGGCGCGCAGCGTCAACACGGCCGCCTGCTGCCGCGCGAGGTCGAGCGCGGAAGCGGCGCCATTGCGCACGCGGGCGTCCACCACCGTAAAGACGCGATCGGCGATGACGAGGTTTTCACGCGCTATCGCCAGACGACCGCGCAGCGACAGCACTTGGAAATAGCCGCTCGCGACGCCCGCCACCAGCGTGAGACGAACCGTTTCCTGATCGAAGCGCGTGGCACGCAGCGACGATTCGGCTGAGCGCACGCCGGAGGCGATCCGTCCCCACAGGTCGATTTCGTAGCTCGCGCTGAGGGCGGCGCTCGAAGAATTCTCGCCGCTCCAGCTGCCCCCCTGCGGGCGCGTTTCGCTGCGCCCGGTGCCGGCGCTGAAATTCAATACCGGAAACAACGTCGCCCCCGCGATACGCACCTGCGCCTCGGCCTGGCGGACATGCTCCGCGGCGATCCCCATGTCGGGGCTCGCGCTTAAGGCGGCGTCGATGAGTCCCGAAAGTTCTGCGGAGCCGAAACCGCGCCACCAGTCTCGCGTCAGCGCAATCGCATCCGAAGCGCCCGACTCGCCCCACGCCCCCGGCATTCCGGGCGCGGGCGCCGACGGACTGCCGCTGGTCGCGCAGGCGCCCAGCGCAAGCGTGGCCAGCACGGCAAGGAGGAATGCGAGCCGCCGCCGCATCACGTCGCTCACGTCGCCAGTGCCACGATGGGATCCACCCGCGCAGCCTTTCGCGCCGGCATGTAGCCGAAAACGAGTCCGGTCGCGAATGCGCAGCCGAAGGCGAGCAGCACCGGTCCGAGCGAGAACTTGACCGGCGTGCCGAACGCCCCGACGATCGCCGCTGCCGCAAAGCCGACCGCCACGCCGATCGCGCCCCCCAGCAGGGACACCACCAGCGCCTCGGTGAGGAATTGCTGCAGGATGTTCCTCATGCGCGCGCCAGTGGCCATGCGGATGCCGATCTCGCGCGTGCGCTCGGTCACGCTCACCAGCATGATGTTCATCACGCCGATGCCGCCAACCAGCAGCGAGATCGCCGCGACCGATCCCAGCAGGACCGTGAGCGTGTTCTGCGTATCCGTGGCCGTCTCGAGGATCGAGGCCATATTGCGGATCTGGAAGTCCGTGGTCCGGTGTCGCGCTTGCAGGAGCGCCGTCACGGTGTCCTGCGTTTCGTCGATGAGTTCAACGTCGTCCACCGCCACGGTGATGGTGCGCAGGAAGCGCTGGCCGAACAGGCGCAGGGCGCCGGTCGTGAGAGGGACCAGAACCGCGTCGTCCTGGTCCTGGCCTTGCGGCGAGGCGCCGCGCACCGCCATCAGGCCGATGACCTGGAACAGAACATTGTTGAGCACGACGTACTGGCCGATGGGATCTATGTCCTTCGAAAAAAGATTGTCCGCAACGGTCTGCCCGAGCACCACCACCGAAGCGTAGCTCTTCAGGTCCGACGCTGAAAAAAATATTCCCCTGCTGACCGGCCAGTTGTGCGCAATCGGAAACGTCGCGGACGTCCCTGTCGCCTGGGTCTGGTAGTCGGAATTGCCGAAGCGAGCGGTGACGCTGCCACCCAGCTCGGGCACGGCCGCGAGCACATTGGGCAGCGCGGCAATCATGTCTGCGTCTTCCGGCACCAGCGAAGCTACGGTCCCGCCCACGCCCCTACGATTCGGCTGGCCCGGGCGGATCAGCAGCAGGTTCGTGCCCATGGCGCTGATGCGATCGAGCACGATCTGCTTGGCCCCATCGCCGATGGCGAGCATCGCTATCACCGAGGCCACGCCGATAACGATGCCGAGAAGCGTGAGCACCGTGCGGGAAAGATTGGCGCGCAGCGCGCGTACCGCAGTCTTCGCCGCTTCGAGCCCGCCACCGACAAGGGAAGCGCCGCCTTCATCCGCCGGCTGCGCGATATCCGGCGCCGCCGGGCTGCCGGATAACTGCGGGCCGGGATCGCTGACGATCGTTCCATCCCGAATCTCGATGACGCGCTTCGCCTGCGCGGCGATGTCCGGAGCGTGAGTGATGAGGATGACTGTATGTCCGCGCTGTGACAGGTCCCGCAGCAGCGCCATCACCTCGACGCCGCTCTTGCTGTCGAGCGCGCCGGTGGGCTCGTCGGCCAGCACGATGCGTCCGCCGTTCATCAGCGCGCGCGCGATCGAGACGCGCTGTTGCTGCCCCCCCGAAAGCTGGCTGGGCCGATGCTGAAGTCGATCACCCAGCCCGAGCGAGCCGAGCAACTCTTTTGCGCGCGCATCGCGCTCCGCGGGCGGCATCCCCGAATAGACAGCCGGCACCTCGACGTTCTCCAGCGCGGACGCAGTGCCAATGAGGTTGTAGCTCTGGAACACGAAGCCGAACGCCTCGCGCCGCAACCGCGCCAACTCGTCGCGCTCGAAGCCAGAGACATCGTCGCCCATGAAGCGGTAGGTGCCGGTGGAGGGGCGATCAAGACACCCGAGGATGTTCATCAGCGTGGTCTTGCCCGACCCGGAGGCGCCGATGATCGCAAGGTACTCGCCCGGATAGACTTTCAGGCTGACCCCGTGCAGCACTTGGACGTCGAGCTCCCCGCTGCGGTAGGTCTTGGTCACACCCACCAGCTCGATCAGTGGCACGCCCGATTGAATGCGCGGTGATTCGACGGCAGAGGCGCTTTCCCCGGGGCGCGCAAGGTTCCCGGGCGCCAGGTCAGCCTTCACTAGCGTCCTCCCCCCTTCGCCGTACCCGGCACCAGCGCACTGCCGGTCGGCGTCGGCGCAGCCGTAGCGGGCGCCTTGGTTCCGATCACGACCCTTTCGCCGGCCTCGAGGCCGGAGACGATCTGTGCAGAGACGCGGTTCATCACGCCGACTTTCACGTTACGGTCGGCGACCTTGCCATCGGCGCCGACCACGCTCAACAGCGCGACTCCGTTGGCGAACTGGGATCGCGGATCGATGCTCGATGCACGCGCACCTGCGGCACGGGGACCGCTCCCGATACCTGCTGATGCCACCGGGCGCAACGCGGCAAGCGGAACCAGCACCGCGTCCTTCGCGCTCGCGGCGACGAAGAACACCTGCGCCGTCATTTGGGTCATCAGCGCTTGGTTCGGGTTCGCCACGTCAAACAAAGCGTCGTAGAGCACGACGTTGTTCACCACGGTCGGCGTGGGCGAGATCTGACGCAGTTTTCCATAGTAGCGACGGTTGTCGCCGCCCAGCGTGGTGAAGTAGACATCCATCCCGACGTGCAGTTTCGGCACGTCCGCTTCCGAGGCCTGGGCATACACCGTCATCGTTGCCAGGTCCGCGATGCGCATGACGATGGGCGCCTGCTGATTGGCGTTCAGCGTCTGGCCCTGCTTTGCCGTCTGCGACACGACGGTCCCCGCAATCGGCGCGTAGATCTTCGTGTAGCCGAGGTTCGCCTCGTCCCCGCGCAGCGTGGATTCCGTCTGCTGGATCTGCGCCTTGATCGAATTCCCCTGGGCAAGCGCTGAATTGCGCGCCTCTTCGGCGATCTGCAGCGCGTCGGTCGTGGTCGCGTTCTCGCGGTTGAGGTTTTGCTGACGCGTGAATTGCAGCTCCGCGAGCGCGAGCAGCGCCTGTTTGTCGGCGAGCTGCGCCTTCTGATTGAGTAGTTGCGCTTGATCGCCGTCGACTTTGGACTGGTAGACCGACGGGTCGATCTCGGCGAGAAGCTGCCCGGCCTTGACGATCGCGCCGAGGTCCACGAGCAGCTTTTTCAGTTGCCCGGAAACTTGCGTGCCGACGTCGACGAAGTCCTTGGGCTGGAGCGTCCCGGTCGCGGTGACCGTATCCTCGAGATCACCGCGCTGGGCCACCGCGGTGATGAGGCTGTCGGCCGGGCTGTCCTGGCCAAACCCTGTCCGCCATGCATAGTAGCCGCCGCCGGCCAGCAACGCGCACGCGGCAAGAACGAGCGCCCAGCGGGCGGCCCGCGGCATGCGCGCTCGCGCAGGGCCCGGCCGGCCGGCCGACCCTTCGTCCTTTACACCCGCAGGAGCCTCGACGTCCAAGGTGATAGCGCGCCGCCAGTCAGATGCTACCCGCGTTCGTCGGCGCAAAAGTGTCCTTAGCGGACCCCGAACAACATGAGTCCGAAATCACCCACCAAGACCAGGCCGGCGACGGTGATGATCCAGCCCGCGCCCGGGGAGACGCCGCGGCCCAGCGCTGGAATGCGTAGCTGTCAATGAATTCCATATGTCACCCGCTGTTGAACCCGTGGAAGCGCCGGCTGCCAATCCGGCTGAAACTCATTGGACCCGGTTAACGAAGCTGGCTCGTCGCGATGACTACCGGCGCGTGAAAACTTCACACTCTCCAAATTAGATACCTTTCCCCCGGAACGCTCCGTGAGCTAGCGAACATAACTCGCGGACTTTGCCAGCAAAAGTTTCACGAATTGAATGCAGTCAACTGCGCCTTCGTCCTTCCTATAGGTCGACCAGCTTAAGCTCTGTTCCGTTGTGCGTGAGCTTCTTGCCCTCGGGCAGCTTCAGGTAGGGCCCGGCTTCTTCAGCGGTGATCCCGTACGCAAAACTCATCGAGCCCCGGCTGAAGCCGCCGACACCGTAGCCGCGGAACACGCTTAAACGCTGAAAATGAAATGTCGCGGTGGTGCCA
>PLYS01000365.1 GCA_003153455.1 Betaproteobacteria bacterium | reverse complement strand
CGACCGATGTTAAAGATGGGTTAGGGGCGTTAACATATATCGTACCGGGCGGCTCGTAGTAGCTGGCTCCGAGGACGTGTCCGGCATTGGTGATGCGCCCGACAATGGCATGATTGTCGCCAGGAAGCGGCGGCAGTTCAATGACCGTGTGCGCGGCATCGTTGTTCCACACGACGGCACGGGTGAAAGCATCAGGCGTAAAACTCAGACCCACCACCTGGCCTAAATCGTTCATCCCATAGGCTTGGCTACCCTGGTCACCGGGGAACGCGCCAAGCAACACGATACTATGCGCGGCGTCGTTGTTCCAGAAGAATGCCTGCGTGCCGCGAATCTGGTCGCTGTTGCCCCAGCCTGCGGCCTGGCCGGATTGATTGAAGGTGGTGGGAAATTGAGAGTTTTGGATGACACTCGGCCACAGGGGCAGGTCCATGCTGCGATACTTGCGTGGGTCTTTCGGATCGACCGTCCAGATGGCACCTCTGAATATGCCGCTCTTGACGTAATAGCCGCCGATCATCCCGTTGTCGCCAATGAAGACTGGGTGAATGTTGCTGTTGGTCGAAAAAATCTGTAGCCCGGCGGGGCTCGTGGCCCAAGCCTGCGGATGGAAGGGGTCGCCCGCGTCACCGACGCCGATGATTGCGCCGTGTGAGTTGATGGCCGTGGCGCTGCTGTAGGTTCCTTTGGGCAATTTGCCCACCGCGCTCATGGTGCCGTTGCGCCACACAAAGGCGGTCNNTGACAATGGCTGCAAGCGCTTGCGAAGCGCCACCGATACTGATTGTTTTTCCAATAAACCTATATTTCATTCGTAGCTTCATTTTCTTGCTCCTTTTTGTTTCAAAAATAACGATAAAATTCTTTGGGTCGGTTTTTTGCCGTCGCCTTTGCGCCAATATCGGACGACGACGAACCGACCCCCTACGTATATAAAAGCAATTGGCGTGCCACCGCACAGAATTAGTTGTAATGCGTTGTTATTAAACAGAAACGTGTGATGACATTTGCGATGACCAGGACCGTGGCCAGAAAATATGGGGCAAATGACCCAATCCGTGGGTTATCTCCCCCACCCAAGCGGCAGGATTGGTCTCTGAACAAATAACCTGCACGACCCAAAGCGAAACTGGGTTTATCTGTTGCGTTGTGCGGCCAATCTGCCATTACAAGAGATTGCCAACCGGAGCAATGTGTGTCGCCATCACAAATATCGAAGATTCAGCGCGTGATGGAAACGAGTGGGCCTTCTAAGGCGTTGCGGGAACTCCTTGACAAGTGCAAGGCCAAGAACTGACCCTTCGTACTGCCTGACGTAACACTGGTCCGCAGTTGACCCCGACTTCACTTATTAACGATGGTCACGGACCCGAGCCGGTGCCGCGATCCCCGCCAGACAAAAAAACCGGCCCGCCAGCTGAAANNGCTGAAACTGGGGGGCCGGTCCGCAGTGGAACTACTTGGTGAAGTTTGCCCGCGAATCAAAGGGGCCCTGGTCGAATTATTCCTGCTGTCGGCAAATAGTCTGTGCCTGGTCCCTTTGATCACATTTTATCGCAATTCATTGCGGCAACGGCGACAGGAGGATTGCGCGAGTTTGTCCATTGAAAACGCCCGTGCCGACCATCTGGCCGAGGTTGTTGATGCCGTAGGGGCCAATGTTCGTCCAGCCCGCGCCGGTAACGGGGTCAACCAGGGTTTGGAGTTCAACCACACCACCATCGCGCCACAAAACCNNACCGGGCGGCTCGTAGAAGCTGACTCCTACGACGAGTCCGGAATTATTGACAGTTCCGGCGATGGCATAATTGTCGCCGGGAAGCGGCGGCAGTACAGACATCGTGTGCGCCGCGTCGTTGTTCCATACGACGGCACGGGGCAATCCAACAGGCGTAAGACTCTCGCCCACCACCTGGCCGAAATCGTTCATCCCATGGGCGTAGCTGCCCTGGTCGCCTGGCAGCACGCCGAGATCCACGATGCTATGCGCGGCGTCGTTGTTCCAGAACGCTGCATGCTGGCCGATGATCCGGTCATTGGACGCGTAGCCGGCAGCCTGCCCGGATTGATTGAAAACAGCGGGAAGCGAAATGGAGGACTTTGCATTGATAGCACCCGGCAGGACAGGCAGGTCCGTGGTGCGGTACTTGCGCGGGTCTTTCGGATCCGGCGTCCAGATGGCGCCTTTCCAAGAGCCCCCACTCAGGGACTTGGTGTAATAGCCGCCGATCATTCCGTTGTCGCCAATGAACACCGTGCGCGTGTTCCCGCCGTTATTCGGGAAAATGTTCATCAGTACGCCGGGGGTAGTGGTCGTGACCCAGCCCTGCGGGCGAAAGTCGCCCGTATCACCGTCGCCGGTAATCACGCCGAGTGAGTTGATGGCCATGCCGAGACTGTAGATTCCACCGGTCAATTTGCCCACGTCGCTCATGGCGCCGTTGCGCCACACAAAAGCGGTCAAGTTGTTGTAGTTCGCCCCGGTAGGCGCGCAATAACCAACTGCGTCACCGCGATCGTTCATTCGATACGGGACGCATGATGCGTAGCCCGGCAGCACACCGAGATCCGTGACGGAGTAGAGCGGTTGCGCCGACGCAGCGGAAATGCCTGCGAGGCCGATGACAATGGCTGCAAGCGCTTGCGAGGCGCGACCGATACGGATCGCGGAACCTCTGAAAAGTGCTTTTCGATGTGGAGTCGATGGGGGCAGTCCGGTTTTCGGTGTGGCTGGATTGAAGCGGGATGTGTTCATCTTGATCTCCTGAAAACGTGTTGTGTTGGCAAGCCTGCCGCACTCGGGTTGAGGGCTTCAGATGCTGGTGGTTGTGTAAGCAGGAGTCATGCCAGGCAGTCCGACACAAAAAATATATTTGCTATCAGTGCTCTGCGAATAGTGCGGCAAGACGGATGGGGCATATCCCCCACTTTTTGGGGTGCAACTGGGTGAAGTCCCCCGCAACCCCTGGCCACTCTCAGTGTGCCGCTATCCCGAGTTCCGCTATTCGCGGGTGCTCGAAGGGGTAACTCTCTGATTTCATTTGGGCTGACTCCCAAAGGTCTTCACTACAGCGGCACTGCTGCCGGGGCTTGCTCGGTGCGAGGTATGCGGATCTTCGGTGGGGCGTGCGTGGGCAGACGCAGCTTCATGTGCGCTAGGCCACGAAGATGTGCGCTTCGATGCGCTCGTCCTTCTGGTGAAAGATAGGACGCACGGCCAAGTCGTTCTTCAGTTCCTTGAACGCCTGCTCGACCTCGGTTAGTTGGATGTAGAACTGCCACAGCATGGCCGGGTCGTGTTCGGTGAGATTGGTGCGCAGCACGTAGTGGCCTTCGCACCGGCGCACTTGGCGCAACTTGGCGCGGTTGAGGGTAAAACGAAAGCGTGCAGTTGCGCGCGCTGTCCCTTTGGCGGCGGTTCGATATCCACCAGGGCGTAGGCTCGGCCTGCTTCCTTCTTCGCCGCCCCGAGTTTCATGAGCAGCGCATCGCGGCTGAGCTTTTGCTGCTGCAGATCTTTGAGCCTCTTGAGAAGTTTTCTCAGGGATCGCCGGCGCATGGCGCGCTCTGTGTTTAGCCGTTGCTACCCTTTTTCATTTTTCTGCACGACACGCACGGACCCGGTTGCAATTTATTCGGTGCAAGCAGTGGCCCGACAGACTGCTGGATCGAGGCAGCACGTTTGGGTTACACTTCTCCCATGGCGACAACCCATCCATTCCCGCCGATCCGCATCACCCCGCCCGCCCGATGGCGGTAGCCTGTCACGTCCTCAAATAACGGGTTGCTCCCCGAAGTTTTTTGAGCTGGCTTTACCCTCATCACCACTCAGGAAGGTGGGTATTTACGAGGGTATCGAGGCGGTGGCCACTGAAACGCGGACAAATAAATCAATGTGATAGCTTAATTATGCTGCTCATGATCGATAACTATGATTCGTTCACCTACAATTTGGTGCAGTATTTTGGTGAGCTCGAGCAGGACGTTGTGGTCTACCGCAACGATGAAATTACGCTCGAAGAAATCGCGGCGCTGAAGCCGCGCCAGATCGTGATTTCGCCCGGGCCATGCACGCCAAACGAGGCCGGCATTTCGGTGCCACTGATCAAACAATTCGCGGGAAAGGTGCCGATCCTCGGCGTGTGCCTCGGCCACCAGGCTATCGGCCAGGCGTTCGGCGGCAAAATCGTGCATGCCAAACGGGTGATGCACGGCAAGACCTCAGCGATCCAGCACCACGCGGCCGGCGTGTTCCGCAACCTGCCGAATCCATTCCAGGCGACGCGCTATCATTCGCTCGTGATCGAGCGCTCCAGCCTGCCGGATAGCCTCGAAGTCACCGCCTGGACCGACGACGGCGAGATCATGGGCGTGCGGCACAAGCAGCTCGCGGTCGAGGGCGTGCAGTTTCACCCGGAATCGATCCTGACCGAACGAGGCCACGCGCTGCTTGCCAATTTTCTGCAGGCAGGACAACCATGAAACCGCAAGAAGCTCTGATTCGTATTATCGAGCATCGTGAAATTTTTCACGAGGAAATGCTGTCTTTGATGCGGCAGATCATGGGCGGCGAGGTGTCGCCGACGCTGATCGCCGCGATCATCACCGGCCTGCGCGTGAAGAAGGAGACCATCGGTGAGATCGCCGCCGCGGCGCAGGTGATGCGCGAATTCGCAACCAAGGTGCCGGTGGGCGACGACGCCAAGCTGGTTGACACTTGCGGCACCGGCGGTGACGCAGCACACAGCTTCAACATTTCGACCGCCGCGGCATTTGTCGCCGCCGCGGCCGGCGCCAGGGTCGCGAAGCACGGTGGGCGCTCGGTGTCGAGCAAATCTGGCAGCGCCGACGTGCTCGAAGCGCTCGGCGCCGACATCAATCTGAAGCCGGAACAGGTCGCGCAGTCGATCAAGGAAGTCGGCGTCGGCTTCATGTTTGCGCCCAATCACCACGGCGCGATGAAGCACGCGGCACCGGTTCGCAAGGAGCTTGGCGTACGCACTATCTTCAACATCCTCGGCCCGCTTACCAACCCGGCCGGCGCACGCAATCAGCTGATGGGCGTGTTCCATCGCGATCTGGTCGGCATCCAGGCGCACGTGCTGCAGCGGCTCGGCAGCCGTCACGTGATGATCGTGCACGGGCTCGAGGGCCTCGATGAGATCTCGATTTCCGGGCCGACCTTGATCGGCGAGCTGAAGAACAACGAAGTACGCGAGTACCAGATCAAGCCTGCGGATTTCGGGCTCGCAACGCACGATGCAGCGGCGATTCGCGTGGAGGGTGCCGAGCAGTCCAAGGCGATGCTGCTCGCCGCGCTGGACAATAATCGGGGTGCCGCGCGCGACATTGTCGCGCTCAACGCCGGCGCCAGCATCTACGTTGTGGGGCTCGCCGGCACGCACGCCGCCGGCGTCAAGCAAGCGCTCGAGATGATCGCGAGCGGCGCGGCGCGCAGGAAGCTCGACCAGTTCGTCGCGTTCACGCGCAGCGTGTAAGAACAATGGTTCGCAATGACTGATATCCTGCGGCGCATCCTCGCGGTCAAGGCCGAGGAGATCGCCGCCGCAAAATCCGTTAAGCCGCTTGCCGCCCTGCGCGCTGAAGCCGAAGCCATGGCCAAGCCGCGCGATTTTGTCGGCGCGCTACGCGCGCAGGTCGCCGCCGGCAAAGCGGCGGTGATTGCCGAGATCAAGAAAGCGAGTCCGAGCAGGGGCGTGCTGCGCGAGAATTTCGATCCGGCGGCGATCGCGGCAAGCTATGCCAGGCATGGCGCGGGGTGCCTGTCGGTGCTGACCGATGCGCAGTTTTTTCAGGGCAGCGCCGAGTGCCTGAGACAGGCGCGCGCGGCATGCAGCCTGCCGGTGTTGCGCAAGGATTTCATGCTCGAGCCGTATCAGTTGTTTGAAGCGCGCGCGATGGGCGCCGATTGCATCCTGTTGATCGTTGCCGCGCTTGATATCGTGCGCATGGGCGAACTCGAAGCGACCGCGCGATCGCTCGGCATGGCGGTGCTCGTCGAGGTACACGATGCGGCGGAACTTGAGCGCGCGCTCATGTTGAAAACTCGGCTCCTCGGTATCAACAACCGCAACCTGCGCACGTTCGACACCCGGCTCGACGTTACACTTGATCTGCTCCCGCGCATTCCGGGCGACCGCATCGTGATCACCGAAAGCGGCATACTGAAGCCGCAAGAAGTCGCGCTGATGCGAGCGAACGGCGTCAATTGCTTTCTGGTCGGGGAAGCGTTCATGCGCGCATCCGACCCCGGTGTGGAATTGGCGCGCCTGTTCGGCAATCAAAACTGAAGAGCGCTAGAATCGGCATTAACTAATGGAAAATGGCACATGCTTAACATCGACAACCTGATCATCGCCTTCGACAATGGGTTACGCACGCTGCTCGCGCCGGCGTACAGCGCGCGGCCGCATCCCGATGCGGGCGTTGCCAGCAGTGAATTGGGCGCTGACGAAAAACACCTCGCCGCAGCGCTGATGCGCGTCAACCACAGCGGCGAAATCTGCGCGCAAGCCTTGTATCAGGGACAGGCGCTGACCGCACGTAACCCCGAGGCGCGCGCGGTGCTCGACCAGGCGGCGGCCGAGGAAACCGATCACCTGGCGTGGACCGCGCGGCGCATTGACGAGCTCGGCGGGCGCGTGAGCCTGCTCAATCCGCTGTGGTACGCGGGTTCATTCGCGCTCGGCGCCGCCACCGGATTGCTCGGCGACAAGTGGAACCTGGGTTTTCTGGCCGAGACCGAGCGCCAGGTCGAAGGCCATCTCGCGGGCCAACTCGACCGCCTGCCGCCGCAGGACGAAAAAAGCCGGGCAGTTCTGGAGCAGATGAAAGACGACGAAGCGCGCCATGCCCGCACTGCAATCGAGCACGGCGCCGCTGAGTTGCCGGCGCCGGTCAAATTGGCGATGAAACTCGGCTCGCGCGTGATGACGCGCACCTCATTCTGGATTTAAGCAAGGATTCACCGCCAAGACGCCAAGAGCGCCAAGAAAAAAAGCGTCAGGAATAATGAGTGAAGAGTTGAGAAGTAAACAGCGCTGCGCCGCGGGTTTTCCGCCTCTCTCCTCACGCCTCACACCTCGCGTATCTCATAGTCATGCGTGATCTGAGCGGTCTTGGCAAGCATGATCGACGCCGAGCAGTATTTCTCCGCCGACAGGTGGATTGCGCGCTCGACTTGCTGCGGCTTCAGGCCGTTGCCGCTGACGACAAAGTGGAAGTGGAGTTTGGTGAAGACCTGAGGGTCCTGAGTGGCACGCTCGGCTTCGATCTCGACCACGCAATCGGCGATCGCGGCACGCCCTTTTTTCAGGATGTGTACCACGTCGTAGGCAGTACAGCCGCCGGTGCCGATCAGCACGGTTTCCATCGGCCGCATGCCGATATTGCGGCCGCCGCCCTCGGGGGCGCCGTCCATCACGATCGTGTGGCCGCTGCCGGACTCGCCGACGAAGCACACGTTTTCGACCCATTTGATGCGAGCTTTCATGTTGTTATCCTGGAAAAAACCGGAAATTATGCCCGACTATAGCAATCCGCTGCGGCTTGGCGCTGCCCGCGTGCCAGGGGCCGCAGACATGCCTTGTCCCGGTTCTGGTTTGACATCACAGACATTTTTGCCATAGAATCCAAAGCTTTCCGTCGTTTCCAACGGGTTTAAGGGTTGTTAGTTTGTTATGAAGACTTTTACGGCGAAAGCCCATGAAATCAAGCGCGACTGGTACGTAGTCGACGCTCAAGACAAGGTGCTCGGCCGGCTCGCCGCAGCGCTCGCGCACCGGCTGCGCGGCAAGCACAAGCCGGAATTCACGCCGCACGTCGATGGCGGCGATTATATCGTGGTGGTCAACGTCGATAAACTGCGCGTGACCGGCAACAAGGCGAACGACAAGCTCTATCACCGCCACAGCACTTATCCGGGCGGCATCTACACCACTAACTTCGCCAAGCTGCATGCGCGCCACCCCGGCCGCGTGCTCGAAATGGCGGTCAAGGGCATGCTGCCCAAAGGGCCGCTCGGTTACGCGATGCTGAAAAAACTCAAGGTTTATGCCGGCATCAGTCATCCGCACACCGCGCAGCAACCGAAAACTCTGGAAATAAGGGCCTGATCCCATGCCAGCCAAGCAAACGCAATACAACTACGGCACCGGCCGCCGCAAAAGCGCGGTCGCGCGTGTTTACATCAAGCCCGGCAAAGGCGATATCATCGTCAATGACAAGCCGGTCGACGAGTTTTTCTCGCGCGAAACCGGGCGCATGATCGTGCGCCAGCCGCTGGTGCTCACCGATAAACTCACCACGTTCGACATTCTGGTCAACGTCGATGGCGGCGGCGAGTCGGGACAGGCCGGCGCGGTGCGCCACGGCATCACGCGCGCATTGATCCAGTACGACGCAAGCCTCAAGCCGGCGCTCAAGAAAGCCGGGCTGGTGACGCGCGATGCGCGCGAAGTGGAGCGTAAGAAGGTCGGCCTGCACAAGGCGCGCCGGCGCAAGCAGTTCTCGAAACGCTGACCCCCGGGGTCAAGAGGCTCTAAGCAACGAAAGCCGCCTGCGGGCGGCTTTTTCGCTTGTAACTTACAATGACGCGCGGCGGATAACGGGAATGGCACACAGGACACTCAAGATCGGAGTCGTGGGTGGCACCGGCTATACCGGTGTCGAACTGCTGCGGCTGCTCGCGCAGCATCCGCATTGCGAGCTCGCGGTGATTACCTCGCGCCAGGAGGCGGGCACGCCGGTCGCCGCGATGTTCGCCAATCTGCGCGGCCGCGTCGATATGAATTTCAGCGCGCCGTCGGACGCCACGCTCAAGCAATGCGACGTGGTGTTCTTCGCCACGCCCAACGGGGTGGCGATGCAGCAGGCAAGAATGCTGGTCGATGCGGGCGTGCGCGTGATCGATATCTCCGCCGATTTCCGCATCAAGGATATCACGACGTGGGAAAAGTGGTACGGCACCAAGCACGCGTGCCCCGAATTGGTTGCGGCTGCGGTCTATGGTCTGCCCGAGGTTAACCGCGAGCAGATCAAGCGCGCGCGCATCGTCGCTAACCCGGGGTGTTATCCGACTTCAGTGCAACTGGGTTTCCTGCCGCTGATCAAAAGCGGCATGGTTGATCTCGATCATTTGATCGCGGATGCCAAGTCCGGCGTAAGCGGTGCCGGGCGCAAGGCCGAAATGCACACGCTGTTTTCCGAAGCGTCGGACAACTTCAAGGCCTACGGCGTGACCGGCCACCGCCACCATCCTGAAATCTCGCAGGGCCTGAGCCTGATGGCGGAGCGCGAGGTGCGGCTCACCTTCGTGCCGCACCTGACGCCCATGATCCGCGGTATCCACGCAACGCTCTATGCACGCCTGACCGGCGGCGCGGATCTACAGCAGCTCTACGAAAAACATTATGCGAACGAGCCGTTCGTCGACGTGCTGCCGGCGGGCAGCCATCCTGACACGCGCTCGGTGCGCGGCAGTAACCTGTGTCGCATCGCCGTGCATCAGCCGCAGGGCGGTGATATTGCGGTGGTGCTGTCGGTGATCGACAATTTGACCAAGGGTGCGGCCGGGCAGGCGGTGCAGAATATGAACCTCATGTGTGGCTTGCCGGAGACGACCGGGCTGGAGCAGATCGCATTAATGCCATAATAAAAAAACTCAAACGCATGTTCGGCATCTCGGCGCCGCGCATGGCGGTGCGCGCCGCGATCCCGTGGTACTGGCGCTGGCTGGGATTGATTGCGCTGGCGCTGATTATCCTTTTGCTCTCGCGCGCTGCCTACGATTTCGGCAAAGAGTTTGCGGGCTTCGACCAAAGCGAAGCCGATCGCGAGGTGCAGCGGCTGGGCGCAAGCAATGCGCGGTTAGAGCAGGAACTGGCCTTGGTGCGCGGGCAGATCGCGCAGGGCGAACGCCAGCTGCAGATGGAGCACGCGACCTATGCCGACCTGGTCAAGCAGATGAAAGCGCTGAGCGAGGAGAATGCGACGCTCAAGGAAGATCTCGCGTTTTTCCAAACGCTGATGCCTTCCGGCGGCAAAGAGGACGGGATGGCAATCAACCGCTTCCTGGTGCAGAATGATGCCCTGTCCGGCGAATATCGCTACCGGTTGCTGCTGACCCAGACCGGCAAGCGCAGCAAGGATTTCCAGGGCCGCTTGCAGTTTTCGGTCAACTTGCAGCAGGATAATAAGAAAGTGGTCATGACTTTGCCTGCCGAAGATGATAAGGAAAACAACGGTTTTAATCTGAATTTCCGCTTTTACCAGCGCATCGAAGGCGCGTTCCGCGTTGCCCCAAATGCGGTGGTGAAAAGCATGCAGGTCCGGGTGTTTGAAAACGGCAGCAGCGAGCCCAAGCTGACCCAGACCGCCAATGCGTCTTGAACAGGAGTGCGATCATGTTTGGAAACAAGGGCAACAAACCGCAGAACCGCATCGACTGCCTGATCGGCGCCGGCACCACGGTCGAAGGCAATATCACTTTCAGCGGCGGCTTGCGCGTCGACGGTCACGTGCATGGCAATGTGCTGGCAGCCGAAGATAAGCCCGGTACGCTGGTATTATCCGAACAGGCACGCATCGAAGGCGAAATCCACGTCTCGCACGTGGTTATTAACGGCACGGTGGTTGGCCCGGTGTATGCTGTCGAATACATGGAACTGCAGGCCAAGGCCGATGTCACAGGGGATGTTTATTACCGCACGCTCGAAATTCAACTCGGCGCGGTGGTGCAAGGCCGTCTGGTTTACCAACCCGAAGGCAAATCCAGCAACATCGTGTCATTGAAGCCTGCAACGGCGGATTGAATGGACAGCAACGCGTTATAATAGGGCTGGCTTCGAATTTTGCAGGAGCGACAAATGAACGCAGTCACAGAAATGCCCGTCCCGCTGGTGTTCAGCGAAAGCGCGGCGACCAAAGTCAAGCAGCTGATCGACGAAGAAGGCAACCCNNTTCACTTTCGATGAAGTGATCAACGAGGATGACACGTCACTTCAGAAAGACGGCGTCACACTGCTGATCGACCCGATGAGCCTGCAATACCTGGGCGGTGCCGAAATCGACTATCAGGAAGGCGCCGAAGGCGCGCAGTTTGTGATCAAGAATCCCAATGCGACTTCCACCTGCGGTTGCGGGTCTTCGTTTTCAGCCTGACTGAGTTCTGACCGAACAAAAAAAGGGCGCATACAGCGCCCTTTTTTATTAGTCTAGGCGCGCGAGGTTAGTGCCGCGCAGCAGATCGAGCCGTTGTGCGTACGATTTGGCATTCTGCTCGAACTCCGGCTTCTGCCCGGGCGTGATCGGCGGTGCGGAAGGCATCGCAATGCGCGATGGATTCTGGCTGACATCGTTAACGCGGAATTCGTAGTGCAGATGTGGGCCGGTCGCAAGCCCGGTGGCGCCGACGTAGCCGATCACGTCGCCCTGCATGACGCGCTTGCCTTTACGCAAGCCTTTGGCGAAACCCGACAGGTGGCCGTAATACGTCGTGAATTTCGATTGATGGTGCAGCACGATCAGGTTGCCGTAGCCGCCATGCCGGCCAGAAAACTCGACCACGCCGTCGCCGGCGGCCTTCACGCGCGTGCCGGTCGGCGCGCCGTAGTCGACACCTTTATGCGCGCGCCAGGTCTGCAGCACCGGATGGAAGCGCGCATTCGTAAAGCCTGACGTGATGCGCGAAAACTCAAGCGGCGAGCGCAGAAACTGCTTGCGCAAATTCTTGCCGTCGAGTGTGTAGTAGCCGCCCTGACCGTCGGTATACTGGAAATACACCGCTTGGTAGGTCTTGCCCTGATTGATGAACTCGGCAGACAGCACGCGTCCGGTCTTGACCGGCTCGCCATGGTGATAGAACATTTCATACACGACGCTGAAGCGGTCGCCTTTGCGCAGGTCGCGGTGAAAGTCGATATCGGTCGAGAAAATGTCGGCAATCTGCGTTGCCACCGGGTCGGGCAGTCCCGCCGCATCGGTCGCGCCGAACAGCGAGTTTCTGATTTGCGCCGATATCATCAGTACGCGCTGCTCGAGACGCGCCGGATCTTCTTTGATGGTGTAGCCTGTGCCGTTACGATCGACCGCAAGCAGGCTGCCTCCATTCAGATAGCGCAGGTTCACGAGCCTGCCGTCGGCAGTGGTGGTCACGCGCACGGTCTTGCCGGGAACCAATTGATACAACGCCTTCGCCTGCTTGTTGTTGCGCAGCAGTTGCAACGCTTCCGGATCGTCGATCTGCAGGCGCGCGAGCAGGCTCCCCAAGGTATCGCCGCGCTGGATGCGTTCCTCGCGCGTGAATGTGGGGCTAATGTCGGCGGCCGGCGTCAGCGCCGGCAGATTGAGTTCCTCGACAATGTTGTTGACCGGCACTGTTTCGACCAAAGTGTCGGGGGCGATGCCGAACGCGGCGACAACACCGAAACATGGCAATGCAATCAGCGCGGCGGCAACGCGATGACGCATTGGGAACTTCCGTATCAAGTCGAATAGTTTCTGGGCTAAAATCATGCTTTTAGCTTGTTGTTTTAAGGCCCGCCTGTTTGAGCCGGGAAGCTTAGCAGAATTAAATGGATGCGCAAGGCAATATTTCACGTTGTGAAATCGAAAACATGATTATGGTGCCGCAGTGCCCGCGCTAAAAGAACAACTCGAAATCATCAAACGCGGCTGCGACGAGCTGCTAGTCGAGGCGGAACTCGCCGACCGGCTGAAAGCAGGTCAGCCGTTGCGCGTCAAGGCCGGTTTCGATCCGACCGCTCCGGATCTGCACCTCGGCCACACCGTGTTGATCAACAAATTGCGCCAGCTGCAGGATCTTGGCCACCACATCGTGTTCCTGATCGGCGATTTCACCGGCATGATCGGCGACCCCAGCGGCAAGAACACGACGCGCCCGCCGCTGTCACGCACGGAAGTCGAGCGCAACGCCGATACTTACAAGGCGCAGGTATTCAAAATACTCGAAGCGGACAAAACCGAGGTCGTCTACAACTCGGCGTGGATGGACAAGCTCAGCTCGGCCGATATGATCAGGCTTGCCGCGACGCACACCGTCGCGCGCATGCTCGAGCGCGACGACTTCGGCAAGCGTTATAAGAGCAACCAGCCGATCGCGATCCACGAATTCCTCTATCCGCTGGTGCAGGGCTACGACTCGGTCGCGCTGAAGGCCGACCTCGAACTCGGCGGCTCCGATCAAAAATTCAACCTGCTGATGGGGCGCGAGGTGCAGAAGCATTATGGCCAGCCGCCGCAATGCATCTTGACCATGCCGCTGCTCGAGGGCCTCGACGGCGTCAACAAAATGTCGAAGTCACTCGGCAACTACGTCGGCATCACCGAAAGCCCGAATGAGATTTTCGGCAAGCTGATGTCGGCCTCCGACGAGCTGATGTGGCGCTATCTGGAGCTACTGTCTTTTGAACCTATCGGGAAGATCAGGGCCAAGCGCGAAGCCGTTAATCAGGGCACCAATCCACGGGATATCAAATTTGATTTTGCCAAAGAGATCGTTGCACGTTTTCACGGTCCCGAAGCTGCACAGAATGCTGCGCGGGAGTTTATCGCGCGTTTCCGGCAGGGCGGGATTCCCGCCGACATTCCCGCGGTAAGCGTGCGCGCCGACACCGACGGCATCGCGATCGCCAACCTGCTGAAGGAGGCGGGACTCACCGCCAGCACATCGGAGGCGCTGCGCATGATCGCACAGGGCGGCGTCAAGCTCGACGGCGAGAAGGTAAGCGACAAAGCGCTAAAGCTCCCCAAGGGCGCCGCAGTCGTGGTGCAGGTCGGCAAGCGCAAGTTCGCGCGCGTCACCGTCGGCTGAAACGCGCCACGCACGTTCGGCCGTGAACGGCTAGCCCGGGACGTTGTATTTCGCCATGAAGCGGCGGTCGATGTAATCCTTCCAGCGCCATACCCACGCGCTTTCGAATACTAGCGGTCCGCACGACGCCACCGCATACTTGTCGCCGGTACTGATCAGCGCGAGTGCGCGGTGTTGGGGCCGGTAGGCAATCAGGGGGACACCGGCGAGCGAGCGCCGCAGGTTCGCGGCGAGTGGCGGTCCCTGGCGCACCGCGTACACCCCCGACTTCGGATAGGCATATCCCCCGATCGTCGCGCAGTCGCCCGCTGCGAAGACCGCGGGGCTTGAGATCGATTGCAGATGCTCGTTGACGGCGATGAAACCGGCTGTATCGAGTGCGAGCCCGGTCTCGCTCAGCCGCGGGGAAGCGCCTGCGCCGGTTGCCCAGACGATCGCATCGGCAGCGATGCGTTGCCCGTTCGCCATGACAACAACGTTCGGCTCGACGCGCGCGATACGGCTGACAAAATGCAGTTCGATTTGCCGCTCCGAGAGGATGCGCTTGAACACAGAGTGCACCTTCGGATCGTGGCCGATCAGCAGCCGGTCCGTGTCGGTGACGAGCACGAACCGGACAGTGCTCCGTTCGAACAATTGCGCCAGCCGGTATTGCATCGCGAGCAACAGCTCAACGCCTGCAGCGCCGCCGCCAACCACGGCAAGCATCCCCAGACCGTTCGCGCCGGCACGCTCGATGAGCGCATTCCATGCCTGCAGCAATGTTTCCACCGGTCTTACTGCGATCGCGTTTTCCGCAGCGCCCGGGATCCCCGCCATCGCCGACGTTGAGCCGACATCGATCGAAAGGATGTCATAGCGGATCGTGGGTCCCTCCGCGAGCACGACCTCGCGCCGCGCCGGATCGACGTCATGCGAAAGCGTGCGCAGGAATCGCGCGCCGGCAAACCGGGCGAGGCGCTCGAGATCGATGTGACACTCGTGATGCTTGTAGTGTCCGGCGATGAGCCCGGGCAGCATCCCCGAATAGGGCGCGAAGCGCACCGGACTCACCAGCGTGATGTCGACTCCGGCGATCGGACGCACGCCAAATTGCCTCAGCACCTCAACGTGGCTATGACCGCCGCCAAGCAGCAGTAGGCGCTTCAAGGCAGACGCCCGGCTATTCGGGCGCGGCCCCCCACAATTGCTTCAAGCGGTTATCGCGGCCGCAGCCGCTGCGGTAGAACTTGTAGCGCACTGGATTCTTGAGATAGTAATCCTGGTGGTAATCCTCGGCCGGGTAGAACTCGGCCGCACGCGTAATCTCGGTCACGATCGGCCCCTTGAACGGCTTGTTCTTCTCGAGCGCCGCTTTTGACGCCTCGGCGAGCCGCTTCTGCTCTTCGTCGTGGTAGAAGATGCCGGTGCGGTACTGCGAGCCGACGTCGCAGAACTGCTGGTCTTTCACCGTAGGGTCGACGTTGCGCCAGAATACTTCGAGCAGTTTTTCGTAGCCGATTTTTTTCGGGTCGTAAACCACCTCCACCGCTTCGGCGTGCCCGGTGCGGCCGGACGAGACTTCCTCGTAAGTCGGGTTCTTTTTCTGGCCGCCGGTATAGCCCGACTTAGTCGAAATCACGCCATCCAACTTGTCGTAGGGCGGCTCCATGCACCAGAAGCAGCCGCCTGCGAAGGTAGCCTTGACATAGCCAGTAGCATTGGCGCCAGGCTTTGCGGCCGCTTTGGGCGCCTGGGCCTGGCTGATTGCGGCGAGACCAAGCAACAGGGCAGCCGCGAAAACCAGGGTTGCATTACGAACTTTCGGCATGTTCATCCTCTCCAAAATGGTTGCACCGTCATTGTATGCGTGTTGATAGATTATGATTGAGACTTGGTCGCGCCGCTTATGGTTTCCTTACTTTATCAGCGCGATCACCGGCGCTGTCAGGAAATCGCCCGCTCGGGACTGATGTCGGCCTAAACCATCCGGAAGGGAATGCCGCATGATACAGACTACTTCAACTCAACCGCCGGCAGGCAAGGAAATGGCCACGCTCGGGGGCGGCTGCTTCTGGTGCCTGGAGGCAGTATTCGACGGCTTGCAGGGCGTGGAGTCGGTCGAATCGGGCTACACCGGCGGCAAGATTGCGAATCCGACCTACCAACAGGTGTGCAACGGTGATACCGGGCACGCCGAAGTGGTGCGCGTGACGTTCGACCCCAGGACGATTTCGTTAAAGGAGGTCCTTGAGGTGTTCTTCGCGATCCACGACCCGACCACCTTGAATCGCCAGGGCAACGACGCCGGCACGCAATACCGCTCGGCGATTTTTTATCATACGCCCGCGCAGAAAGCAGCGGCCGAGCAGCTGATCGCCGGGCTGACGGCCGCAAAAGCCTTCGACGATCCGATTGTGACCGAGGTGGCGCCGGCGCAGACGTTCTACATCGCCGAGGGCTATCACCAGGAGTATTTCGCCAACAACAGCTATCAGCCGTATTGCCAGTTCGTGGTGGCACCCAAGGTCGCCAAGTTCAGACAGAAATTCGCGCATCGCGTGAAGAAGTAGGACGACCTGCGGGGGAAAGCGCCTCTCCAGCATCGCGCAGGCGGCGGGTGTCACGAAATTGTAACAATCGGCGGCTAAGATGCCTCCGTCTCGCAAAGTCATACCCTTTCAGTCACAATGGAGAATCATCGATGAAATCCGAAATTGTCCAACGTCTTATTTCGTGCACGGCCATCGTGTTTGGCCTCGCTGCCGCGACTTCTGCTACGGCGGTCGACATTACCGGCGCTGGCGCGACCTTCCCCTACCCGATTTATGCCAAATGGGCCGAAGCCTACAAGGCTAAAACCAACATTGGCATGAATTATCAGTCGATCGGTTCCGGTGGCGGCATCAAGCAAATCCAGAATAAGACCGTTGATTTCGGCGCCTCCGACATGCCTTTGACACCCCAAGAACTGGATAAAGACGGTTTGTTGCAATTCCCCACCGTGGTCGGTGGCGACGTGCCGGTGGTAAACCTGAAAGGCATCAAAGCGGGCGAGCTAAAAATGACGGGCCCGCTTCTCGCTGACATCTATCTTGGCAAGATAACAAAGTGGAACGATCCCGCGATAGCCGCCCTCAACAAAGGCGTCAAGCTGCCAGAGACGGAGATCACCGTGGTTCACCGTTCCGATGGTTCCGGCACGACTTTTATTTGGGTCAACTACCTCTCCAAAGTCAGTCCCGAATGGAAAGCCAAGGTTGGCGAAGGCACTTCAGTCGCGTGGCCAGCTGGGGTAGGTGGTAAAGGTAACGAGGGCGTCGCATCTTACGTGCAACGTATCGAAGGCGCCATTGGTTACGTTGAATACGCCTACGCGCTGCAAAATAAAATGACCACAGCCGCAGTACAAAGCAAGAATGGTGAATTCGTTCAAGGTAATGCGGAAAGTTTCAAGGCTGCCGCGGCGGGAGCGGATTGGGCCAAGGCGCCAGGCATGTACTTGATCCTCACGGACCAGCCCGGTAAAAATGCGTGGCCTATCAGCGGCGCCACTTTCATCCTGATGTACAAGGTTCAGGCCAAGCCGGAGAATGCGAAAGAAGTCCTGAAATTCTTCGATTGGGCCTACACCAGCGACGGCGACAAGCTTGCCGCGACCCTTGATTACGTTCCCCTCCCGGGTAATGTCACCAAGCAAATCAAGGACATTTGGAAACAGCAGATCAAAGATTCCTCCGGCAAATCCGTTTATTGATATTGAATAAACCGAAGTTGATCTGAATTGTTTCAGGAATCGAGGGGTCACTACGGCCCCTCGTTTTTTTTAGGCCAAAGACATGCCCCCCCACGAAGACACAGCGGTTTTCGCGCATCCGTTCGAGGTTAGCATACCAACAACATATAATGGAGGTCCAAGTCCCACCAAGCGGATGCCCTGGATGGACCCATTTTTCAAGAATTTGACGCGGTGCGTTGCGTTCCTCGTTTTCTCGATCCTTATCGCGATCCTGATCTCGCTGTTCATTCATGGTGAACCCGCGATTCGGAAATTTGGATTTGATTTCATAGTTAGCGCCGAATGGGATCCAGTTAAGGAGAGATTCGGTGCATTGGTGCCGATCTATGGCACGTTGATGACTTCCGCGATCGCGATGATCATCGGTATCCCTGTGAGCTTCGGCATCGCGTTGTTCCTGACCGAACTCTCGCCCACCTGGCTCAAGCGCCCGCTCGGGACCGCGATCGAATTACTCGCGGCGATCCCGAGCATCATCTATGGCATGTGGGGGCTGTTCGTGTTCGCCCCGTTGTTCGCCGAATACGTGCAACCGCCACTTATCAAATCATTTGGTTCGCTGCCGATTGTTGGCGCGCTATTCAAAGGTCCGCCGCTAGGCATCGGCATGCTGACCGCAGGCATCATTCTGGCGGTGATGGTGATCCCGTTCATCACGGCGGTGATGCGCGATGTGTTCGAGTTGGTCCCGCCCATGCTCAAGGAATCGGCGTACGGGCTCGGCGCGACAACCTGGGAAGTGGCATGGAAAGTGGTGCTGCCCTACACCAAAATCGGTGTCGTCGGCGGGATCATGCTCGGTCTTGGCCGCGCGCTCGGCGAGACCATGGCAGTGACATTCGTCATTGGCAACACTCAACGTTTGGGCGCATCGCTGTTTGCGCCCGGCAATACCATTGCATCGTCACTTGCCAATGAATTCACCGAAGCGGTTGGTGACCTCTATGCTCCAGCGTTGATCGAACTCGGACTGATCCTGTTTCTGATCACCACCATCGTGCTCGCGTTTTCCAAGGTGTTGCTGCTGCAGCTTGCCAAACAGGAAGGCCGGAAAAGCTGATAGCGCTTATGGGAAACAAGATTTATGTTCGCAGGCGTAGGGTCAATGCAGTAATGTTGTTCATCTCCGGCCTCACACTATTGTTCGGCTTGTTCTGGCTGGCGTGGATATTGATTACGTTGCTATACGAGGGCTTTAATGCATTAGGCCCGACGCTGTTCACGCAAAATACCCCGCCTCCCGGCAGCAATGGGGGGCTGCTCAACGCCATCGTCGGGAGTTTGATGATGGCTGTGATGGGAACACTGATAGGTACACCTATCGGCATCCTGGCTGGCACCTATCTGGCAGAATACGGGCGCCGCGGCTGGCTGGCACCGGCGACGCGTTTCATCAACGACATTCTGCTGTCCGCGCCGTCGATCGTGATCGGCCTGTTCGTTTATTCGATCTATGTCATGCAGGTTGGGCATTTCTCGGGGTGGGGCGGCGCCCTGGCCCTGGCACTGATCGTGATACCCGTGGTGGTACGCACCACCGACGACATGCTCAAACTCGTTCCTGACAGTCTGCGCGAAGCGGCAGTCGCTCTGGGCGCTCCAACCTGGAAGATGATCGTATTCGTTTCCTATCGCGCCGCACGCGCCGGCATCATCACCGGCATCCTGCTCGCGGTTGCGCGCATCAGCGGCGAAACNNGAAACCGCGCCGCTGCTGTTTACCGCGCTCAACAACCAGTTTTGGTCCTTGAACATGAACAATGCCATGGCTAACTTGCCGGTGGTCATTTTCCAATTCGCAATGAGCCCGTACGACGACTGGCATCGCCTCGCGTGGGGCGGCGCTATCCTGATCACGCTCAGCGTGCTTGGGCTCAACATTCTGGCGCGCACGCTGTTTCGGCGCGGCAACTGAAAACGTCCTTGTCACTGGACTCGACCCATGAGCGAAGAACTGCAGATTACCAATCCAAAGCTGAAGGTCAATGGCCTGAACTTTTATTACGGCAAGTACCAGGCGATCAAGAACGTATCGATGGACATCCCGGCCAACAAGGTGACTGCATTCATCGGGCCGTCGGGATGCGGCAAGNNCGACGCCGTTCCCGATGTCGATTTATGACAACATTGCTTTTGGCGTGCGCCTGTACGAGGGCCTGAGGCGTGGTGAAATGGACGACCGCGTCGAATGGGCGTTGACCAAGGCTGCGCTGTGGAAAGAGGTCAAGGACAAGCTCAACCAGAGTGGCAACAGTCTGTCGGGGGGCCAGCAGCAACGCCTGTGCA
>PLYS01000473.1 GCA_003153455.1 Betaproteobacteria bacterium | reverse complement strand
TTCGAGCCGCTGACGCTGGAGGACGTGCTTGAAATCTGCAACGTCGAAAAGCCGTACGGCGTGATCGTGCAGTACGGCGGGCAGACGCCGCTCAAGCTCGCGCGCGATCTCGAGGCCAACGGCGTGCCGATCATCGGCACCACGCCGGATTCGATCGACATCGCGGAAGACCGCGAGCGTTTCCAGAAGCTGCTGCACAAGTTGAAGCTCAAGCAGCCTGCAAACCGTACCGCAAGGAGCGCGCACAAGGCGCTCGCGCTGGCCGAAGAGATCGGCTATCCGCTGGTGGTGCGGCCGAGCTACGTGCTCGGCGGCCGGGCGATGGAAATCGTGTATAAGCAGGCCGATCTCGAGCGTTACATGCGCGAGGCGGTCAAGGTGTCGAACGACTCACCGGTGCTGCTCGACCGCTTTCTCAACGATGCGATCGAAGTCGACGTCGATGCAATCTGCGACGGCAAACAGGTGCTGATCGGCGGCATCATGGAGCACATCGAGCAGGCGGGCGTGCATTCGGGCGATTCGGCATGCTCGCTGCCGCCATTCAGCCTGTCGCAGGCGACCCAGCAGGAGCTGCGCCAGCAGACGATCGCGATGGCGCACGCGCTCAAGGTGGTGGGATTGATGAACGTGCAGTTCGCTATTCAGAAAAATGAGCAGGACGACACGATTTTCGTGATCGAAGTGAACCCGCGCGCGTCACGCACCGTGCCTTTCGTGTCGAAAGCGACCGGAATGCCGCTTGCCAAGATTGCCGCGCGCTGCATGGTCGGCAAGACACTCGCTGAGCAGAACGTCGGCGAGGAAGTAGTCCCGCCGTACTACTCGGTCAAGGAAGCGGTATTCCCGTTCATCAAATTCCCCGGTGCCGACACGCTGCTCGGGCCGGAAATGAAGTCAACCGGCGAGGTGATGGGCGTCGGCGCGACTTTCGCCGAGGCGTTCATCAAGTCGCAGCTTGCGGCGGGCGAGAAGCTGCCGATCTCGGGCAAGGTTTTCATCAGCGTGCGCAATGCCGACAAGCCGCGCGCGATCGAAGTCGGGCGCTCGCTCGCTGCGCTCGGCTTCACGCTGGTGGCAACGCGCGGTACCGCGGCGGCGCTCGCCGCTGCCGGGCTGCCGGTGACGCCGGTCAACAAGGTCGCCGAAGGGCGGCCGCACGTTCTCGATATGATCAAGAACGGTGAGATCGTGCTGATTCTCAACACTGCCGCGGACAAGCACACCGCGGTGCGCGACTCGTACGCGATCCGCCGCGCCGCGCTGCAGGGGCGCATCGCGCTCTACACGACCGTCGCCGGCGCGCGCGCCGCATGTACCGGCATGCAGCAGTCGCGCGAACTGAAAGCGTACGATGTGCAAGGTTTACACTTGCGTATTTCCGGAGCAGTTCACTGATCAGCGCGCGAATATGAGCAAAGTTCCAGTGACGATCTTTGGCGCGGAGAAACTTCGCGCTGAGCTGCACGAGCTCAAGACCGTGCAACGTCCGGCGATCATCGCGGCGATCGCCGAGGCGCGCGCCCATGGCGACCTCTCTGAAAACGCCGAATATGCGGCCGCCAAGGAGCGCCAGAGTTTTGTCGAGGGCCGCATCGCCGAGATCGAAAGCAAGCTCTCCAACGCCCAGATCATCAATCCGGCGCTGCTCGACAGCGACGGCCGTTGCGTGTTCGGCGCCACCGTCGAGCTCGAGGACATGGCAAACGGCGAGGTGGTTGCCTATCAGATCGTCGGTGACGATGAGGCCGACATCAAGCAGGGAAAAATTTCAATCAGCTCGCCGATCGCCCGAGCGCTGATCGGCAAGTATGGGGGCGACGTCGCCGAAGTCATGGCGCCGGGCGGCGTGCGTGAGTACGAGATTCTCGATGTCAAATACATCTGAGTGAACGAGTGAAGGAGTGAAGAAGTGAAGAAGCGAAAAAACTCCCTCTCCCCCATCACTGGGGGAGAGGGCTGGAGAGAGGGGGATTCACTCGTTCACTCGTTCATTCGTTCATTTTCTCATCGCTTATGAAATCCCTCGCCGACGCCCTCTACGCCATCGCCATCACCCTCTGGATCGGCGGCCTGTGGACGATCGGCTACATCGTTGCGCCGACGCTGTTCTACACTCTTTCTGATCGCGTGCTCGCCGGTGCTCTTGCCGGCAAGTTGTTCACTCTGATCGCGTACGTCGGCATCGGTTGCGCGATCTACGTGATGCTGTATCGCATCGTGTGGTTTGGCGGCAGGTGCTTTCAACATGGCATTTTCTGGATCGTGCTGGTCATGCTGTTATTGACGCTCAGCGGGGAGTTCGGCGTGCAGCCGATACTCGCGGGCCTCAAGCACCAGGCATTGCCGAGAGAGGTAATGGAGAGCCTGTTTCGCGACCGCTTTGCGACCTGGCACGGGGTCGCCAGTGTGCTTTATTTGATTCAGAGCGTACTTGGCGTGTTGTTGGTATGGCGGCAGGGGCGTGATCCGCGTTAGCGCTGGGAGAGGCGAGAGGAGGGAGGCGCGTCAAAGCAAAACGCGTCTTTCGCCTGGCGCTTCACGCTTTCAACGCTGAGGCGCGCTGCGCTCAGCGTTGAAAACTGCGCTTGATGCGGCGCGGCGGCTTGCGTTTGGGGGCGGCTGCGTTGTGGTGGTGCGCTTTGACGTTGTCTTCAGGCGGCGGACGGTATACGACGAGAATTTTGCCGATGTGCTGCACTGGCGCCGCATGGAGCGTCGAGCAGATTTCGCTGAGCCATTGAGCGCGCACCGCATGCTCGTCCGAAAACACGCGGATCTTGATCAGTTCATGGCTCGCAAGATTTTTGTTGATTTCGTTGAGCACGGCAGTGCTCAGGCCGGCATCTCCGCCTATCATCACCACCGGATGCAGTCCGTGGGCACGGGCGCACAGCGCTCGGCGCTGTACTGAAGTCAGTTCGAGGATCATGGCGGCATCCTAACCGATGAAACGCAGCAAGACCAGCAAGCAATGGATGAGGGAACACGTCAACGACGTGTACGTGCAGCGCGCGAAAAGCGAAGGCTACCGCTCGCGCGCGGCCTACAAGCTGCTTGAAATCGTCGCGCGCGACAAGCTGCTCAAGCTGGGGATGGTAGTGGTCGATCTCGGCGCGGCGCCGGGCGGCTGGTCGCAGGTGGCGCGGGCACAGGTTGGGCCGCGCGGTCTGGTCCTCGCGCTCGATCTCCTGGAAATGGAGCCGTTGCCCGGGGTCACATTTCTGCAGGGCGATTTCCGCGAGGACGCCGTGGTTGCTGCGCTCGCAGCGGCGCTTGCCGGCCGCACAATCGATCTTGTTTTAAGCGATATGTCACCCAATATCAGCGGTATTGCGATGAGCGACCAGGCGCGTGTGATGCACCTGGCTGAACTCGCGCTCGAATTCACTGCGAAACACCTGAAACACGGCGGCAATCTCTTGGTCAAAGTGTTCCAGGGCTCTGGATTTGAGGAATTTTTGCGCCAGATGCGCACCCAGTTCAAGAGTGTCGTCACGCGGAAGCCGGAAGCTTCGCGTGGCCGCAGCAGCGAGTTGTATTTGCTCGGCAAAGGTCATACAGGCGGCGAGGATGGTTGAACACGGCGCCGGCACGCGCCGGGTGAACTAACCCTTGGAGCGAAAAGAGTTTAACATTAGCAGAGTTACGTGTTGTAGTTACGAGGAGCGAAGTTGAACAACCTGATTAAGAATGTGGCAATCTGGCTGGTCATTGCGCTGGTGCTGATGACTGTTTTTAACCAATTCAGCAGCCGCCAAGCCGCGCAAAGCATCATTCCGTACTCGCAGTTCATGGAAGAAGTGAAGCAGGGCCGCGTCAAGTCGGCGCTGGTCGAGGGCCGCACCGTGCGCTGGCAGTCGATCGACGAGCGCAAGTACGTGACCTTCAGCCCGGGTACGCTCGGCGACCTGTGGATGGTGAGCGATCTGCTCAAGTATGGCGTCAAAGTTGATGCCAAGCCCGAGGAAGAGCCTTCGTTCCTGATGAATATCTTCATTTCGTGGTTTCCGATGCTGCTGCTGATCGGCATCTGGATTTTCTTCATGCGCCAGATGCAGGGCGGCGGACGCGGAGGCGCGTTCTCGTTCGGCAAGAGCCGCGCACGGATGATGGATGAAAACAATAACAGCGTCACGTTCGGCGACGTCGCCGGGTGCGAAGAAGCGAAAGAGGAAGTCGCCGAACTGGTCGAGTTTCTGCGCGACCCCGGCAAGTTCCAGAAATTGGGTGGCCGCATTCCGAAGGGCGTCTTGCTGGTTGGCAATCCTGGCACCGGCAAAACGCTGCTCGCGCGTGCGATTGCGGGTGAAGCCAAAGTGCCGTTCTTCAGCATTTCCGGCTCCGACTTCGTCGAAATGTTCGTCGGCGTNNGTGGCGGACACGACGAGCGCGAACAGACGCTGAACGCGTTGCTGGTCGAGATGGATGGGTTCGAGGGCACCGCCGGCGTGATCGTAATCGCAGCGACCAACCGTCCAGACGTGCTCGATCCCGCATTGATGCGTCCGGGCCGCTTCGACCGCCAGGTGGT
>PLYS01000490.1:2156-17258 GCA_003153455.1 Betaproteobacteria bacterium | reverse complement strand
TGGCGAGCGCGATGAATTCCTTGACCGATTTCGCGGGCACGTTCACGTTCACCGCCAGCAGCAGCGGCGCCGCCACAAACTGCACCACCGCATCGAAATCCTTGATCGGATCGTAGTCGACCTTCTTGTAGAGGAAAGGATTGATCACGTGAGGAATCGAGGCAAAAAGCAGCGTGTAACCGTCGCCCACCGAGTGCGCGACGATTTCGGTGGCAACCAGTCCGCCGGCGCCGCCGCGGTTGTCGACGACGACCTGCTGGCCGAGCCGCTCGCTCAGCTTCTGCGCGACGACGCGTGCGACGATGTCGGTGGATCCGGCTGGCGGAAAGGGCACGATCATCCGCACCGGCCGATTGGGATACGGCTGCGCCAACGCGCCCGGCGTAGCCGCGAGCAGCCCTGCAGCGGTTGCTGCGGCAATGAAGCACATCTGCACCTGCACTGAACGCATGGTTGTTTCCTCCTCGCGGGAACACCCTGACTGCTAAAACGCCGCGGCGGGCGCTGGCGCGCGCGGCCCCGCCCGCCGTTATGCCATCGCGCCTTTCTGCGGGCGATCGACACGTGCTTTCGCGAACATCGCTGCGTCGAGCGTCACGCCCATGCCCGGCGTCGTCAGCACGGTCACTTCGCCATTCACCGCCTTGATCGGCGATGTGACGAGATCGTGTTCGTAGAGCAGAGTGCCCTGGTGAAAATCGCCGGGAGTGGGGTGCGCGAGGGTGCAATAGAACTGTGCGTGCGCCGCCACGCCTATGCTGGTGGCGAAATGGATGCCGGGGTAGATCGCAATGTTGGCTGATTGCGCAAGGTCGGCGATTTTCTGCGCCTCGCGGATGCCGCCGTGTTTGTTGAGCTTCATCAGCACGGCATCGGCCGCGCCGCGCCGGATCACTTCCTGCATATCGCGATACGAACGCACGCTCTCGTCTGCCATGAGCGGTGAGCGCAGTTTCCGCCGCAGCTTGCACATGCCGTCCAGGTCCCAGCCCGCCACCGGCTGCTCGATCAGGCGCGGACGAAACCGATCGATCTCGGGCAGCACGTGAACGGCATCGAGATACGAGTATCCGGCGTTCGCATCGACGTGGATCCATTGGTCCGGGCCGACGGCCTCGCGCACGGCCGCGACGTTGCGGATGTCCTGCGCGGGATTCCTGGAGCCGATCTTGATCTTGACCCACTTGAAGCCCTGCTTGACGGCCCACGCCGCTTCCGCCGCCATTTCTTTTTCACTCTTGAACGCGATGCTCCAGCTCGCGTCGAGCGTCGCATGCTGCATGCCGCCGAGCAGGCGGTGCACCGGTACGCCGGCGAGATTGCCGCACAGATCGTAGAGCGCGTCGCACACGCCCGAACGGGTGTAGGGGATCTCACCCACGCGGCTGGCGATGCGGTCGAGCAGCGCGTTGATGCGGGTAGGGTCCTCGCCGATGAGCAGCGGGGCGATGTAGCTGTTGACTGCCGCCACGACGCTTTCGACCGTTTCCTCGCAGCCCCAGCGAAACGGGATGGGCGTGACCTCCGACATGCCACGCTTGCCGCTGTCGTCTTCGATGAACACCAGCACGTTGCGGCGCACCGCGATCTTGCCATAAGCGAGCTCGCGTTCGGTCGGCTCGCGGATGGCGAAGGGCACTGCTTCCATTTTCCTGATTGCCATTGAAACTCCTCGTGCGGCGCGCGGCCTATTTCTTCTTGCGTGGGGCCGTTTCCTTGCGGTTATGGATGAACCACGTGTCGCCCTGGAACGGATACTTCTCCTGGAGTCCGTCCAGCAGATCGGAGCCCAGCCCCGGCCGCTCGGGCACCACGGCCTTGCCGTTCCTGATTTCCGGCGGATGCGTCAACAGTTTGTCGTACGGATAGACCGGATCGAACTCGTGAAATACGTTGGCGGTGACCTGCTCCGGCGCGGAGGCGAATAGGTGGAAATTCCCGAGCGCATTCAGGCCGCCGTCGCAATGCGGCGAGTACTTGAGGTTCCAGGTTTCGATCAGGGTGATGATTTTGCGCGTCTCGGTCAAGCCCCCGGCCTTGGACACATTGGCCATCACGTAGTTGACGCCGCCGTGCTCGATGATGCGCTTGACGGACGAGCGGCCATAAATGTTGCCGCCGGTGGCGATCGGGATTTTCGATTCACGCGCGAGGCGTGCGGTCTCTTCATTGTGATAGGCGATCGTGAAGCGAAACGGGTCTTCCAGCCAATACAGGTTGAGGGGCTCGAATTCGCGCGCCATGCGGATCGAGGTCGTGTAATCGCCGTACTCGGAATTCACGTCGACCAGCAGCTCGATGTCATTGCCGAACGCCTTGCGCAGCGCCTTCGCCGATTCAATATCGCCGCGCTCGGGATGCCCGCGCCCGCCGCGCATCTTCAGCGCTTTGAACCCCTTCTTCACATAGCGCTCGGCTTCATTCACCAGGTCGCCGAGGTTGTCGAGTTGGCGGTAGCCGAGGACGTGGCCGCCCGTGTAGAGTGGAATTTCCTTGATGTTGGCGCCGCCGAGCAGCTTGTAGACCGGCAGGTCCGCTGCCTTGCCCTTGATGTCCCATAGCGCGGTGTCGATGCCGGCGATGGCGGCGATGGCGGCCGAGCCCAGTTGCACGGTGCGGATGAACATCTGCGCCCATAGCTGTTCGGTATCCAGGGGGTCCTTGCCGATGATTAGCGGCTTCAGGCTTTTTTCGATGGTGGCGACGACCGCCCACGGGTTCTTGAGGTGATAGGCCTCGCCAATGCCGCTGATGCCTTCGTCGGTATGGATGCGGACGATGAGAAGGTCCCAACCAGTCGCGCTGATTTCGCCCTTGACCCAGACGTGACCGGGGGGATGCGGGATGCTGAGCGCAATCGTTTCAATATCGGTGATTTTCACGGCAAAGCCTTTCGCTGAGTGAAGTAAATAGTGGAATTACTTGGGTGGCTGCCGGCGCAGTCTCGCGATGAGCACGTCGGCAGAACGATTGACGTGCCTGATCATCTCGAGCTCCGCCGCTTGAGGCTTGCGCTGGTAGAGCGCTTTCAGGATGCGCCGGTGCTCGCTGACGCGTTCCGGGTCGTATTCGCTGAACGAGGCGACGAGCGCGCGGAAGCGGCTGATGCGGGCGCGCAGGCCGTCCAGCACCTGGACCAGCGGGCGGTTGCCGCACTCGCGCATGATGACGTCGTGGAAGTCCTGTCCCGCTGCGATGGCGCCTGCCGCATTGCGCTTTTTCACGCAGCGCTCCATTTCATCGACGGTGCCGGTCATGTGTTCGAGGTCGATGGTGCGCAGGCGCGGCGCGGCAAGCCGCGCCGCCAGGCCTTCGACATTGGCGCGCAGCACGTAGAGTTGGGCGAGATCGTCGATGTCGAGCCCGACAACACGGATGCGCGCATTCGGCGTGCGCTCGACGAAGCCTTCATGCTCGAGACGGACCAGCGCTTCGCGAATCGGGCTGCGGCTAGTGCGGAAACGCAGCGCGAGTTCGGGCTCGCTCAGACGCTGACCCGGCTGGAACGCGCCCGTGATCAGCGCCTGCCTGATTTCGCTGTACGTTTCCTCCGAGAGCGAGTGCCTGGCCGCGTTCGTTTTGAGTGGGGTCATCGCAGTCCAATAATCGACAGATTCGTATATCTGTCGACATATTGTCTGTATCGTATACCGATCCCCGGCACGAAGTCAAGCGCGCCGGCTATTCCGCTATGCGTGTCGTCCGGAGCAAGCGGTATCATTGGAACTATACAGTCGAACGACGGGTGAATTCATGGGCGCCACTGCGGCTATCGCGGCTTTTATTGCCAATACGTCGACGCGCGACTTCCCGCCGGAAAGCGAGGAGAAGGCTAAAAAAGCCATCGCCGATACCTTCGCCGCCATCGTCGCGGGAGCGGGTTCCGAGGTGGCGGAGCCATTGCATCGCTACCTCGGCGCGGCCCATGCATCAGGGGCGATTCCCATCCTGGGCACGGGTATCACCGCCGCGCCCGAGACGGCGGCGCTCGTCAACGGCACCTTCGGGGCTGCACTCGACTATGACGACGTTTTATCCATGATGCCCGCCCATCCAAGCGCCGTCATAGTGCCCGCGATGCTGGCCAGCCTGCATGGACAGCGCGTGCACGGACGCGCGTTCATCGAGGCCTACATTCTGGGCGTGGAAGTCGGCGCCAAGATCGGATTGGGCATGACCACGGGCCATTATCATCGCGGTTTTCATGCGACGGGAACGCTGACCGTCTTTTCCGCTCTCGCCGCGCTGTCGAAGCTGCACCGNNCCGCTCCACAGCGGCCTCGCCGCCCGCAGCGCCGTGACCGCCTGGCAGCTCGCAGCTTCAGGGTTTACCGCCGCGCCCGATGTGCTCGAGGCTCGGGCGGGCTTCTTCTCGACTTACGGCGTGCCGGAGTCGGATGCGGGCGTCACCGTGAACGGGCTGGGCCGGCCTTTCGTCATCGTGGATCCCGGACTCGCCCTCAAGAAATTCCCGTGCTGCTACGCGTCTCACCGCGCCATGGACGGCTTGCTGGCGTTACGCGCGAAGCTTGTCTTCGACGTCGCGTCGATAGACAGGGTCGTATGCCGTATGCCTCCGGGCGGCATGCAGGTGCTTACCTATGCGCGGCCGGCAACGGGATTGGAGGCAAAGTTCAGCCTGCAATATTGCCTCGCGGCGGGAGTGCTGGACGGCAATTACTCGCTGTGGACTTTTACCGACGCTGCGGTACGCCGGCAGGAAATCGCGTCGCTCTATGAGCGCATCGATGTCGCCGAGGATCCCGCCTGTCGCGGCAACGATCCGCAATTCGAGCGCCGCAGCTCCGGCAGCCGCGGCCTGGTCGAAGTCGAGGTGCGGCTGCGCGACGGCCGTTCCGACCACATACGAGTAGAGCGGGCGCCCGGTTCGCCCGCCCGCGAGCTCTCATGGAGCGATCTGCGCGCCAAATTCATCGATTGCGCCCGCCAGTCGCAACGAGTCTCTGAAAACGCGGCGAACGAGGCATTCGAGGCGATCCGAAAACTCGAACAAATCGAGGATGTAACGCAGGTCACCGATCTGTTAAGCTGATGCCCGTCATCGAAACCGAAAAGCAAAAAACAATGTTCACGCATAGCTCTCACAGAAGTGTTGTTGTGCTGGCGAGCCTGCTGTTTGCTGCGACCTCGCTATTCGCGATTGCCAGTGTCGCTCAATCTTATCCATCGAAGCCGGTCCGCTTGATCATTCCGTTCCCTCCGGGCGGCAGCAACGACATCGTCGGGCGCATGATCGCCATGCAGCTGACCGAGCGGCTGGGTACGCAGGTGGTCGTGGACAACCGCGGCGGCGCGGGCGGCATCATCGGCACGGAAATCGCTGCCAAAGCGCAACCTGACGGCCACACGCTGCTCATCATCTCCATTGCATACGCGTTCAACCCGTCGCTCTACAAACTCTCGTTCGATCCGGTCAAGTCGTTTGCCCCGGTCACCATACTCGGAACCGGACCCAATGTGCTCGCCGTTTTTCCGGGGCTTCCGGCCAAGTCGGTAAAAGAACTCATCGCGCTCGCCAAGCAAAAGCCCGGTCAGCTGAACTATGCCGTGGCGGGTGTCGGCACCTTCCAGCATCTCTCGAGCGAACTGTTCAGAATCATGGCCGGAGTCGACATCGTGGCCGTGCAATTCAAGGGCGGCGGCCCCGCGACGATAGACGTAATCGCGGGCCATACTCAGGTCTCGATGGGTTCGCTGATACAAACGCTGACTTTCATACGCTCCGGCAGGCTGCGGGCATTAGGCACCGGCGGATTGAAGCGCACCGCCGTCCTGCCGGAGGTGCCGACGATTGCCGAAGCCGGCGTGCCCGGCTACGAAGCGAACAATTGGTGGGGCATCCTCGCGCCGGCCGGCACGCCGCCCGCCATCATCAACCGGCTGCACCAGGAAGCGTCGACAATCCTGAAATCCACGGAAACGCAGAAGCGCTTTTCTTCCGAAGGCGCGGAGTCGGTCCAGATGGCCCCGGTGGAGTTTGGCAAATTCATCGCGGCGGAGACCGCTAAATGGGCACGGGTCGTGAAGGAGGCCGGTATCCGCGCGGAATAGCACGCTTGCCGTGCCCCGTTGAATTACGCGGGGCCGGCGCGCTGCGTCACCGTTTCTCCGCGGAATTCCTCCGCCGCTTTACCTATCGGGCTTTGCGCGGCTTCAGTTTCAGAATTCTGTTCATTTCTTCCACCCAGTGGAGCGACAATCATGACCAATCAGGATCAAGCCACCGGCGCGGCCGGAATCAAGGTGTTGTGCTCCAACAGCTCGCATGCGGTAATGAAGGAGCTGATCCCGGCGTTCGAGCGCGCGAGCGGATACAAGGTCGCGATCAGCTACGAGACCGCAACTCAGGCGCTGACCAGCATCCGGGACGGCGCGACCGCGGACGCGATCATCCTCAACGCACCGTCGATCGACGAGCTGACGAAACAAGGCAGGATCGCGGCCGGCAGCCGTTGCACTCTTGCCAGCTGCGGCATCGGCATCGCGGTCCGCGCAGGCGCGCCCAAGCCCGACATCAGTTCAGTAGAGGCGTTCAAGCGCACGTTGCTCGACGCCAAATCGATTGCTTATACCGAAGCTGGCGCGAGCGGCATTCACTTTTCGGGGCTTACCGAACGGCTCGGAATCGCGGCGCAGGTAAAGGCCAAAGCGCGCACGCGTCCCGGCGGCCTGATCGGCGAACTTGTCGCCAAAGGCGAAGCCGAACTTGCCGTGCAGCAGATTCCCGAACTCATGGCGGTAGCCGGGATCGAGCTCGTAGGCCCGTTGCCGCAGGAGCTGCAAGTCACCAACACGGTGACGGCGGCAGTCTTCGCGGATGCGCGGCAACCGGACGCGGCGCGGGCGTTTCTTGCGTTTCTTTCCACACCCGCCGCAGCCCGCGTGTTCAAAGCCAACGGCCTCGATCCCGCCTGAATGCAATCGCAATCGCGACGCCCATGATTTTGGGAGATGGGCTCAGCTGGCCGTCGCCCACTCTTCGCTCAACAACGCTGCCTGTTCAAGTACGGTCTGTGTAGCTTTTTCCTGTTTGTCCGGCGGATAACCGCATTTGCGCGGGATAATCTATTTTACTGACCGCGATCTTGGCGCACGCTTTCCGAATTATGCCCCCGCCATTTCCAGCAGGGCGTCTCGAAAGGCGCAGAAGCTCGGCGAGGCATTACGCGACGGCTCCATATGAACCGCAACCGTGCGTGCTGCTTCGACCTTGCGCAGCCCGCCGCTGAAATAGCCTGCCTTCTGAAGCACGCGCTCAAACGCTTCCCAAGTGCCACCAGCGATCGCATCCGGGTGACGGTACTTTGCCTGCGCTGGCACACTTGCAGATACCCGTGGATAGGCTGCCCGCACGGCTTCCCAGTCTCCGAAATACCAAGCCTCCAACTCTTCGATCGCAAGGCGGTTGGCGACTGTGTATAGGTTACCTTTCGCATTCGATCGCGTGGCCAGTGCGGCGTCCTCTGCCATCGTTTCCAAGCGCCGCTTGAGTTCTGCGCAGTTCTCGTCGTCACGGTCGATCACGACGACGATACGGCAATGGTCGCGGAACCACGAGTCGCTCTTGCGTCGCTGGCTGTAACCACGAAGTCGCTGAGGCAGGCGAAGCAGTAGCTCGTCCTTGCACTGGTGCGGATAGACCTCGAAAGTCAGATGGCCAAGCACTTTTGGCAGTAGCCTGCGAAGCGCGGCCTCCATGGAGGGCTCTTCAACGAGCAACTCAACATGCTCAATCGTCATTTCGCCTTCCCCCGTTTTGCCGGGGCGCCGGAACGCACTAGCGGGTCGCCCACGCCAAATCGTCCCTCCATCCATAGGTGGCCGAGAGAAGCGCCCGCGTCCATAAATTCCGTGACGCCCGTAATATCAGCCGCGCGAACAGCCTGGGTATAGCCTTGCTCGTCCCGGTAGAGAACGCGTACCTCATCTGCAGCCAGGGCATTTACGAAGAAGGGCGAGTGCGTCGTGACCAGCAACTGCGAGCGTTCCGACGCGGAACGGCACTCTTCTGCCAATTCAGGTAGAAGGCGTGGATGCAAGAAGTTCTCCGGCTCTTCGATACCAACGAACGGCGGCGGGGTGGGGTCATACAACAGCACGAGATAGGCCAGCATCTTGAGCGTGCCATCCGAAGCGAATTTCGCTAACACCGGATGATCAAAGGGGGCGTCCTTGATCTGAAGCAGCAAACGCCCGTCTGGCATGGCCTCGGCCAACACACGCTCGACCCTGGGTACACGTGCACGCAACACATTGAAGATCTGTTCCAGGCGCTCAGGATGTTGTTCGGCCAGATACTGGATGACATTCGCGACGTTATCGCCGGTACGGGACAATCGTTCCTGCGGCCCGGCTTCCGGCTGGCCACGCGTCTCGTCAACGGAGAAATACGATACGTACCAGCCGGTGATGAAATCCCGCAGCGCAGCCACCCGCGGGTGATCGGCAAATTGACCGAGCGCGTTCACCGCGATGAGGTCAGGCGCCTTCAGGGGAATTTCCGAGCGTGTATCCTGCTCGTCCGGCAGTGCGCCGCTGATCGCCCGTCCGTGGCCTTCCCGGTAGTCGAGAAAACGGAATGGTCGACCGTGGCTACCGCGCTTCCATTGCAGCCATTCCTCGATCACCACCGGCGCCCCTCGATGCTCATCAACGGCAAGGTGATAAGTGATCACTGGATACCCTTGCTCCCGATACTTAATCTCGATTACAACAGGGCCATCGCCGCCTCGGGTCTTCAGCTCCTTGGCGCGCCCGCGGCGATCCCACGCGCGTCGAAGCCCCGACTCGAAGCATTCGGACAAAAAAGCGAATACGTCGAAGACCGTTGACTTGCCGCTACCGTTAGGGCCTAAGAGCGCGGTTACCGGCTTAAGGTTTTTGAATTCCACATGCTTGAGCGCGCGGTAGTTCTCGACCCGCAGATACTCGATACGAGCTTTGTGCCCTTGGCTATCCTTGGTCATTGTTTGATCCTCATTCTTTCCACTGTTCTCATTGTACGCTCTCGATACAATGCTCTGCATCCTTCACGCGCAACTCGCCGCAGATTAGCTGGGGCAGCAGAGCGTCACGCAATGACACGAGGGTTGGCAATTGTTTCGAGTTATTAGAGGAAATGAGACACCCGGCTATTATGCACCGCGCACCGGCACTCCCTCTATTAGCACGAAAGTCCCGCCTTGGGGCATTGCACGCAAGTGTGGAGAAGCGGTTAGGCGTCTACTCCGGTACGGCGCCCGCATCATTGACGACCTTGCGCCATTTCGGGAGTTCGGACTTGATGAGTTCGGCGAAGTGTTGCGGCGTACTCGAGGTGAGGTCGATGCCCTGCGGCACGAAACGTTCCCTCATCTCCGGCAACCCAAGAGTCTGCGCAATTTCGGCGTTGAGCCTTTCCAACAGCGGTCCCGGCAATCCCGCGGGCGCCAGCACCCCATACCAGGCCGTGACGTCGAATCCGGGGGGACCCGACTCGGCGATGGCAGGCAGATCCGGCAGCTGCGGCGAGCGCTTCGCGGTGGAAATGCCGATCGCGCGCAGTTTGCCGACTCGCACAAAAGGCATTGACGTGAGCAAATTGCTGAACATCATCTGCACCTGCCCGGAAACCAGATCGGTCAGCGCGGCGGTATTGCCTTTGTACGAGACATGCACGACGTTTATCCGCGCCATGGTCTTGAACAGCTCGGGTATCAGATGCGTCGGGCCGCCAATTCCGGCCGACGCGTAATTGAGCTGGCCGGGCCGGGCCTTCGCGAGCGCAATCAGTTCTCCGGCGTTTTTCGCGGGCACCGCCGGATGCGTCAGCAGCACGAACGGCATGTAAGCGATCAGGGAGATCGGCGTAAAGTCGCGCACCGGGTCGTACGATAGCTTGCGATACAGAGCTGCATTGATCGCGTGCGTGCCGACATGCCCGGTCATCAGGGTATGACCGTCGGGCGCCGCCTTCGCGACGAGGTCGGCACCGAGAGTGCCGCCGGCACCGCTGCGATTGTCGATGATGACCGGCTGGCCCCAGCGTTGGGCAAGCTTCTGCGCGACGGCGCGCGACAACCCGTCGACCGGGCCGCCGGCTGCAAACGCCCCAACCCAGCGCACGGGCTTGACTGGGTACGCCGGAGCGGATTGCGCAAACGCACCGCTCACCAGCAGCGGGCCGGCGATCACAACTACGCATGAAAACGCGAGCTTCACGCGAAAACTTCAAACTCAATAAAGGCTGGCGGGCGTTCCAAACAATTTCATCGACTCTCTCCGCTCGGCTCGGCGTGCTTCAGGTTGATTGGTTTCTCCCTGGCGATCTCATTCCGGCTTAATGATGGCGGTTTCACGAATATCAATTCTCCACCTTCGCAATCATCAGGTGTTTCTTCCACCGGTCCTTGTGGATGCCGATCACGTCGAGCTGATCGACGTAATACAGGATCTTTCCCTCGAGCGTATCCGGAAATTTGGCGGCGCTTGAGGAGTGAGTCAGCATCACGTGGCTGATCGCATCGGGAACGCCCTTTTGCACGGCAAGATGCGCGCACCAGAACCCGTGCGGATAGCTTTTGCCGATGCGCGTGCGCCGGACCTTGCCGCCGGGGCCGGGCTCATATTCGACGACCTTGCTCGCGTCCTGCAGCACCGCCGCCGCGATCAGATAGTCGCGGTTCACTTCGATGTTGTGGTATTTCCTGAACGCATCAGCAACATTCAGCGCCATGGCCACCACGCACTGCGTATGCGGCAGGTTGGAATAAGGGATTTCCGCGGACGTCGGCACCGCGCCGATGTCGTTCCATTTCGACTGCGCCCACAGTTCCTGCCAGATCTCAACCACCGCCTGCCTGAGCCTCGCGTCGCCGATCTGGCTTACCTCCGGGTACAACGCGACGACGTCGAGCACTTGCTTTTTCCTGCTCACTTTCATGGGCCCTCCGGTTTCGGACCGGTTACGGCGCAAGCATGATCTTCGCCGCCTTGATCACCTGCGCCCATTTCGGTATTTCGTGTTTGATGAATGCGTCGAACTCGGCGGAGGTGCTGCCGACCGGCTCGTTGCCCATGCCCGACATACGTTCGACGAGCGCCGGCGATTTCACGACCTCAACAAGCGCCTGATTGAGACGCTTGACTACCGCATCGGGCGTTCCTGCGGGCGCGAGAATTCCATACCAGCCGGCGAACGAAAACCCCGGCAGTCCGGCTTCGCTCATCGTCGGCAATTCCGGCGCCAATTTCGAGCGCTGGTCGCCCGCCACGGCCAGCGCGCGGAGCTTGCCCGACTGGACGAACGGCAACGTGATCGCGAGCGTATTGAACATCACGTCGAGCTGGCCGCCCAGTACATCGGTCAGCGCCGGACCATTGCCTTTGTAGGGAATGAACAGCAGATCGATGCCGGCACGCAGCTTCAGGAACTCGCTTCCCAGATGCTGCGAGCTGCTCGGCAGCGCGCCGATCGTGAGCCTGCCGGGGTTGCGCTTCGCGAAGGTGATCAGGTCGGTAACGGATTTCACCGGCACCGACGGATGTACGGCCAGCACGCTCTCGTTCGTGGCGAGCATGGTGACTGGCGCAAAATCGCGCACGGTGTCAAACGGCAATTTTGAATACAGGCTCGGATTGACGGCATGGCCCGAAAACGCGAACAACAGCGTATAACCATCCGCAGGCGCCTTGGCTACAAGCTCGGCGCCGATGTTCCCGCCAGCGCCCGGGCGATTATCGACGATGACTTGCTGGCTCAAGGATAGCGTCAGCGCCTGACTGATCAATCTCGCGAAGGTATCCCCGCCGCCGCCCGCCGAGGAACCAACGATCAATCGTACCGACTTGGATGGATAAGCCTGCCCTGAGCCTGTCGAAGCGGGCTGCGCCGCCGCCGTGCACGCCAAACCGAACGTTACTGCAAGCGCGCAAAGCAACGAATGATTCATGACTTTCAACTGATCAGCCCCCATCCTGGCGCGCCGACTCGTTGCGTCTCACTGCGGCTTGACGCCCGCATCCTTGACGACCTTCGCCCAGCGCGGAATTTCGGTCTTCACAAAAACCGCGAACTGCTCGGGTGTATTGGCGACCACGAACAGACCCTGCCCCGCCATTCGCTCTTTGACCTCCGGCACATTGAGCGCGCTCACCGCATCGGCGTTGAGTTTGCCGATAACGTCGCGCGGGGTCGCCGCGGGCGCGAACAAACCGAACCACGTGCTCGCCTCGTAATCCGGCAACCCCGATTCGGCGACCGTCGGAATTCCGGGCGCGGTAGACACGCGCTGCCGACTCGTGACCGCGAGCGCGCGCAGCCGGCCGCCCTGCGCCTGCGGCAATGCCACCGGCAGGTTCGAAAATACCATCGAGATCTGTCCGCCCATCGCGTCGGCGATGGCCGGCCCTTCACCCTTGTACGGCACGAACAGCATGTCGACGTGCGCGACGAGCTTGAACAATTCTCCAGCCATGTGCGGCGTGCCTCCTGAAGCCGCGCCGAACGTCAGTTGTCCGGGGCGCGCTTTGGCGAGCGCGATCAGGTCCTTCACCGCTTTCACCGGCAGCGACGGATGCACGACAATCAGCAGCGGCGAGGTCGCGATCTCGGTCACCGCGGCGAAATCGCGCGCCGTATCGTAGTTGAGCTTGCCGTACATCGCCGGCACCACAGCCTGGGTGGTTTGCGAACCGACCAGCAGCGTGTACCCGTCAGGCGCGGACTTCGCCACGAATTCCGTGCCGATGATGCCGCTTGCGCCGGTGCGGTTCTCGACGATGAAAGATTGCCCGACGCGTTCAGTGAGTTTCTGTGCGAGGATGCGCGCCGTCAGGTCCACCCCGCCGCCAGGGGCAAACGGCACCACGATACGCACCGGCTTGCCTGGATAGGATTGGGCCGCGGCTGCGCACGCGAAGAACGCGAGAAGCAGGCATGCCATCGGAACAGCGTAACGGCGAAGCAAGTGCGTCAGCATTTCCCCCTTCTTGGTCTAGTGCTACCCAATCTTGAACCGCGAAGGACGCTGCGGTTCAATCTTCCAGGGCTTTACGCAGTTCTGCCGTGACCCGTGAAGCTTCCGCCATGATAAATGCGATATCGCTGTTGGTGGTGATGAAGCGCGCGCCTTTACGGATGAACCCGGCCTGGCGATTGATGTTGCGGTCGCCGCCGACTCCCGGGATCTTTCCGTACGCTTTCGTAACGGAAATTACGCGGTCCAGCGCGGCGATATGCTCGGGACTGCCGAAGGTACCGGGTCTGCCCATCGCGGCCAGCAAGTCGTTGGAGCCGACATGGATCACGTCGATGCCGTCGACCGCGGCGATTTCCTCGACGTTCTGCAGGCCCTCTTGCGTTTCGATCATGCACACCACCAGCGTGTTGTCGTTCAGCGCCTGCACCGCGTCGGCCATCGCCACGGCGCGATAATCGAAAATGGGATAGCTGCCCGAGACCGAGCGCTTGCCGATCGGCGGGAACTTTGCCCGGTTGACCGCTCGCTTCGCTTCGGCGACGGTGCTGATATCGGGGAATACGATTCCGGTGACGCCGTTATCCAGCAGCAGCGACGTGTCCGGATCGTCGCAGCTGCGCACGCGAACCAGCGGCGCGATACCGCATCCGAGCGCCACCTGCGCGATGTGCCCTATCGTTTCGATCGTAAACAGCGAATGTTGAATGTCGATGAAGATGAAGTCGTGCCCGCTCGACTTCGCGATACGGGCAATGTCGCCCGAACGCGCGATCCGCACGTTCATGCCGAGCGCCACTTTGCCTGCCTTCAGTAGTTCCTTCACCGAATTCGGAATGGAGACTGCGTTTGCCATGCTTTTACTCCTGCAAATTTGCCTGTCGAGGCGGAAAATTCAAGGATGAAATTCTTGCGGCGCGTTGATCGAGATATCTCGGCCTCAAATTCTACACCCGGTGGGAGCTTCGTTAAAACCAACGCCGAAGTAAGCGTGCCGTCGGCATAATGAGTAAGAAGAACGGCCCAATCCCTTCATCCCCCGCCTTGATCCTTCCAGGCGTGTGCCGCGTCCCTATTTCTGCTTTTCCTAGTCAGCAGTTAGCCTCAGCCGCTTGACGAGCCTGGTCCATCGCTCGAGTTCGGCCCGCACGAGTGCCGCCGCCTGCCCCGGCGTGCTGCCGACCACTACCGCGCCTTCGTTCGCCAGGCGCTCCTTCAACTCGGTCGGTGAGCTTCTGCGCCAAAGTTCGCGCGAGGACGTCGCTCGGGCCGCCGGGCGCGAAGGGCACGATCAGCCGGATCGGCTTGGCGGGATAGTCTCTCTGCGCCAGCGCGTTGCCTGCGGTTACGGCAGCGATCGCCACGGATGAGATGCTTAGAACATTCAGTAGACGCATCAATCCACCTTTGCCCCGGATACTTTTACTATTCTCGCCCACTTTGGCAGTTCGTCGCGTATGAGTTTGCCGAACTCCTCGGGCGAATTGCCGACCGGCTCGAGTCCCTGCATGAGCAGCCGCTCCCTCATCTCGGTATTACCCAGGCCCTTTACTATCGCCCCATTCAACTTCACGATAATCCCGCGCGGTGTTGCGGCGGGAGCGACCAGGCCGAACCAGGTGCTTACCTCGTACCCGGGCAAAACAGTTTCAGAAACGGTGGGCAATTCCGGCCACACGACGGAACGCCGGATACCGGTCTGCGCGAGCACGCGCAACTTGCCCGCTTTCACCAACGGCGTGGAGGTGAGCAGGCTGTCGAGCATGAAGTCGAGCTGTCCGCCGATCAGGTCGATCATCGCGGGTCCCGCTCCTTTATAGGGCACATGCAGCAGGCCGACGCCGGCCATGCTCTTGAACAACTCGACGCCAAGGTGCGTAACCGAGCCGCTGCCGGCGGACCCGAAACGCAGCCGGCCCGGTTCGGCTTTGGCCAGCGCGATGAACTCCTGAACCGTTTTCACGGGAATCGACGGATGTACCACCAGCACGTAAGAAACCGCCGCCACGGTACTGACAGGCGCGAAATCCTTGAGTGTGTCGTACGGAATTTTCGGGTAGAGGTTTGGCGTGATGCACAAGGTCGCTGCGCTGGCCATCAGCAATGTGTAGCCGTCGGGCGCGGC
>PLYS01000490.1:0-2147 GCA_003153455.1 Betaproteobacteria bacterium | reverse complement strand
GCCGCGGATCCTGTCAGCAGATATGCAAGAAGCGCGCTGCAGACGGACGCCCTCCGGTTGAAGCAGATCATTGCAGGCATGCGCGCGCCCGATCGCCTGGCCGATGCATCACGCCGCGGCCGGCGGGCCCAGGAAAGAGCGCACTTCCGCCACGCAGCGCTCAGGGATGAGCAGATTGATGCCATGACCGCAGCCTTCGAAGGATCTAATGGGGTAGTGTAACTTTTTCGTAGCGAGCTGGATTCGAGCGAACTTGGCGCGATTCGAGATACTGTTAANNCTTTTGGCTGATGGAAAAGTTACCCCATTTACCAACGTAGTGCCATGAGGCTCAGCGCGCGCTCTCCCAATCCTCGACCCGCAGCCCCGCCACCCGGCTGAATTCTCCGGTGTTGTGCGTGACCAGTACCAGGTCATGCGCACGCGTGATCGCGGCAATCATCAAGTCGTTGGCGCCGATGGGCTTGCCTTGCGCCGCCAGATCAGCGCGTATCAGTCCGTAGTCGTGCACGCATCGATCATCGAACGGCAGGCTTTGCAGCGGGGCCGCAAAGTACTCCAGGCGCTTCAAGTTGAATTCAACACGCGCGCTGCGTCTTGCGCCGTAAAGCAACTCCGCTTTGACCACGCTGCACAAAACGATGTCGGCGGGCTGGCAAGCCGTGTAGCGCCGCGTCACTCCTTCATCGCCGGAATTGAGCAACTGGATGCAGGTGTTTGCGTCGAGCAAGTATTTCATTCCAGTGGCAGCCGTTCTTCAGGCGGACCCGAAGGCTCATACCTTATCGTGGCGCCTTCTGCCGCGCCGGATATCCGTTCGAAGTAATCCTCCGGCCAGCCTTGGCCGACATCGCGCTTGACCAAGGCGGCCACATAGCGGGAAATCGGCAGCTTTGCCTGTGCGGCGCGGGCTTTGATTTGCTTCGCAACATCAGCGGGGACGTAAAAGTGTAGTTGAGGCATGGTATTTCTCCACATATATGTGCTATATGTGTATTTTAACCTGAGCTTATGAATGTGCGCAAGCTATTGGTATAAATAGTATTGTCATCTTTTCAATCGATACCCGCCCCGGAAGCCCTCACCACGCGGCGCCACTTGGCGATCTCCTCGCCGATCATGGCTGCGAACTGCTCCGGCGTATTGCCGACCGGATCCAGGGCTTGCCCGATCAGGCGTTCGCGCACGTCGTCCATGCGCAGCACCTGCACCGTCTCCGCATTGAGGCGGGCGATGATCGCGTGCGGCGTCCCCGCGGGCGCCAACAGCCCATACCAGGAACTCGCTTCGTAGCCAGGCACGCCGGACTCGATCATGGTCGGCACTTCCGGCGCCGCCGCTGTGCGCGTCCTGCTCGTCACGGCGAGCGCGCGCAGCTTGCCGGCTTTCACCAGCGGCAGCACGGAAGCGGTGGACGGGATCATCGCCACAATCTGGCCGCCGAGAAGATCCGGGAACGCCGCTGCCGCTCCCTTGTAAGGAGCATGCACGATGTCGATCTTCTCGATGCTCTTCAATAACTCCATCGAAAGATGCACCGGTGTGCCGTTGCCGGCGGACCCGTAGGTGAGTTGGCCGGGCTTCGACCGCACCCAGTCGACGAATTCCTTCACCGTGCGCGCGGGAACGGCGGGATGGACGACCAGAACCCCGGGCGACAGCACCACCAGCGTGACCGGAGCGAAATCCCTGATCGAGTCGTACGGCAGCCGGCGGTGCAGACTGGGATTGATGGCGTGGCTGCTGCTGACCAGCACCAGGGTGTAGCCATCCGGCGCAGCCCTCGCGACGATTTCGGTGCCGACCATCCCGCCGGCGCCAGTGCGGTTATCGATTACGACACTCGTCCCGAGCCGTTCGGAGAGTTTCTGGCCGACGACGCGCGCGGAAATGTCGGTTCCACCGCCTGCCGTGAACGGAACTATCAATCGGATCGGCTTGGATGGATAGGGCTGCGCCGCTGCCGGATATGCAAAACCGAACGCGACCGCAACCGCGATTGCGTGCCGCAACGAAAGTTTCATGCTAAATCCAACAGCTGAACCGCAAAGGACGCGAAGGACGCGAAGGAAGACAAAGTAGAAGCCTTGTTATCAGGATCACCAATCTGGTGATTGCGTCTGGGTTCACCTTGGCATTGATTTCCT
>PLYS01000151.1 GCA_003153455.1 Betaproteobacteria bacterium | reverse complement strand
CACGCGAAGAAAATGCTGTTACCGCCCGAGGGCAATGAAAAGGAAGGGACCGATCTCGGTCTGGTGGGCGATATCGAACGGATCGATCCCGAGCTCATCGACCTGCTTCACTCCAAGGCCTTCATCCCGGTCGTGATGCCCATCGGAGTCGGGCCGGAGGGTGAGGCATATAACATCAATGCCGACGTCGTCGCGGGCAGGCTTGCGGAAACCCTCCATGCGGAAAAGCTGATCCTGATGACCAACACGCCCGGGGTTCTCGACAAGAACGGCAAGCTGATCACCGGCCTCACGGCGAGCGAAATCGAAGGACTTTTCGCCGACGGCACCATTCATGGCGGTATGCTGCCGAAACTCAGCTCAGCGCTTCATGCCGTCAGGAATGGCGTCAAGTCCGTCCACGTCATTGACGGTCGCGTACCCAACGCGCTATTGCTCGAAGTGCTCACGAGCGAAGGGGTTGGCACGATGATACGCTCAGACGATGGGCCGCATTTTCTCGCCGACAGCTTGCGCTATTTCGGGGCTGCGGGATCGGCATAGGAACAAGTAAACAATGCGGTGCCTGAACCGGACGAACTTGGCGATTGCGGTTCGAGCGCGAGTTCGTCGCGGCCGAACAATCCGCATACGCAGAAACCGCGATCGGGGCACGCTGCAATCTGCGACCGCAAGAGCGCAGGCCGCCGCGCGCTTCATCAGCAGGGCATCAATGAAACCGGTTCCTGCGTGACTGTTTCATGGTTTCTGCTCCTTTGTTTTGGGATCGCTGCCGTTACGATAGAGCAGTTCGTCCACCTATGCCGGCCCAATTTCGTGTCCAAAAAAGCGCGGCCACATCTTTGATCGTGATGGGTTCGCACGGACGATGCGCGCTTGCGGGACAAATTACGGGGAGTGCTATCATGAAAATTTGGGGCCACGCGATTTTGCACACTCTGGGCCGCAAGCTGACCCTACTGAGTTCAGAATGGCACTAACATCGGGGGGCGGGTCAGGCCTGCGCGGCCGCTTGATATTTCTGCTGTTGGCCGCGTTTGCCATATTGATCGGCTTGCTCGCTGTGGGCTTCGTTAGCCAGCGTGAGGAGCGGATCCACGCTGCTTGGGAGGACCTTCTCGATCACACGAGATTGATCGCCGCCCGGCAGCAGTCCATCGCCGCGCAAGCCGACGCCATCCTGAACGGACTGATGCTGAGCCCGGAAATGCGGCCGAGCACTTCCACCAAGGCATGCGCGCAGTTGCTCTCCGAGCGGATCAAGCAGGAACCCAAGTTCATCCAAGCCGGCCGAACGCTGCCCGACGGCGAGTTATTGTGCGCGGCGGCGCCCGCTGTTAGCCGCGTCCGCATTGCCGACAGCCGATGGTTCCAGACTGCCCTTCAGTCCCGCGAGATGGTCGTCAGCGAGGTAATCACCGGGCAGATCGTGGTCAAGCCTACCGTGGTGTTCGCCAAGGCCATGCGCGACCAGGCCGGGCGCGTGACCGGCATCCTTTATCTGGCGCTCGACTTGGGCTGGCTGGACCGCGAACTGGCGGCCACCGACCTGCCGGAAGGTGCCCGGCTGGTGGTGGTGGACGGCAATGGCGTCGTCGCCGTGCGTCACCCCGATCCCGAGGGATGGGTCGGCAAGACCGCCGAGCACCTGCCGCTGTTGCAGCGCATTCGGGCCGCAGGCGGCGAAGGCACGGCAGACGACATCGGCCTGGATGGGGTGCAGAGGCTCTTCGCCTATGCGCCGTTGCTGCAGACGGTGTCCGGCCCGATGTACCTGTGGCTAGCCGTGCCGAAAGCGGTGATCGAGGGCCCGGGGCAACGCGAAGCGTTGATCGGCCTTGGCGTCATGCTGGCCGTGCTCATCGGCACGCTCGGTTTGGTGACCTGGGGCGGCAACCGGTTCGTGCTGCGACCCCTGCTGATCCTGTCGCGGGTAGCGGCCCGCGTTGGCGCCGGGGATCTCGGCGCTCGTACAGCGCTGTCGCATGGCGACGACGAGTTCGGACGGCTGGCCAAGGCGCTGGATGAAACGGCCGACGCGATCGAGGACAGGGAGCGCAAGCTTGCGCGCGCCAACCGGGCGCTGCGGGTCCTCTCCGCCGGCAACCGGGCGCTGCTGCGCGCGACGGGCGAGCAGGAACTGCTCGAGGAAATGTGCCGGGCCATCGTGGAGGCTGGCGGCTACCGCATCGCCTGGCTGGGTTATGCCGAGCACGACGAAGACAAGAGCGTGCGCCCGGTCGCCGCCTGGGGCGCCGAACCCGACTTCCTCAGCAGCATCAAGATCACTTGGAGCGAGACCGAGTCGGGCCGCGGGCCGACCGGCACCGCGATACGCCGGGGCATCCCCGTTACGTCGAACGACATCGCCGGCGACCCGGATTACACCCCTTGGCGGGAGCGTGCGCAACGATTCGGCTACGCCTCGTCGCTGGCTCTGCCGCTTCGTATCGACGGCGCTGTCATTGGTGCGCTCAACATCTATGCCGCGGAGCCGGACGCCTTCGACGACGACGTGGTCGAACTTCTCACCGAGGCGGCGGACGATCTGGCCTTCGGCATCGTCACCCTGCGGACCCGGGCCGAGCGCGACCGTATCGGTTACGAGCACGAGCATCACGCGGCGATATTGCAGAAAAGCCTGGAGCAATCCATCCGCGCTATCGCTGACACCGTCGACGCGCGTGACCCTTACACGGCGGGCCATCAGCGACGCGTCGGCGAGCTGGCGGTGGCTATCGCGCGGGAGATGGGCTTGCCGGAGGAGAAAATCCGCGGCATCCACCTTGCCGCCGCGGTCCACGATCTGGGCAAGATCCACATTCCCGCGGAAATCCTCACCAAACCCGGGAAGCTCAGCGACATCGAGTTCATGCTCATCAAGACGCACCCGCAGGCCGGCTATGANNTTTCCCTGGCCCATCGCCGACATCGTCCGCCAGCATCACGAGAAGCTGGACGGCTCGGGCTACCCGCAGGGACTGAAGGACGGGCAGATCCTGCTCGAATCGCGCATCATGACCGTGGCGGACGTGGTGGAAACGATGTCCTCGCACCGGCCGTACCGTCCGTCCCTGGGCATAGAGCTCGCCCTCAAGGAGATCGAGCGCGGCCGCGGCAGCGCCTATGATCCCGCGGTCACCGATGCCTGTCTCAAACTGTTCCGCGAGGGAAGGTTCGCGTTTCAGACCTAAAGCGCTGCACGCGGATTTGCCCGGCGCCAATCTGGCCATAACGAACTAGCGAATGTCGGAGAGCAAGAGGCGATGACAGAAACGCCGACGACCAGCGACGAACACTGACCAACCCGACATGCGTCAATGGTTGGCTAAGCCCGCTCCGGCGAATGTGCATAAATCAGGAGCTCATGCATTGAGCAGAACCCTGGACGACCATTGGTGCCTGCTTTGGGCCCGATCGGGGACCGGAGCTTGCTTATTCTCGTTTGTCCTCGTATTGCATGGATGCTCCATTGGCTCGTGCTACTTCATAGGACATTGGCACCCGGGGCTTCCAGTCATTCACGACCAGAGCTAGCGGACGCGAGTGTCCGATGCTCAAACATTATCCTATAGCGTCCTCGCGGGTAGCCCCATCCAGCGTGCCGATGGTGAGGCTGATTTTTTTACGCGGATTTTATATCTGCGTGCGCAATCTATACGGTGTTTTTATACGGCGGCACCTATATTTGACCTGTAGGCATCAGCCTGAGCTATGGAGACTTCGATATGAAATGCATCCTGGAGCAAATGAGTGGCGAAACCGGCGCGGTCGATCCATTGGACGGCGTTTGCCTGGGCAAGAGAGACCGTAAGCGTGCCAAAGCATCTATGCGCAAAGCGGACATGCTCACGGACACCGTTATCCGGGTAGTCGGGAATATCCGCGCGGCCGTTGCGCGGATTGAGCGCGGTGCCGGGGAATTAACGCGGAGAATCAGGGCAATCTTAGTTAATAAGCCGGCGCAGAACTGATGTCCCTCATTAACCCTTGATCCAAAAAAACGCAGAAGCGAGCCACAGAGGTCACAGAGGTCACAGAGGTTCAAGCGGTTACGGTCCTACACATGCTCACCCGTTGGGTTATTCGCATAGGATAAACAACCTAATGATTTTTCTCTGTGAACTCTGTGACCTCTGTGGCTAACGGTAGGCATTTGATCCCGAAGGACAGGAGCCAACCGGAACCGGATATGAGCATACCACCAAGTGTTGCCGAGATTCTGACCAAGCACATGAGCCTGGAGCTTGAGGGAATCGACCGGATGTATTTGAATGTTCACGTGCCGCGCTTGCAACGAGAAGCGGGGGTAGCCGCATTTCTTCGTTTCCACCATGAGCACCGGTTTGCCTCCACCGTGCTGATGGACCCGATCAGCAAGCGCTTTGTGGAGTCGATGCAGCACTTTGCCGAGGAGCACGAGATTGCCGTGGTGCCGTTTCGCAAGGGCGAGCGCAAGGACGACGTGGCTGCGGGTTTCTTGAAGAAATTCACGGCGCAGGAAGGGGTGCTGTTCATCGGCAAGGCGCAGGAGAAGACGCCGGTGTTTCGCACCGAACGCAGGCACAACGCGAATACTGGGGCAAGCGACCTCTGGTTGGTGCGTTCCACGGCGATGGTCAACCACTTCTACGTGTACTGTGTGGACCGGGATTTCGGCCCGTTCTTCCTGAAGTTCTGCAGCTACTTTCCCTACAACGCGAAGCTGTGCATCAACGGGCACGAATGGCTCAAGCGGCAACTGCAGCACAAGGGCATTGACTACGAGGCGCTGGACAACGGAGTGCTCTCCTGCGCGGCACCCGCGCGGGCGCAGGCGCTGTGCGAGGCGTTGTCGGCCGAAAAGATCGACGCGCTGCTCCGGAAGTGGCTGCGCCGACTGCCGCATCCGTTTACAGCGGCCGACCGGCTGGCGGGCTATCGCTACGATGTGTCGGTTCTGAAAGCGGAGTTCTCGCTCACCCAGGTGTTGGATCGGCCGGTGACGGGACGCAACTTCTTCGAACAGGTCATTCGCGAGACCCTGGATATCGGCCGGCCCAGCCAGGCGCAGTTGACCTTCGAGCGGCGCATCAGTTGCCGAACCCTGGGACGATTTCGCACCCGGGTGATTGCCGAGGGAGCGATCCCTTCGTTACATGTGGATTACAAGAGTTCGCACATCAAGCAGTACCACCAGGAAGGCCGGGCACTGCGTACTGAGACCACGATCAACAATACCCGTGATTTCGGCATCGGCAAGCACCTGCGCAACCTGCCCGCGCTTCGCACCCTCGGTTTTAAGGCCAACCGATGGCTGCTCGCCGTCCAAACCGTCTCGCACGACTGCGCCATCGGCGAAGACGCCTTTGATCAGGTGGCGCACCCCCTTGAGGTCGACGGCCAGCGCGCTGCGCTTTGGCGATCCGCGTACTCGGGCGGTGCTCAACGTGACACCAACCAGAGTAGCCGTGCAGTCAGTTTGACTAAAGTCAAGGCGGCGCCTTGTCTCGGCGCAGATACTGAAATGCCGCACAAGGTTCTTTGCGAAAGATGACGGGGTAATTTTTCGCATATCTCACCGGGCCAATAGCAGGCCGCGGGAAAGGAATTTTTACGCGATCTTTATATCAGCGCGCGTATTCTATACGTCGTTTTTATACGACCCCGCTTATATTCCCACCAGGTAAAGTTTTGTTCTAGGAGAAGAGGCAATGGACTACTTATATCTTGGACTGATGATTGGCTTCGTTGCCCTCAGCATCGGGCTTATTTATTTCTTCGAAACCCTGCGGAGGC
>PLYS01000334.1 GCA_003153455.1 Betaproteobacteria bacterium | reverse complement strand
CCTGCAGAAATTCGTCTACAAGGGCGTCGGCACGGTCGTCGCCGGGAGCCAGGGCGTGCTGTGGCCGCGCACAAAATAATCCTCGCGCCCGCGGCATCTTGCCGCTGATCTCGAAAGGGCAGGCCAATGACAATAGCCGCAGAACTGGCAGCGCGCATCGACGCGCTGCGCTATGAAGACTTGCCGTCGGAGGCGATACGCTGGGCCAAGGTGGGCATTCTCGACACCATCGGCGTCACGCTCGCGGGCAGCAGCGATCCCTCTGCGCGCATCGTCAACGGCGTTCTCGCCGCGGCCGCCGGACCGAGCCTGATCTTCGGCACCGGCAGGCGCGTCAACGTGCTCGATGCGGCGCTGATCAACGGCACCGCCTCGCACGCGCTCGACTTCGACGACTGCAACAACACGCTCGGCGGCCATCCGTCGGCGCCGATCCTGCCGGCGCTGTTCGCGCTTGCCGAGCAAACCGGCGCCAGCGGCCGCGAGTTTATCGCAGCCTATGTCGCGGGATTCGAAACCGAGTGCAAGATTTCACTCGGCGTCAATTTCTATCAGTACACGCGGGGCTGGCACCCGACGACCACGATCGGCGTGTTCGGCGCCGCCGCGGCGTGCGCGAAACTGCTGCGGCTCACCGACGAGCAAACTGCAACTGCGCTGTCGATCGCAACGTCCCTCGCAGCCGGCGTCAAATCCAACTTCGGCACCATGGTGAAGCCGCTGCACGTCGGCCACTGCGCGCGCAGCGGCCTGTTCGCCGCGCTGCTCGCGCGCGACGGCTACACCGCGAGCCCCATCGCATTCGAGCACAAGCAGGGCTACTTCGAGGTGTTCAACGGCGCCGGCAATTACGACGCGGCGAAGATACTGCCGGCGTGGGGCAGGCCGTGGGACATCGTCGAGCCCGGCATCGCGATCAAGCAGTATCCGTGCTGCGGCAGCACCCATCCGGCAATCGACGCCATGCTGATGCTGGTGCGCCGGCACGATCTCAGGCCGGAGCAGGTGGAACGAATCGATTCATGGACCCACAAGCGCCGGCTCGAACACACCAATCGGCCCGACCCGCAAAGCACGTTCGACGCCAAATTCAGCGTGCAGTACTGCCTCGCGCGCGCGCTCGCCGCCCGCAAAGTCGCGATTGAGCACTTCGAGAGCGACGCCTACAAAGATGCGGGAATTCGCGAGTTGATGGCGCGCATTCACGCGGTGCCCTATACCACCGCGCAATTTCCCGCCGACAATCACTTTGGCGCCGAGGTCAAGATCGCGCTGCGCGACGGCACGGTGCACGCGCAAAAAGTCGATCAGCCGTTGGGCCGCACTTCGGCCAACCCGCTTCCGCCCGAGTTACTAAAGGAAAAGTTCGTCAACTGCGCGCTGCGCGTGCTGCCCGAATCCAATGCCGTTAAGCTGCATGCAGCGATCGAGAAGTTCGAGCAACTCAGGGACGTGCGCGAATTGACAATGCTGATCGAACTCGAGCCGCACCGCGAAAGCGCAGCGCGCACAGTCGCGGGAGTCTGCGCTTAGCAGCTTGATGCAAAACGCAATCAAGACTGGCTTTTTCGTCATTCCGGCGCAGGCCGGAATCCAGATCTATTAGAACCAATCGTGATTCCGTGACGCGCGGGCAAATCCTCATTGCCGCCGCTTTGCTGGCGGCTGCGGCAGGCACATGGGCGGCGGATGGAGCGAAGGAATTCCCCAATCGTCCGGTGCGCCTGATCACCGGATCGACCGGCAGCACGGCGGACCTGAGCGCGCGATTTATCGGGCAGAAGCTGGGCGAGCGCTGGGGCCACCAGGTGGTGGTCGACAATCGTGCTGGCGCCGGCGGCATCATCGGCGGCGAAATCGTCGCCAAGGCGGCCCCGGACGGGCATACGCTCTATGTCAGCGGCATCAGCACCCAGGTGAGCGCGCCGTTTCTGTTCAGGAACATGCCGTTCGATCCGGTGAAGGACTTTGCGCCGGTATCGCTGCTGACCAACTCGGGACTCGTGCTGGTGGTGCCGCCATCGGTGCCGGCGGACGACCTTAAGGGATTCATCGCCTATGCAAAAGCGAAACCCGACGGCGTCAACTACTCCTCGGCGGCAATCGGCACCAGCAGCCATCTGACCGGTGAACTGTTCGCGCAGGTGACGGGCGCGAAGCTCAATCACATCCCTTACAAGGGCACCGGCTTCTCGCTCAATGCATTGTTCACCGGCGAAGTGCAGGCGGCATTTCTGTCCACCGCCACCACCAGCGCGCAGGTCAAGGGCGGCAAGCTCAAGCCGCTGGCGCTGCTTTCCGCGAAGCGTTTCTTTGCCACGCCGGAAATTCCCACATCCGTGGAGCAGGGCTTCCCGGGGCTTGAATCGTATGTCTGGTTCGGACTGTACGCTCCTGCGAAAACTCCGCGCGACCTGATCGCCAGGATCAATCGGGACGTCGTCGCCATTCTGCGGTTGCCCGAAGCGCGCGATGCGCTGGCTGCGCAAGGCGCCGAGGCCGTCCCGACCACGCCTGAGGAATTCGCCGCGTTCCAGAAGAGCGAAATAGCCAAGTGGAGCCAGGTCATCAGGCAGGCGCGCATCGTCGCGAACTGATGGTGAGAGGCACGAAGCGGATTGCCTACTCCCGCCGGATTCCGGCCTCGCGGATCACTTTCCTGAAGCGCTCGACTTCGTTGCGGATGTGCCGCTCGAATTCGGCAGGCGTGCTGCCGACCGTCTCCGATCCGTCCGCCGCAAGCCGTTCCTTCACATCGGGCGAATGCAATACTTCGTCAATCGCGCTGCTCAGGCGATTGATGATCGCCGCGGGCGTGCGCTTGGGCGCGACCACGCCGTACCAGCCGATCAGTTCAAGGCCTGGGAGCGTTTCCGCGACTGTGGGCACCTCGGGCGCGGCGCGCGAGCGCGTGAGCGATGTGACGCCCAGCACGCGCACCTTGCCGGCGCGCGCGAGCGGCAACCCCGATGTAATGCTGGCGAATACAAGCTGCACCTGGCCGCCGGCCAGATCGGCAAGCGCCTGCGGCGGACCTTTGTACGGCACATGCGCGACCTTTATTCCGGCAGCGGAATTGAACAACTCGGTTGCCACATGGTTCGATCCGCCGATGCCGGTCGAGCCGTAATTGAGTCTGCCAGGCTGTGACTTGGCGAGATCGATGAATTCGCGCACCGAGCGCACCGGCAGCCCCAGCGAGACGGCCATCAAATACGGATTGCGGGAGACATAGCTCACACCCGCGTAGTCGCGCACGACGTCGTATGTGAGCTTGTCTTCGAACGCGTTCGCCACCAACTGCGCGACCGCGAGCATCATCACTGTGTACCCATCGGGCTGCGCTTTCGCCGTCATTTCCGCCGCGATCGCGCCGGTCGCGCCGGTGCGGTTGTCGACCACCACGCTCTGGCCGAATGTCTCGGAAAGTTTCGTTGATATGCTGCGCGCGGCAATGTCCGATCCGCCGCCCGCGGTAAAACCCGTGAGCATGCGGATCGGCTTCACCGGATAGTCCGCGGCTGCAGCGATCGGGACGGCGGCCAACGCCACCGTCAGTGCAAGGCTGCCCAGTCGCGCCGGGCCGATCGATGTCATGGATTTTTTCGTGTCTGAAGAATAAACAGGGTCAGTATAACTTTTCCGGGTCTTCACGGAATCGAGCGGGTAAACTAAGGGGTAAAATTAGTTTGCTACCCACAGGACTCTAAATGACATGAACCTGTACATTCCCGCCGCCAGTTCCTTCCGGTTGAGATTCTCCGTTACAAAATTGGCATTGGCCGGCGCGGCCGCGGCCCTTGTTCTTGCCGCCGGCTGCGCAACCACTGAGCGGACACCCATGGACTCGAGTTTCAATTTCCAGGAAGCGACTATTGCGAGCATACACAATGCATTCGCGAGCGGCCAACTCACGTGCGCGCGACTGACGAAGCATTATCTCGACCGGATCGAGGCCTATAACCTCAAGGGCCCGGCGCTGCGCGCGATCATCACGGTGAATCCGCAGGCGATGGCGGTGGCGGCGGAGATGGACCGCAAGTACGCGGCAAATCCATCGAGCGTCGGCCCGCTGCACTGCATCCCCGTCATCCTGAAGGATAACTACAACACCTTCGACATGCCGACCACGGGCGGCAATGTCAGCATGAAGGACTCGGTGCCGCCGGCCGACGCCTTCACGGTAGACCGGATACGCAAAGCGGGCGCGCTGATACTGGCGAAAGCGAACCTGCAGGAGTTCGCGCGTGGCGGGATGTCGATCAGCAGCCTCGGGGGACAGGTGCGCAATCCCTACGACCTTACGCGCACGCCCGGCGGCTCGAGTGGCGGCACCGGCGTTGCGATCGCGACGAACATGGGTGTCCTCGGCACCGGCAGCGACACTGGCCAGTCGATACGCTCGCCCGCGTCCGCCAACAACCTGGTCGGCATACGCCCGACCCGTGGCCTCGTCGGCCGGTCAGGCGTGATCCCCAACAGCCTGACGCAGGACGAGATCGGTCCGATCACTCGCACCGTGACGGACGCGGCGTTGACGCTGGACGTGATGGCCGGCTACGACCCGAACGATCCCATCACCGCCTTCGGCAACGGGCGCATCCCGAAGAGCTACACGATGCTGCTCAATAAGGACGCGCTGAAGGGCGCGCGGATCGGCGTGATGACGAATATGTTCGGCACTGCGGAGCGGCACCAGGAGGTCAACAAGGTGATGGAGGGAGTCATCGCCCGGTTCGAGTCGCTCGGCGCCACGATCGTGCGCTTCGACCTTCCCGAGTACGACAAGCTGTCGCCCATCGTCGCGACGTCGCTGTACGAGGCGCGCACGGTGATGGAGAACTACTTCGCCACGCTGGGCCCCAACGCGCCGGTCAGGAATTTTGCCGATCTCGTCTCCGCAAAGCAGTCCGCGGTGCAGAAGACCCTGGAAGCGGAGCTGGCCGTCGTAGACGGCATGAACAGCCAGGCGTACAAGGACCGGACGCTGAATCGGGAGAAACTGAAGATCGCCGTGGCGAAGAAAATCGCGGACCTGAACCTCGATGCGATTCTCTATCCGCTGCAGAAGATCCTGGTTGCGCTGATCACCGACGCCGACCAGCTCGAGCGCAATGGCACGCTTTCCAATGGCACGGGGTTCCCGGCGATCACTTTCCCGGCCGGGTTTTCGACCCCGACCGCAGCGGCGCCGCTCGGCGTCCCCGTCGGCGCTGATCTGCTGGGCCTGGACTATTCAGAAGCCAGGCTGCTGTCGTACGCCTACGCGTACGAGCAGGCTTTCAGGCCGCGGAAGATGCCGCTTAGCACGCCGTAATTTCCCGGTGGGCTATCTAGACACCGTTTTTCGGCGGTCTACATTAAAAATGTGCCGGCTCGAGCCGTGCTGCGGCCTAACAATCTGGATGAAAGGACTCGGATCGGGAGTATTTGAGATTGCACTGCCCTATCGGGGCAATGCATTTCGCGTGGTGAAGGAGATATTGCGATGAAAAAGGAACCGCTTGA
>PLYS01000488.1 GCA_003153455.1 Betaproteobacteria bacterium | reverse complement strand
TGTTTATCGGTGTTCATCCGTGGTTCCATTGGCATTTAACCGCAGCACAAGGTGCTCGGCGAGCTTCGCGCCCAGCGTGCCGAGCGAGTCCATGATACCGAGATTGCGCGTCTGCGTGACCTCTAGGCCCGGATAGCCGCACGGGTTGATCGCATGAAACGGGCTCAAGTCCATGTCGGCGTTGAGCGCGAGTCCATGATAGCAGCAGCCGTGCTTGATGCGCAGCCCGAGCGCGGCGATCTTGGCGTCGCCGACATAAACACCAGGCGCTTCGTTGCGGCCGTGCGCCGCCATGCCGTAATCGGCGAGCAAGTCTATTACCGCTCGTTCCATCATTCTAACCAACGGCCGGACGCTCAAGCCGCGCCGGCGCATGTCGAGCAGCAAATAAACCACGATCTGGCCGGGGCCGTGATAAGTGATCTGCCCGCCGCGATCGATTTTGATGACTGGGATGCCGTTGTCGATGCGCGGCAGGTGCTCGGATTTGCCGGCAATGCCGAGCGTGTAAACCGGGGGGTGTTGCAGCAGCCACAATTCGTCCGGCGTCGCCGCGCCGCGCGTGGCGGTGAAATCCTGCATCGCGCGCCAGGTGGGTTCGTAGTCCGCAAGCCCCAGCTTGCGGACAGTGAAGGGTGAACGTCTCACAGCACCATGACCACCATCGGATGGTCGCATAGTTCCTGATACAGGGCATCGAGCTGCACGCGCGAAGTCGCGTTGATCACGCACGTGATACTCAGATACTTGCCGTGCTTGCTGCTTTTCATATCCATCGTCGCGCCATTGAAATCGGGCGCATGCCGGTTGATCACTTCGAGTATTGCCTGCGCGAACCCCGCGCGGGTATGCCCCATGATCTTGATGGGGAACTCGCACGGGTATTCGATCAGCGGCGGGTCTTGCATGCCGGTATGCCGGTCACGCGGCGCGGCGCATCACCGTTTGCTTGAAGTCCTGATACAGCGCGTGGACGCGGCGGAACATGGCACCGGGCCTGCCGTCGCCGACGGCGCGGCCGTCGAGTGCGGTCACCGCCAGCACTTCCCTGGTCGACGACGTAATCCAGATCTCCTGCGCGGCCCTTACTTCCTGCTCCGACACTTCGCGCACCTCGAGCGGAATCTTGTCCACACTGGCGAGCTCGAGCACTACGTCGTAGGTGATGCCGGGCAGGATCAGGTGATTTTTCGGCGGCGCGAGCAGCACGCCGTTGCGCACGACGCACACGTTGCTCGCCGAGGCTTCGGTCAGGTAGCCGTCGCGGAACATGACGACCTCGATTACACCAGCATCAACGGCAGCTTGCTTGAGCAGACAGTTGCCGAGCAGCGATACCGATTTGACGTCGCATTTGAGCCAGCGAAAGTCGGTCGCAGTGATGCAGGCGATGCCGTTTTCAACCTGTTCCGGCGGTGGCGTGACCAGCGGGCTGCTCATCATGAATACCGTCGGTTTCACGTTCTGCGGGAACTCGTGGGCGCGCTTGGCGACGCCGCGGGTGATCTGAAAATAAATCGACTGATCATCGCCCGGGTTGCGCGCAACGATGTCGTGAGTGAGCCTGGTCCACTCCGGATCCGACAGCGGGTTGGCGAGCCGGATGCCGTCGAGGCTGTGCTGCAGCCGCTGAAGATGCTCCGGCAGCCGGAACGGGTGGCGCGAATAAACCGGAATCACTTCATACACGCCGTCGCCGAAGATAAAGCCGCGGTCGAGCACCGGGATGCGCGCTTCCTCGAGCGGCATGAATTCGCCGTTGAGATAAATGATGTCTGTGGCCATGGTAACCCCGTCTATTTGAACAGCAGTCTGATCGAGTCCCAGCCGCGCCCGAGTATTCCCGCCAGCGTGACCGCTTCGAGCGCGACCACCGGAATCTCGGCGTACGGCTTGCCGTCGAGCATCAGTTTCATTACGCCGATTTTCTGCCCGGCGCTGATCGGCGCGAACAGCGGCTGCCGGCTTTCGAGACCGGCTTTCAGCTTGTCGGCCTGTCCCTTGGGCAGGCTGACGTAGAGATCGTTGAGAAACCCCACCTTGACGCTGTCGCCGCTGCCTTTCCACACCCGCAGGCTCGTTACCGGCTGGTTTTTCTCGTAGAGCTTCACGCTATCATAAAACTGGAAGCCGTAGTTGAGCAGCTTCTCGCTTTCCGTCGCGCGCGCGGCTTCGGAGGCGGCGCCGAGCACTACCGAAATCAGGCGCCGCTCGCCGCGCCGGGCGGATGTGATCAGACAGTAGCCCGCGGTTTCAGTGTAGCCCGTCTTCATGCCGTCGACCGCAGGGTCCGACCACAGCAGGCGGTTGCGGTTGGCCTGCGTGATGTTGTTGTAGCGGAATTCCTTCATCGAATACAGCGGGTGATATTCGGGAAAGTCGCGAATGATGGCGATCGCGAGCAGCGCCAGATCGTAAGCGGTCGAATAGTGCCGCGAGTCCGGCAGTCCGGTCGCGTTGACAAAATTGGTGTTTTTCATGCCCAGGCGCTGTGCTTCGCGGTTCATGTGCTGCGCAAATGTTTCCTCGCCGCCGGCGATCAGCTCGGCGAGCGCGATGCATGCATCATTACCTGATTGCACAATCATGCCGCGCATCAGCTCGTCGACTGTGACCGGCCTGCGCGGCTCGATGAACATGCGCGAGCCCTCGGCTTTCGATGCGCGTTCCGACACTGGCACCGTCTGTGTTGGCTGTATTTGCTTCTGCCTGAGCGCTGCGAACGTAAGATATGCCGTCATCAGCTTTGTGAGCGAGGCGGGTTCGACCCGCTCACCGGGATTGTGGCTCGCCAGCGCCTGCTCGCTATGGAAGTCGAGCAGCAGGTAGGACTTGGCGGCGACCGCAGGCGCCGGCGGCACGGACGAATTGGCGGATTGGGCGAGAGATGCGCAGGCGATGCCGAGTGAAAGCAGGAGCAATAAAACGCGCATAGGTGCAGAAAAAGCGTAATTATAGCAGCGCACCCCGGACTCGGCGTGCGAAGCAAGGGGGCGGGCAGGGGTGCACGGCGCCGCGTGGAGATTGTTTTTTCCAGAGCATGGGGGCACTCGCGGCGCGTAATGCAGCCGCTGTTGCGCCGCCGCGCGTAAATTGAAACAATAAGCACCTTTCAATCGACCGCAACCTCAAGAGGAAGTTTCAAATGCAGACCAGCAAGCACATCTGCCGCACACGTGCAGTAGTCGCGGCGCTCATCAGTATCATATCGAGCGGGGGGGCAGCCCTTGCCGCCGATGCGGTCAGCGTGAGCAATCCGTGGGTGCGCGCAACCGTTCCGGGCCAAAGCGTTGCCGGCGCCTACATGGACATCACGGCCAAAGCCCGCACCGCGCTGGTCGCCGTGGAAAGCCCGGTCGCGGGCAACGCCGAGTTGCACACGATGACGATGGACGGCGGGGTGATGAAAATGCGCCCGCTCGAAAAGCTCGAGCTGCCGGCAAACAAGACCGTGAATCTCAAGCCCGGCGGCTATCACGTGATGCTGATCGACATCAAGCGCGAGCTGAAAGCGGGCGAGCGCGTGCCACTCACGCTCACCCTGCAGGACCAGAAGGGGGGTAAGTCAACGCTACAGCTTGATGCTGAGGTGCGGGCGGCGGCGGCCGGTGGCCACATGCAGCACTAGCAGGAGCTTCGATCAGCGCGCGCTGCCGCAACACAAGGCATGCCGCGCCCGCGCGCTCCCTTGAAATCCTGCGGGCATGACCCATAGTAAAGAGGTGGGGCGCAAGCCCGATCCGAAGTGAAAAACGAAAAGGAGATCAAAGACGGCGAAAAATTGCTGTGCTCGGAGAGCTACTACGGGAAGGTGTATCGCGCATTCACGCTCGATCAGGACGTCGACGAGACCGCGACCCAGGCCAAGTATGCCGGCGGCATACTCGAACTTAGGCTGCCGAAGAAAGCGCCGGCCGCGGTCAAGCGCATTGCGGTTCAGTAATATCCTGGTGCATAGCGGTTCGCTAGGCGGCAGGCCGCAAGGGCTGCCGCCTTTTTTGTTGCCGGGGCTCGTGTAGAATACCTGCACTTACTCCAGTCCCGACAACGACATGGCTTTGACCGGTACCACCGCTGAACTGAAAGCGAAGATCCTCGCCGAGGCGCTGCCCTACATCCAGCGCTTCCACGGCAAGACCATCGTCATCAAGTATGGCGGCAATGCGATGACCGACGAGAAGCTGAAGCACAGCTTCGCGAGCGACATCGTGCTGCTGAAGCTGGTCGGAATCAACCCGGTGATCGTGCACGGCGGCGGCCCCCAGATCGACGACCAGCTCAGGAAAGTCGGCAAGAAGGGCGAGTTCGTCCAGGGCATGCGCGTGACTGATGCCGAAACCATGGACGTGGTCGAGATGGTGCTTGGCGGCCGGGTCAACACCGACATCGTGAACCTGATCAACCAGCACGGCGGTCGCGCGGTCGGGCTCTCCGGCACCGACGGCCCGCTGATCCGCGCGCGCAAGATGATGATGCGCGGCAAGGACAATCCCGATGAGTTGATCGACATCGGCCAGGTCGGTGAAGTCGAGTCGATCGATCCGGAGGTGATCCAGGTCCTGACCGCGCAGAATTTCGTGCCGGTGATCGCGCCGGTCGGCGTCGGCAAGGACGGCGAATCGTACAACATCAACGCCGATCTGGTCGCCGGCAAGCTCGCCGAAATTCTCAAGGCGGAGAAACTGCTGGTGCTTACCAACACGCCGGGAGTGCTCGACAAGAACGGCAAGCTGCTGACCGGGCTCAGCGCCAAGGAGATCGACGATCTGTTCGCCGACGGCACGATCTCCGGCGGCATGCTGCCGAAAATCGGCTCCGCGCTCGAGGCGGTGAAGAACGGCGTCAACTCGTGCCATATCATCGACGGCCGCGTCGAGCACGCGGTGCTGCTGGAAATTCTGACCAATGAAGGGGTCGGCACGCTGATCAAGCGGCGCTAGGCTTTTTTGTTTCAATTTCCAGGTTTCGGGTTCGAGATTCCTAAGACAGCGTTAGAAGCCAACTGAAACCAGAAACGGGTTCCTTTCCTTGTGAAGTTCAACCGGGTGTGGGTGTTCGATCTCGACAATACGCTGCACAACGCCAGCCCGCATATCTTTCCGCACATCAACCGCGCGATGACCGCCTATCTGCAGACGCACCTCGGGCTCGACGAGGCCGCTGCAGGCGAATTGCGCCGGCATTACTGGCAGCGCTACGGGGCGACGCTGATCGGACTGATGCGCCATCACGCGACCGACCCGCGGCATTTCCTGCGGGCTACCCATCATTTTCCCGAGCTCGAGAAAATGGTGGTCCGGGAGCCCGGGTTGCGCGCGACCTTACGGCGGCTGCCTGGCCGCAAACTGGTGTTTTCCAATTCCCCGGTGCATTATTCACTTGCGGTGCTGGGCGCGCTCGGGATCGCCGATCTGTTCGACGACGTGTTCTCTATCGAGCACACCGATTACCGGCCGAAGCCGGACAGCTACGGCTTTCTCAAGCTGTTCCGCAAGAACCGGGTGCGCGCCGGTATCTGCATCATGGTTGAAGATACGCTCGAGAATCTGAAAACGGCAAAGAAACTCGGCATGTCGACGGTGTGGGTGGCGCGGGCAGCGAGGAGTCCCGGCTACGTCGATTTCAACATCAGGAACCTGCTGCAGCTGCCACGTCTGGCGTGGCACCTGCGCTGTATGCCTGGGGTGCACGGACGGGACACGAGGTGAGTGATGGTTGCCAAACGCGGAGACCGCAAGTTACAGATCCTGCATGCGCTGGCGGAAATGCTGGAAGCGCCGGCGGCGGAAAAAATTACCACCGCGGCTCTCGCCGCCAGGCTCGAGGTATCGGAAGCCGCGCTCTACCGGCATTTCGCGAGCAAGGCGCAGATGTTCGAGGGCCTGATCGAATTCATCGAAGAGACGCTGTTCGGGCTGATCAACAAGATCACCAGCGAGGAGGCAAACGGCCTCAAGCAGCTCGAGGCGATCACCGCGATGCTGCTCGGCTTCGCACAGAAAAACCGCGGAATGACGCGCGTGCTGATCGGCGATGCGCTGGTGCACGAGAACGCGCGTCTGCAGCTGCGCATCAATCAGCTGCACGACCGGGTCGAGGCGACGCTTAAACAGGCCCTGCGTTTCGCCACGAGCCAGAACGAGCTGCCGGCGCTGCCGGACCCCGCCGCGCGCGCCAACCTGATCATGAGTTTCGTCACCGGGCGCTGGCATCAGTTTGCGAAAAGCGGTTTCAAGCGCGACCCGTTGCAGTACTGGAACGAGCAATGGCGGTCGCTGCTGGCGTAATGAATTGCACTTACCATTTGGAGGTCCCATGAATCTCACCACTCACCAGCTTGCCGAAATCCTGATCGGCATCGCGCGCTCGCAGCAGGCATTGATCGAAGCTATCGAGAGCATGAAAGCCGGCTTCAAGGGCACTTATCTCGCGCCGGCCCTCGACAGCGTGGCGAGGATCCGCTCCACCGGCCGGCCGCTGTCGTTACAGGAATACCCGGCGCGCGTACTGTTGCAATGCCAGGGACGCGCCGGGCCCAACGTCGAGCAGATCGTCAGGGATCTTGAGGAACTGTTGTCAGGAAAAGCGGCGACCCCATCCGCGGTTGCTCCCGCTACGGCGCGTGCTGCCGCGGCGGCAGGAGTTCCCGCTGCATCGGCAGCCAGCTCGCCCGCAGAGAAAAGCGACAACGATCTGGATATGACTTAGCATGGCTCAGCTCGTGCCGCGCGTGCCGCACGCCACGCACGCAGGGTCGCGCTTGAGCCGCACCGTGTGCCATTCCATTGCCAGCGCATCAAGCAGCAGCAGACGACCGGCGAGGCTTGCGCCGATGCCTGCCAGCAGCTTCAGTGCTTCGGCCGCCTGCATCGAGCCAATGATGCCGGTGAGGGGCGCGAACACTCCCATCACTGCGCAGGGCATGTCCTCATTGTCGCCATGCTCGGGAAACAGGCAGTGATAACACGGCGATTGCGTATCGCGCAGGTCGAACACCGCGATCTGCCCGTCGAAGCGCACCCCGGCGCCTGAGACCAGCGGTTTGCGGTGCGCGACGCAGGCACGGTTGATCGCGTGGCGCGTGGTGAAATTGTCGCTGCAGTCGAGAACGATGTCTGATTCCAGCACGAGCAGCTCAAGCCGCGCGCCGGCGATACGCTCGACAAGCGCGTTGACCGTGACTTCCGGATTGATCGCCGCCAGCGTGCGCCGCGCCGATTCAGCCTTGGGGCTGCCGATCGAGTCGTTGCGATGCACGATCTGGCGCTGGAGGTTGGTGAGGTCGACCGTGTCGTCGTCGCAGATCGTCAAGGTGCCGACGCCGGCGGAAGCCAGGTACAGCGCGACCGGCGAGCCGAGGCCACCAGCACCGACGATCAGCGCACGCGAGCGGCGGAACTTTTCTTGGCCTTCAATGCCGAGTTGCGGCAGCAGGATGTGCCGGCTATAGCGCAGCAGCTGGTTGTCGTCCATTTTTTCGCGAGGCGTATCTGCTACAAGCTTACTGCGGCGCTGGCGAGCAGTAAAACAAAACGCCCGGCTCCGGCCGGGCGTTTTGACGGGGTGAGCTGTTCTAGTTGGCGCTGGTGCGGGTCGCGTCGCGGCTCTTGAGAAACGCGATTGCCTGCGAAAGCTCGTAATCGTTCTTGGCGATGATTTCGCCCGGCTCGGGTTTGAGGTCTTTCTCGTCCACGTTTTTCGGGCGCGTCGCCGGCGTGAAATTGAACGCGTTGGTGGTCGGCGCCGCGACTTTGGCGGCCCCCTTGTCGTCGCCGCGATCATTGGTAAGATGCTTGGTGAGATCGGCTTCGCGCAGCATGAAGCTGGGATCAGCGCGGCCGGCAGTGCCGTCATCGAGCGTGATATCGGGAACAATGCCCTTGGCTTGGATCGAGCGGCCGTTGGGCGTGTAATAGCGCGCGGTGGTGAGCNNTGTGGTCCTGCAGCGCGCCGGCGACAATTTCGGAGGCCGACGCCGAGCCGCTGTTGACGAGCACCACCATTGGCACGTTCTTGATTTCGGGCGGCAGCTTCGAGAGATAGTCTTCCTTGGTCCTGCCACGCAGATAATGCTCGGGGCTGGCGGTGAGGCGCATTTTTGCGTCCTCGGTGCGGCCGTCGGTGTAGA
>PLYS01000425.1 GCA_003153455.1 Betaproteobacteria bacterium | reverse complement strand
CGAGCACCGATCCGGCATCACTGCAGCGTTGCATTGGCACAGGACGCCGGCAATGGGCGCATTGGTTTTCCTATTTCTTCCTCAGGTAAAGTCGCGCAAACGAACGGCGAATCGGTGAACGATACGTGGTCGACCTGAGCGCACTGCTGTCGCGACGCTCGCTCTTCCGGGCGGCGTGGATATTTTTGCTGGCGAGCGTTCTGTTTCCCGCGCCTGCGGGCTCCTTTCAGCGTGGCGCGGGCGGCGTGTCCGGACTCTACGTTCTCGGCAAGGCCATCGTGTGGAGCAGGGCGCAGCCCGGTTCCAGCGAGGCCCTCGATTTCTGGCACGTGGCGATCCTCACACTGGCGCTTTTTTCCAACATCGCCTTTCTGTTTACCTCCATCCTGCGTAATCACACGCGGGTCTCGATGGCCTGCAGGATCTTCCTGATCGCCGCGGTCGGGATCAACGGCAGCGTCGCGTTTTTCTTTCCAGAGTTCGCCCGCTTGCCCGCGTACTGGCTGTGGCTCGTGTCGTTCGCGGTGCTGGCGTGGGTCTTCCTCGCGTTCCCGGGAAGCGGAGCGCCACGGCGTTCAGCCTCTGCGAAGCGAGCGCCCGCGAGCGACACGGACGCGGTCGCCGGCGGCGTTCCGCAATTGGTCTGGGTGTGGCTAGGCTTCACCGTGTTCTGGCTGACGGTCACCGGCATGAGCCAGTCGCGCCCCGCCGCAACGGCCACCGTGGAAACACGCACCGATGTACCCCCCGCGACGGCACTGGTGAGCTACTTCAACGACCAGGTCCATCTGATCGCGCCCGACATGGCCGCGCAATTGAACGCCGCGCTGGCAAGATTCGAGAAGGAAACCTCGAACCAGATCGCGGTCGCGATCTACGCTCGCGCGCCGCAGGGATCGATCGAGGAATTCACGATCGAGACGGCAGATCGGTCGCGCCTGGGCCGCAAGGGATTGGACAATGGCGCGATTCTGTTCGTGTTCATGAACGAACGCAGCGCGCGCCTCGAGGTCGGCTACGGGCTTGAAGGCGCGCTGACGGACGTTGACGCGCACCGCATTCTCGAGGAGCGGTTGGTACCGGCATTTGTCCAGGGCGATTATACCGAAGGCCTCGACACCGCGCTGGGCGCCATTTTCGCGACGGTGCAGGACGCCTACAAACAAGACCGGATGCCGAGCAAGCTCTCCGTGCTGTGGCGACAGGTCAAGGTGGGCGTGCCCAAGCTCGCGCAACAGGCGTGGCCGACCCTGACGAGACTTGACCTGCAGGCGCGCGTCGGGATCGCGTTCTTCGGTGGTCTGCTCGGATTGGGGGTCTGGGACGGCTTCCGTCAGACCGGCCGTCTTCTCGACAACTTGGGACGCGTGGTGATAAATCTCGTCGCGCGGCGCCCGGTCAACACCGAGATGGAAAGCGTCGGCCTCGATTCGATCCTGGATACACTGAAGTTGCTGGGACTCGCGTTGGCCGCGATCGCCGGCGCCGCAGGCGTTGTCGTCGTGGCCGCGCGTGGCGCGTTCGGTGGCGCGGGGACGCTGGTGCGATGGTGATTGCCAAGGCATCATGTGGATCGATTTTCGTTTCCGATCAGAGTTGCACTTCGAATTTGAACTCGCGATGAACTACAGTAACCAGCGTGAACGATTGCGTGCGGTGCTGGCTGGAACGGAATGTTTGTCGCCTGCAACCGTGTTTGACGCGCTGTCGGCGCGCGTCGCGGAGGCCGTCGGCTACGAAATCGGCATCTTGTCGGGATCGGTGACGTCGAACACGACGCTGGCGGCGCCCGATCTCACTCTGCAGACGCTTACCGAGTTTGCCGACCAGGTCCGGCGCATCATGCGCGTAAGCAAGCTCAGCCTGCTCGTCGATGCGGACCATGGATACGGCAACGCGCTCAACGTGATGCGCACCGTGCAGGAGCTCGAGCATGCGGGTGTGTCGGCGCTCACCATCGAAGACACGGTACTGCCCGCGCGCTTCGGGCAGCCTGAGGATACGCTCGAGGTTGTTTCCACCGGCGAGATGGTCGGCAAATTGCGCGCCGCGATGCACGCCCGCCGGGACCCCTCCCTCGTGATCGCCGCCCGCACCGCGGCGCTCAAGGCGGAGGATACCGAACGCACCGTCGCGCGCGCCAAGGCCTACGCAGCGACAGGTGTCGACGCCATCTTTATCACGGGGCTGAAGAGGCTCGCGGAATTCGAAGCAGTCCGCGCAGCCGTCAAACTGCCGATCATCATCGGCGCGGCGCCCGACGTCAAACGCGAGGATCTGGCCGNNACGACACCTATACGCACCTATACAACGGCGGCACTCCCGCCGATCTCAAATCTAAAATTGCCTCGGCCCAGGAAATGGAGCGCCTCGTGAATGGCGAGAGCCACAAGAAATGGCAGCGCGAATATTTGCACTGAGCGCGCAGGAGTTTGTCGGACTCGGCTCCGACAAACTCCTATCGAAAAGCCCCGCTATAATCACCTATTCGACTGAATGCAACATGCAATAAAGGAAACCGCATGCCGCAGACGATAATGCTCACCGGTGACGTGAACCTAATGAACGTCACCGACCCCTCGGTCCCGTTCCTGCGCGTCGCTGCCGAATTTCGCTCAGCCGGCTTCGTGTTCAGCAACCNNGCGGTCGAGAACGAAGGCTTTTTTGCAGCTCCGGCGGCCGGTGAAGCGCTGAAGCTCGCCGGGATACAGGCGGTCGGCATTGCCAACAACGTCAACTACGGCGAGGCCGCGATCAAGGCGTCGCTTGCGCGCCTGGACGAATTGGGAATAGCTCACACCGGGGCGGGCGCCAACCGCGATGCGGCGCGCGCGCCGGTGATACTCGAGCGCGGCGGCATGCGAGTTGGTTTTCTGCAACGCACCTCGGTGT
>PLYS01000644.1 GCA_003153455.1 Betaproteobacteria bacterium | reverse complement strand
CCGCCGAGCAGCTTGTCGCCGCTGAAGGTCACGAGGTCGGCGCCGTTGGCGATCGCCTCGCGCGGCGTCGGTTCGTGCGGCAGGCCGTAGTCTTCGAGGTTGACCAGCATGCCACTGCCAAGATCGACGATGAACGGCAGGCCGTGTTCGTGCGCCAGCGCGGCGAGTTCGGGTTCTGGAACCGCGGCGGTGAAGCCCTGGATCGCATAATTGCTGGCGTGGACCTTCATGATTGCGGCGGCGCGTGTACCGATCGCACCGGCGTAATCCCTGGCGTGGGTGCGGTTGGTGGTGCCGACCTCGCGCAGGCGGCAGCCGGCGCGCGCCATGATGTCGGGGATGCGGAACGCGCCGCCGATTTCGATCAACTCGCCGCGCGACACGATCACTTCCTTGCGCAGCGCGAGCGTGTTGAGCACTAAGTAGACCGCTGCCGCATTGTTGTTGACTACGATCGCCGCCTCGGCGCCGGTGAGGCGTTTGAGCCGTGCTTCGACATGAGTGTCGCGCTCGCCGCGCGTGCCGCCCTCGAGGTCGAATTCGAGGTTGACCGCGCGCGTCATCGTTTCGACTGCCGCTTCGGCCGCAACTCGCGGCAGCAGCGCGCGGCCGAGATTGGTGTGCAGCACGGTGCCCGTCAGGTTGAATACCGGCTTCAGCGACGCTGCGGTCGCGGCGCGCAAACGCAAGGCACATGCTGCAAACAGCGGGTCTTCATCGAGTAACGCGGTGCCATCGCTGTTGAGCAGTGCGCGCTGCTCATCGAGCATGGCACGGATGGTTTCTACGACGAGCGGGCGGCCGTACTCGGCGATCAGCGCGCGCGCCGCCTCGAGCTTGAGCACCCGGTCGACCGAGGGAATCGCGCGACGCGCGGCAGCGGCGGGATTCAGCATGGCGGCTGGTATCCGCAACGCCGCGCGGAGCAATATGGGTAGCGCGTAATCATGTGTGGAGCGAGCTGGGGCGTGACGGGGGTTACCGCAACGCGGAGCGCCAGTTTAGCGCAATTTTCGGCATCCATGCTATGCTCAAAACCGATTTGCGTTTTATCGCACTGCAGTACCCGGCATCAACTCAAACCAATGGGGGAGACCCGTATGACCGCACGACCCGCTTTGTCCGAACCCGTCTATGAAGTCGTCTGGCCGCTGGGCCGGTCGCATTGGGACACTCGCGCGCCGAACGAACGCATCGCGGACTTGCGCGGCAAAACGATTTGCGAGATCTGGGACCACGTGTTCCGCGGCGAGCGGATCTTTCCGATCATCCGCGAGACGATGCAAAAGCTGTATCCGGGCGTCAGGTTCGTCGAGTACGATAAGTTCGGCGACACGCACGGCCCGCACCAGAAGCAGGTGCTGGCGGCGCTGCCGGAACTGCTCAAGCAATACGGCTGCGACGCGGTCATCTCCGGGGTCGGCGCCTGAGGGGCGTGCACGCCCGCCGTGTTGCGGGCGAGCGCCGCAGTCGAGCGTGCGGGTTATCCGACCGTCTCGATCGTATCGACCGGTTTTCTCAAGCAGGCCGAAGTGGTGGCGCGCGGCCTGGGGCTGCCCGACCTGCCGATCGCTCACTATCCCGGCGTGCCGATGACCGATAGCGTCGAGCAGTTGCAAAGCAAGGTCGAGCACGAACTGATACCGCAGCTCGTCAAGGGCATCACCGCGCACGACGTTGCCAGGCTCACGCCCGCTGCACCGCCCGAGCCGGCACCGCGTGACATCGTGTTCAGGGGAACGCTCGATGAGGTCGGCGAGCATTTCTACTCGAACCAGTGGTCGGACGGCCTGCCGATCATTCCGCCGACGCTCGACCGCATCGAGCGCTTCCTCGGATACACCGACCGTGCAGCGGATGAAGTAATCGGCATCTGCCCGCCGGACAACCGCGAGGCCACCGTGTGGAACATCGCGGTGACAGGCGTGATCGCGGGTTGCCGGCCGGAGTACATGCCGCTGCTGATTGCAGTGGTCGAGGCGGTCACCGATCCGGAATACCGGATGCAGGACGCGGGCTCGACGCCGGGCTGGGAATCGCTGATCGTGGTCAACGGGCCGATCGTGAAGGATCTCGATTTCAACTGCGGCGCCAGCGTGATGCGGGTCGGACGACAGGCCAACACCAGCGTCGGCCGTTTCCTGCGGCTTTTGTTACGCAACATGGCCGGCTTTCGCTTTGCGCCCGGCGCGGGGGACAAAGGCAGCATTGGCCAGAGCTTCCTGGTGGCGCTGGCGGAGGACGAGGATTCGGTCCGGCAGATCGGCTGGCAGCCGTTCTCGGCCGACCGCGGCTTCAAGGCCGGCGACAACATCGTCACGGTGCAAAGCGTGGTCGGCATCAGCCCGCCCGTTTACACCGGCAGCGAGAAGGCGGTTGAACACGCGCGCATATTGGCCGAGGTGATCGGCGGCAGTTGCGCGTACTGGTCGCCGGTCGGCATCGCCTACGGCAAATGGCACCCGCTGCTGCTGCTCGGGCCGAGCATCGCCAAGGTATTCGCGCAGGAAGGCTGGAGCAAGGACGACCTGCGAAAGTATTTATACGACAACGTGAAGATGCGGGCGCATGACGCCGAGCGTTACGCGTATTACGTCGGGTTGACCGATTTCAGTCTGGCTGACAAGGTAAAACAAGGCATCGTGCCACCGGTCTATCACGAGTCGGACGATCCCGAGCGGCTGATCCCGGTGTTCCAGAAGCCGGAATGGATCGGCATCGTGGTGGCGGGCGATCCGGGGCGCAATCAGTCGAAAGGCTATTGCAGCAACCACGTGCAAGGTCCGCCGGTGAGCAAGCCGGTGCGGCTGCCTGGGAACTGGCAGCAATTAATCGCGAAAAAACAGTCGTAAGCCAGGGAGGGGAAAATGCAACGAATGGCGATCTTTTTTTTTCTTGCCGCAACTGCAGCGGGCGCGTACGCCCAGAATTATCCGGCTAGACCGATTCGGTTCATCGTGCCGT
>PLYS01000150.1 GCA_003153455.1 Betaproteobacteria bacterium | reverse complement strand
TATAATTTTATCACGTGCCTGGCAACGCGTTTATTGCCGTTGTTTTTGCTGGATTTTCTGCGCCGCAGCAGCCCATAATGGCATGCTGGAACTAATTTAAAAGCGCGGGGTCGGATAGTTATAGTATCTTAAATGCGCGGTTTGACTCGCGCACCGTGCGACGGTTTCTTGTAGCAGCGGGAGGTCATATAGCGACGAAAATGGAGACTACCTGAGCTGAAACGACACGCAAGTGTCCTGAACGCGCCGTAGCTACGGCGCTGCAGCATCGCCACAGACAGTGGCAAGACAAAAGCCCCGTGCAATGCGGGGCTTTTNNCCGCCGGCGCGCAACGGCACCAGCGTATCCTCGTGGAACGGCAGTTCTGTTGGCACGTTCCACGCTTCCTTTACCAGCGTGATCTGGTCCTGATTGCGCGGCAGGCCGTAGAAACCCGGGCCGAAGATGCTGGCGAAGCCTTCGAGCTTGTCGAGCGCATGGGTGGCGCCGAATATTTCGGCATAGAGCTCGATGCCGGCGTGTGCGGTATAGATACCGGCNNGCGGTGCGCTGTCGGTGCCGAGGAAAAACTTGGGATTGCCGCTCACCGCCGCCTGGATCAGCGCCTGGCGATCTTCCTCACGCTTGAATATCGGCAGGCAGTAGTGATGGGGCCGGATGCCGCCCGCAAACAACGCATTGCGGTTGAGCAGCAAATGGTGCGCGGTGATGGTAGCCGCGACCCGCGGCGGCGTACCAAGCACAAAACGCACCGCCTCCCTGGTCGTGATGTGCTCGAACACGACGCGCAGCCTTGAGAATTTCTGCAGCACCGGAACCAGCACGCGGTCGATGAAAATCTTTTCGCGGTCGAAGCTATCGACGTTCGCGAAAGTGACCTCGCCGTGCACCAGCAGCGGCAGGCCGCACTCTTCCATCGCGGCCAGCGCGTCCTCGCATTGAATGAGCTCGGTGACGCCCGAGTCCGAATTAGTGGTGGCGCCGGCCGGATAGTACTTGGCGGCATACACCATGCCGCTTTGCTTGGCACGCCGGATCTCATCTCCAGTGGTGTTGTCGGTCAGGTACAGCGTCATCAACGGCTCGAATTTCATGCCGCCGGGCAACGCCGACAATATGCGCTCTCGGTAGCCGCGAACCAAGTCGGTAGTCGTCACTGGCGGCTTCAGATTCGGCATCACAATCGCGCGCGCAAAGCGCCGCGCAGTATCCGGCAGCACCGCGCGCATATGACCGGCGTCGCGCAAATGCAGATGCCAGTCGTCGGGACGGATGATGGTGACTCGGCTCATGGTTGTTCTCCGGTGGGGCGTGAATGGTGAACGAGTGAATGAGTGAACCTCTTCACCCTAACCCTCCCCCGGCAACGGGGGAGAGGGAATCTTTCACTCCTTTACCGTCTTTTTCATCTCCAGCGCGAGCTTATACAGCGCGTTGCGCTTGCCGCCGCTGATTTCCGCGGCCAGCTTGACCGCCTGCTTGAGCGACAGCTCGCGCAACAGGATTTCGAGCGCATGCTGCGCCGCGCCGGTGTCTGCGGCGCCCGCCTCCGTCGCGCCTTCGACCAGCAGCACGAATTCGCCTTTGGTGCGGTTGGCGGCGGCGGCGAGCCACGCCGCCGCAGCGCCGAGCTTGCAGGTATGGATGCTCTCGAACAGCTTGGTGAGCTCGCGCGCAATCGTGATCGTGCGCTCGGCACCGAACGCCGCCGTCATGTCGGCAACGGTCGCGATCACGCGGTGCGGCGCTTCATAGAACACCAGCAGATACGGTGATGTTTTCAGTGCGGCCAGCTCGCGCCGGCGCGCCGCTGCCTGCTGCGGCAGGAAGCCGTAGAACAGGAAATGGAGCGCCGCACTGCCAGCTGCGGACAGTGCGCCCACCGCGGCGTTGGCCCCGGGCACAGGCACCACCGGATAACCGGCCTCCCGCACCATCGCAACCGTCATCGCGCCCGGGTCCGAAATCGCCGGTGTGCCGGCATCGCTTACCAGCGCGACCGAATTGCCTTGCGCCAGCAATTGCAGGATTTTCTGCGCCGCGCGCCGCTCGTTGTGCTCGTGCAATGCCATGAGCGGCACGCCGATACCGTGGTGCCTGAGCAGCCGCGCCGTGACGCGGGTATCCTCGGCGGCAATTGTGTCGACGCGCTTCAACACTTCGAGCGCGCGCAGCGTAATGTCGGCGAGGTTTCCAATCGGCGTCGCGACTACATATAATGAAGGTCGCTCGACTCCCGCCTGCTCATGATGCGCTGTGCCGTCCATCGCCTGAGTGCCGTCCTGGTTTTGCTCCCGACGCTACTATACGGGGCTCTGACTGCGTTCGCTACCGGGATTCCGTGCGCCGCTGAAGCCGCCACACGCGAGCCACACATCGCGCTGATCCTGCCGCTCAACTCGCCTTCGTTCAGCCGTCACGCCGACGCCGTCAGGCAAGGATTCGTTGCCGCCGCCAAGGTGGCCGGGCAAAGCGCCCCGCCGATCCGGACTTACTCCGTCAATGAAGACACGCTCGACGTGCTCACGGTTTACGAGCTGGCGATCGAGTCGGGCGCGCAGCTGGTGGTGGGCCCGCTCACGCGTAGCGGTGTCGCCGCACTCGCCGCGAGCAATCTCGTGACCGTGCCGACGCTCGCGCTCAATTCTCTCGAACCGCGCTCGCCGCAGCCGTCGCGGTTGTATCTGTTTGGGCTGGCGGTCGAGCTCGAAGCGCGCCAGATCGCGCGTCTCGCGGTTGACGACGGCCGCCGCAATGCATTCATCATTAGCGATGACACGGCGCTCAGTAAGCGCATGCGACAGGCGTTTCTCGAGGAGTTCGCGCGGCTCGGCGGCACCACGCCCGCCGAATTCAGTTTCGGCGACGACCCGATAAGCCTGAACAAGCTGCGTCATGCGTCGGACCTCGACGTCGCCGACATGGTTTTCCTCGCGCTTGACTTCGTGCGTGCCCGCACCGTGCGGCCTTACCTTGGCAATTCGCTCGCGCTTTACGCGACGTCGCAAGTCAGCGCCGGCCGGCCCAGCGCGCTCGCCGCGCACGACCTCAACCTGGTGCGCTTCGTCGACATGCCATGGCTGCTGCAGCCCGACCACCCGGCGGTGATGATTTACCCGCGCCCGCAGTTCGGCGACGCGGTCGACTTCGACCGCCTGTATGCGCTCGGCATCGATGCGTTTCGCATCAGCATCGAGCTGCTGCGACAGAACCATGACCCTGCGCTCGACGGCGTGACCGGCCAAATCCGCTTGACGCGCGAGCACCAGTTCGTTCGCGAGTTGACCGCCGCGCAATTCGTCGACGGCAAGACCGTCATCCTCGATGGGTCGCGCTGATGAACCGTAACGGCCGTCACGCCGAAGACGTGGCCGCCGCATACCTGCAACAACGGGGTCTTAAGCTCGTCGCGCGCAATTACCGCTGCCGTTTCGGTGAAATCGACCTGGTCGCGCGCGATGGCAAAACGCTGGTATTCATCGAAGTGCGCATGCGCACAAGCGACGGCTTCGGCGGCGCCGCGGCCAGCATCACCGCCGCCAAGCGCCGCAAATTACTGCGTACGGCACGCTATTACCTGTCCGCCACGGCACGCGCACCGGCGTGCCGCTTCGACGCGCTGCTCGTGAACGGTGCCGACAACTCGATAGAGTGGCTCAAAAACGCGTTCGAGGAATGATTTGTGAGATAATTTGACGGTTCGATGAGTTAAAAATGGATTTGATCAACCGCATCAGCGAGAACTTTTCCGAGAGCGCGCATCTCAAACTGCAGAGCATGGATGCGCTGGCGGGACCGATTGCCGCCGCTGCCGAGCGCATGGTGCAGTGCCTCAAGCTCGACGGCAAAATAATGGCTTGCGGTAACGGCGGCTCGGCCGCCGACTCGCAGCATTTCGCGGCCGAGCTGTTGAATCGCTTCGAAATGGAGCGTCCGGGGCTGGCGGCGTTCGCGCTTACCACCGACACTTCGACGCTGACCTCGATCGCGAACGATTACGACTACGATCAGGTGTTCTCGAAGCAGGTGCGCGCGCTGGGACAGACAAATGATTTGCTGCTGGCGATCTCAACCAGCGGCAACTCGAGGAACGTGCTGGCGGCGGTGCTGGCGGCGCATGAATGCGGCATCGATGTGGTGGCGCTGACCGGCAGGAGCGGCGGCAAGATGCCTGAGGTCTTGCACCCTTCGGATATCCACATCTGCGTGCCGGCGCAAAGCACCGCGCGCATTCAGGAAGTACACTTGCTTACGTTGCATTGCCTGTGCGATGCGATTGATTGTCTGCTACTGGGGGTGGAATGAATATGCGTAACCTGCGCCTGCTTGCATCGCTCATCGTCATTGCTTTGCTCCACGGCTGCGCCGCAGCCGTGATAGGCGGGGTCGGCACCGCGGTCGTGGTTGCCGAAGACCGGCGCACGGTCGGCACCGTGGCCGAAGATCAGGGCATCGAACTGAAGGCGGCGAACCGTATCGGCGACAAGTTCAAGGGGCTGCACATCAACGTCACCAGCTACAACCGCATGGCGCTGCTGACCGGCGAGGCGCCCGATGCGGCAACCAGAAGCGAGATCGAGAAAATCGCGCGCGCCGTCGAAACCGTGCGTAGCGTCTACAACGAGATTGCGATCGCAGGCAACACTGCGCTGTCGGCGCGCGCCAACGATTCCTACCTGACATCCAAAGTCAAAACACGTTTTATTGACCAGCAGAAATTCAATGTCGTCCATGTCAAGGTCGTGACCGAAGCGAACGTGGTTTACCTGCTCGGGCTGGTCAAACACAAGGAAGCCGACGACGCGACCCAGATCGCGCGCACCACCGGCGGCGTGCAGAAGGTCGTCAGACTGTTCGAATACCTGGACTGAGCCGGTAAATCGGAGCGGGCTAACGTTCGCCGCGCCGCCCCATTGTCCTGCGGCCTTTGTTCCTGTTGGGATTGCGTGGCCCGTTCTGCGACGATGTTTGATTTTGACCGGGGCGCGGGTTCCTGGAGATTGCGCCCTGGCTCGTGACGCGAGCCAGCTTCTTTACTTTCTCAATCTCGGTTGTCACGGCTTCAATATTCGCCGAGTGTGCAGTGCCGGGAACGGGTTGCTGCAGCGCTTCCCTCTCCTCGTCAAGGAGCCCATGCAGCTTGCACAGCGCCTCGGTGCACGCCGTCGCGAGACCAACCTCCTTTGCCATTTCCTGTCGGTGCATTTCGATGTGAGCGATGCTGTCGATCACTTCGTCCGTTGCTGTTTCGGCGTTCATCGCTACCCTACTTGTTCTTCTTCACTTCGTCCGCTTTGTTCTGCAGATTTTCGCCCCCCCGCTCAATGTCCTGCCCCAGGCCATGCATAGTGTTGCAGCCTGCAAGCGCGCCCAAAAAACCCAACATCATTAGTATCGCGAAAATTCTTTTAAACATGGGGTATCTCCTATATTAGAAGTGGATGTAAAAATGGAACGACACTGCGTGCTTTGGGTCAGGCGTTCAATGCCAACAGTCGCGCTGCCTGACGGAATTGCCAGAAGGATGCGGCGCGAGGGGTCTCAAAACGAGAGACGACGACGCAGTATACAGAGCAAAGCCTGCGGGTCTGTGCGCTGTCGCACATAAGCTTGAATTTTTTTCCAGTCTCTCATACTGTCTTGAAGGGCGAGCATCCAGAGCGCGGCGAAGAGCAGTAGGAGATACCGGCGGCACAAAAGTCATATAACTCATCCCCTGATCCACGCACTGTCTATACGGCTGAACCCGGTTGCGATCAAAGCCTCGTAGCCGGCATTGGCGAGGTCGGCCGAGCTCTCGCCGAGGCCGAACAGGGCGGCGCCGATACCGATGGCGGTCTGCGCGGCGATCGCTTGCGACACCTGTTCACGTGAGTGCTCGCGCAGCGCGTGCGAGATCTCGTGCCCCGTTACCAGTGCGCCCCGGGCAGATTCCACTTTCGAATCGCCCCCAAGAAGAATCAACGAAACCTCATTCGAGACATCGTGAATTCAATCTCTGGCCTACCTTTATTTAAGCCGCATGTCATCCTTGACGGACTTCACACCGTTGACGCCTCGTAGTAGAAATGCATTTAAGTTGTTTCAAAGCTAAATTCTCCATGTGAATACGACACTAAAAAAACCAGCGGCACCCCGCTTCAGACCGATGCGGTCATACAGCGGGGCGACGTTGCTTATCGCGAACTTGTTGTCAGACCTTTGGTGCCGATGCGGTCGGTTTGACCGGTGGCGAGAACGGCGTCGTACTGCGCGTCGCCTTCGCTTTATTCGCCAAACACGTTGCGGACCCCAGCGCTCGCGGCTGTCCCATCGCGAATGCGGCGGTGGAGCTCACGGAGAAAGATCACCCCGCGCGCAAGGGGATTGAGGCACATAAAGCGAAATTACGCGCCCGGCTTGCTAAAATGTACACCCAGATGAAGGCCCGGGATCCCGGGCTGCTGGCCGACGGGCTGTTTCTGCTGATGGAAGGTGCGCAAATCAGCATCCAGATTTTGGGGGCGCGCGGTCCGGCAGCGAAGGTTGCCCGCGCCGCCGACGTGCTGATTGATGCGCATTTGCGGGCGCGTTAATCTGCGTTAGCACCCCATCCGCAAACCAGGTAATACAAAGGGGCTACCAATGATGAAATTCGGCAAGAGTGTCATGACAGCATTAGCGATAAGCGCCCTGATGGCGGGGCTCGCCGGCTGCCAGAAACAAGAAGGCCCGGCGGAACGCGCCGGCAGGGAAATCGACAAGGCAGTAGAAAAAACCGGGCAGCAGATCGAAAAGGCCGGCGAGAAAATCCAGGACGCGGCAAAAGGCGCCGCGAAATAAGCCATGGTGAAGCGTGCCGCTCAATTCCAACGTCGGGCGGCACGGCTGTTTGCATTGAACACTTAACCCAAAGCATCCTCAAAGCCTGAGCTTGTCGCCGACCTTGAAACGCGGCGCGCCCTTAGCGCAAAATGCAGCGTGGCAAGCCGCCTCGTGACGAATTGCCTCGGTTCAGGCAATTTCCGTGGGTAAGCGCCCTATTGAACTGTGGGGAGGGACATGCGGTCGTTCGAAACTGTGACACCTTCTGATCCCATTGAGGGAATCGAGCATGGCCCGGCCATCGTCGGCAGCCGCGTNNATCTACGTCACGTTCTACGGCGGCGAGCCGACCCTGAACCTCGGCTTCATCAGCGCGGTGATGGAACGCTACCCAACCTACCGCTTCCAGCTTCAGACCAACGGCACCCTGCTCGCCAAGCTGCCGGACCGGATTCTCGCCAACCTCTCCAATATTCTGGTGTCCATCGACGGCGGCGAGCGGGTTACCGACGGCTACCGTGGACGCGGCATCTATCGCCGGGTGTTGAAAAATATCGATGCCGTCCGCGACCGGATTTGCGGCACGCTGACCGCCCGCGTGACATGGAGCGATGAGGACACCACCTTTGAGGAACTGGACGAATTGACGGAGTACTTCGATTACGTCTACTTCCAGTTCGTCGCCCAGGATGGCGCCTACGCGCTACAAGCGCTTGCAAAAAAACGTGAGGTGCTATCGAGGCTGATCGACAAATTTTTCTCCGACAAAACGCTGTACCCGGTTATCCCGATCATGGGCACGGTGCGCAACAAAGTGCTGCCGTCGCGAGCGCAAGAGCTGTACGCAGGATTGACCCAGTGCCGCGTATCCACCCATATCCTGAACGTCATGCCCGATGGCAAGATATATCCGTGCCCGGACATGATGTACATGCCCGAGATGCTGCAAGGAGACGTCGTCGGGAACTGGCTGAAGCGAAGCCCATTGCAACCCCATCCAAACATGCCTTGCGACAGCTGTTCCGCTTTTTCTTTCTGCCGCCGCAACTGCATGAAGAATCTGTACCTGGCCTACGTCAAGGGCGCCGACGGCTATCGCCGCAATGTGGTCGAACCCATCTGCAAGCTGGTGCGATTTCTCGGCGAGGAAGTGGACCGGCACGATCCCCATGCCTGGTTCGCGCGCGCGCCTTTGCCCGTGCGCACCACGGTGACCAATTGCGAGGCGTACGAATACGTCGAAATCATGCCTTGATGGTCGGCGACGGGGCGATGGCTTTGCAAACTACGACCGTTTGGCGCTCAGGCGCCACGCAAATAAGTCGGCAGCGAGGGAACGGCCTGACGCTGGTTTTTCCGCCTTTCGCCTCTCCCTTCTCCTTCTATAGGACTGCCCCGCGCGCCGTGATCGGCCACAGCGCCTCGACGCGGCCGTTGCGGACGCATACGTACCAGTCGTAGAGGTTGACCGTCGGGTCGCAATGGCCGGGGATCAGCTTCAGCTTGGCGCCGACCTTGAAGCGCGTAGCACCCTTCAACTGCAGCACGCCGTGTTCGTCCGATGCTTTCACGTAATCGACATCACTGTAATCCGCGACGCGCGGCATGCCGGAATCCACGCTTGATGCCTTGAGCCCGGCGTCGACAATCACGCGAGTTTTCTCGGGCGCGCTCATCACCGTGGTCCACACGAACAGGCTGTGCTCGAACTGCGGGATACCGCTCTCCGTCCACTCGTTCCTGGCGTAATCGGCGTCCATGAAAATGTAAGAGCCCGCCTGCAGCTCGTGATATACGCTGCTCGCGGCTTCGAACATGTAGCTGCCGGTGCCGGCGCCAGTCACGTAATCGCACTTGATGCCTGCCGCGGCAAGCATGCGCGTGGTGGTTTGCACTTGCTCGACCGCGCGCGCGATCGCCTCGCGCCGCTCAGCGACCTTACGCATGTGCTGCGCTGCGCCTTGATACGCCTGCAAGCCGGCGAAGTGCAGATTGCGGCACGACGTGATCTGTTTCGCGAGCGCGACTGCCGGCGCTCCAGGCGCAACCCCGCAGCGATGCGCGCCGACGTCGACCTCCACCAGCACATCGAGCGTGACGCCGACTGCGCGCGTCGCGGCATCGAGGTCGCGGATGTTGCCCGCGTCGTCGGCGCACACGCGGATTTTTGCCTGCTGCGCGAGCGCGATGAGCCGCTCGAGCTTGGCGGCGCCCACGACCTCGTTCGCAATCAACACGTCGTTCACGCCGCCCGCGACCATCGCCTCGGCCTCGCTCACCTTCTGGCAGCACACGCCGACGGCGCCGAGTGCGATCTGCCGCAGCGCAATTTCAGGACATTTGTGGCTCTTCGCGTGCGGCCGCAGTTTGACGCCGGTGCCGCGCAGCGAATCCATGAGGCGCTTTAAATTGTGCTCGAAAGCATCGAGTTCGAGCAGCAAACACGGCGTATCGACGTCGGCCAGTAGCATGCCGATTGCGGCGGCGGGACGGAAGGTCATGATGTTCCTTTGCTGTTCTCCGAATATCCTGCGCCTGCCGAAGGATTAACGGAATGATCATCGAGTTGAGCCTGCATTCATCGTTCGGCAGCGACGCGATGAATGTCTGAACTTTCGCGTTCAACCGAATACCTTTATCACGAAAGCGCCCAATCCTAAAGGTCGGGACGCTGCGTTTGCAAATTCGCCACAAGCGCCCTGTCGCGGGCGCCGCCGCTCAGCCGCCGTTGATCCATCTCGCGAGCCGCGCGTGACGTGCAGCGGTTGCCGCAAGTTGGGGGTCCGACACGTTCAGCGCCCAGGCGCTGGCCGCGTATCTGCGCAGCAGATCTCTCATTCGGACGGCATAGTAAAGGGCGACGCGCGCCGAGCGCTCCGGCACGCGATAGATCAATGCAAGCTCTGCCCGGGGCACGAATATCCTTGCCCAAAGCGCTGCGAGCTTTTGCACCAGACCGCGCTTGCCGACAAAAGCCATGAGATTGGTGGCATGGCTCAATCCGACCGGCATTTCGCCGCTGATAAGCAGGTGCTCCATGGCCTCGGCGAGCATGGCAGGGTCGAGGGCATCGGCACCCAGCGACGCAAGAACGTCCGCCGGCACCGCTGCACCGAGGTGATCCATGGCGAGCCGCAGCGCGGCAGCGACCCCCCGACCCCAGCCGTGGCGCCGGCCGTGACCGACCACCACGATCCAATCAAGTTCCGGATGCACCCGCACGATCTCAGCAATGTCGCACAGCGCGCTCAGCCTGAAAACGAACACGTGATGGCACGCTAGGTGCACGCAGACGTGCAGCAGCACAAACTCCGGCGACATGACCAGTGCGTCGGCATCACCCAGCCGCGCCGGAACGGCGCTGCGCCAGATGTCTTCGAGCACAGCGGTATAGCGCTTGGGTGGTTCCGAGAGCGACCAGTGAACCTCGAGCAAGATATCCATGTGGCGATGCGCGAGTTCGACGTCGTATTTCGTGTCGAGCATCGCGTTGGCGGCGCCCGAGAGGTCCTCGTCGAATCCGTAATCTAGGCCATGGAGCGTGGCGACCGCCTGCTTCACCTGTGAACGCGGCACGAGGATGTCCAGATCGCTCATCGGCCGCAGGCTGATATCGCGGTACACGAGTTCGGCGAGATGCAGTCCTTTGAGCGCGATGACCGGAACGCCCCGCTCGCGCAGCGCGCGCGCGACGCGCCGGAATTGGCCATAGTTGCGCAGGTTGTCGAGCGCCGTGGCGCGGCGTTCTTCCTCGAGCCGCGCACGCACAGGATTCGGCAGCCGGCCAAGCGCGCCGTTGGACTGCAGCGCGCGATGCAGCAGCGGGGCGACCCCGTGTCGCAGCGCAATGCCGAGAATCTCGTCCCACGCTTGTGGCGACAACTCCCCGACGCGGACTGCCGCCGCAGCTCCTGCGGCAGGCTGAAGAAACCCGAGCAGCGCGCGTGCGCCGGGACTCAAGTGCTCATTCCGGTTTGACGCGCTTGGCGTACCCATCGATTTTCTCCGTGCACTGGCTTACTGCGGCGCTGGTAGTAGAATGATCGCTTCAACGTGTGGTTCGGGCAACACCATTATGACAGACAATAATTCCAGGGATCTGCCGCAGCTTAAGGCGAGCGTGCGGGTGCCGGAGCGTGTGTTGATGCGCCGCGTGGGCGAAGAGCACGTATTGCTGAATCTGGAGGACGAGACTTACTACGGCTTGAATCCGGTCGGCTCGCGCCTGATCGAACTGGCCGAAAACGGCGCGACGCTGGCGGAAATCATCGACCGGCTGTTCGCTGAGTTCGAGGTAGAACGCGAGCAACTCGAGATGGACGTCCGGCGCGTTGCCGCCGACTTGATAGCCGCCGGGCTGATCGAGGAAGGGACCTCCGGATGAGACGGCTGCAGAAGTACCGCGCGCTGACTCCGGCCGGGCGAGCGATTGTCCTGCGCAGCCTGCTGCTGTTGCCAATGGTGGCTATGCTGGTCCGGGCGCGCGGCATGGCGCTCACGACGGCTTGGCTCGGACGCCTGGGGCGCCGTGCCGAGCGCGATCCTGGTGCGCTTGCGCCGCGGGAGATCGCTCGGCTGGTCAATGCCGCCGCTTCGATCCTGGGAGCGCGCTGCCTGCCGCGATCGCTGGTTCTATGCCACCTTCTTCGCAATCGCGGCATACCGGCCGAAATTCGTTTGGGCGTGTCCAAGCTGGCCGACGGCAACCTGTCTGCCCACGCATGGGTCGAACTCGATGGGCTGCCGCTCAACGATGGCCCGGATGTTTTCGAGCGCTACGCGGCGTTGCCCTCTTCCGCGGCCAAATTCCGTGTTGACCACCCGTAGGGGCTTCGATTCTGAGGAGATATGAGCGGAATCACGGGGATTTGTAACCTTGACGGTCGGCCGGTTGATCGCATGCTGTTGCAGCGGCTGACGCACGCCATCGCCCACCGGGGACCGGATGGCATTGGCTATTGGATCGATGGCCCTGTGGGGCTGGGCCATCTGATGCTCCATACCACACCCGAGTCGCTCCGCGAGCAGCAACCCTTGTCACTTGAACGTGGCCCCCTTTGCCTCACCCTTGATGGGCGGGTGGACAATCGAAGCGAATTGCGCGCCGCCCTCGAGAGCAAAGGCTACGCGCCCCGCACCGACACCGATGCCGAACTCGTATTGCGAGCCTACGAGTGTTGGGACGAGGATTGCCCGCAACGCATCATCGGCGATTTCGCCTTCGCAATCTGGGACGGGCGAAACCGAAAACTGTTCTGCGCGCGTGATCTGTTGGG
>PLYS01000292.1:3041-7234 GCA_003153455.1 Betaproteobacteria bacterium | reverse complement strand
TTTGTCGGACTTAGCCCCGACAAACCCCTGATGTAAAACCGGCGCCAATAGAATTGCAGAAGAGGATAACAGATATGCGAATTTACTCGCGTTTTTCCAAACATTTGAGCGCTTCGAGTGATGTCATTATGAATAGTCAGCCGGTTTTTCTTTTAGCAGCCTGGGCGGACTGTTAGGTCCGCCCAGGCTGCTAAATCGTCTCACTCATTCCGCGCGGATGCCGGCCTCTTTCACCACCTTCGCCCACTTGGCGACCTCCTTCTTGATGTGAGCGCCGAACTCCGCCGGCGTGTTGCCCACCGGCTCGGAGCCGTCGGCGGACAGCCGCTCTTTGACATCCGACAACTGCAGGATGCGCACGATCTCCCGGTTGAGTTTCGTAATGATAGTCTGCGGTGTCCCGGTAGGCGCCAGCACGCCATACCAGCCGGCCACTTCGTAGCCGGGCACGCCCGCTTCCTGCATGGTCGGCAGTTCCGGCGCTCCACGCGAGCGTTTGGCGGTCGTCACCGCGAGCGCGCGCAGCCGGCCGGCTTTGATGTGCGCGTGCGATTGCAGGATGGTCGAGAACAGCATCTGGATCTGGCCGGCGATCACGTCGGTCATCGCCGGCGCACCGCCTTTGTACGGTATGTGCGTGATGTTGATGCCGGCGAGCGAGGCGAGCAGCGCGCCCGACAGGTGGCTGAGTCCGCCGGTGCCCGACGAGCCGTAATTGATTGTGCCGGGTTTGGCCTTGGCAAGCGCGATCAGCTCCTTGACCGACTTCGCGGGCACCGACGGATGCACGACGAGCGCGTACGGCTGGGAGGTCGCCTGCGTGATCGGCGCGAGGTCCTTGATTAAATCATAAGGCAACTTCTTGTACAGGCTGACGTTGACCGAGTGGCTGGAGGAAATCATCGTCAGCGTGTAGCCATCCGGCGGCGACTTGACGGCGATATCCACGCCGATCGTGCCGTTAGCTCCCGCGCGGTTGTCGGCGACGACGGTCTGTCCCCACGCCTCGGTAAGTTTGAGCGCAATCGTGCGCGCGGTGATATCGGTGCCGCCGCCTGGCGCGAATGGCACAATTAACCGGATGGGTTTTGTCGGGTAGCTTGGTGCCTGCGCCGACGCATATTGGCCCGCGACCAGCGTCACAAGCGCCGCACTGCAGACTTCCAGGGCATGTCGCATCAACATCGTCTCCTCCTAAGGTATTTCAATATCCATCAGCGGCGCGTACTGTTGCCCGCCGTGCCCATCGCTGTCGCGCGGATCGCCCTGAAAGTAAGGCCGTGGGATCGATGCCTTGATCGCGTATGCATGGTCGCAGAAAAAGAATTTTACATCGTTAACCGCCACTCCGTAACGCGCGGCCACGGCCTCGCGGCTTACCGCGCCCGAGCGTTTTACGCGCTCGTACGTTGCTGCGTCGTCGAACATGATGTCGAACGTGAGTTCGAACGGCCCCGCGTTTTTGCTGCGAATGAGCCGCGCGAGTTCAGCAAGGATCGTCATGCCGTATGCTCCCCAAAAAAGAAAAACGAACTTCGTCTAAAGTTTAAGGTTTAAAGTCTAAGGCTTAAACCTTAAACCTTAATGGGTCTGGATCCGCGCGCCATTGATCTCGATGAACTCCATCGGAAACATTTCATTCGGATCGTCCGGTTCGACAACATGGTTCACGTTGAACCGGTAAACCGCGCCGCGATCGAGATGGTTATAGGGACACGCAACGGCTGTAATGAGGCCGCTCCACTCGGGTATCGGCAAATGCAGGGCCTGATGGCGCGTGATTCCGGCGATGGTGCTGGCCATCTCCTGGATCGGCGCGGTCGCTTCGAACACGAGACACAGCTCATGCGAGCGGATTTCCTTGACCGGCTCGAGCGGGCCCATGGTGCCATTTTTGCCATAGATCCGGATATTGAATAAGTAGTCCTGCGCTTTGAGGCGATTGCCGTAGACCATATTGACGCGCGCGTGGATTTTCTCGGTAAGCCGCGCCGTCCAGTCGTCGATCTGCCGGATGATGAACGGGTCCCGAATGGAACCGATGAGAATGCTCTGATAACCGACCTTTTCGGCGCCCTCCAGCTTGACGGTGTAGCGCTGTGCGTGGATAAATTCACTGCCTGATACCTTGACTGCCGTATCGCTGACCGCTTCGTAGCGCGAGTTTGTCAGATCGAGCGTGCCCGAGCACTCGACCAGCTTGAACGGGTCCGCGTTTTCATACAGGCTGTGCGAGGCGATGCTCTGCGGCGTGCACCTGAGNNTCACGGGCAGCGCGGCGAAGATCGCAGTATCGCTCGCGCGGCCGGCCACAATGACGTCCGCACCCGCTTCGAGCGCGCGCATGAACGGCTCGGCTCCCATCATCCCGACGATATGTTCACTGCGGTCGATGGTGGCTTCGTTGAATTCCGGCGCGGGATGCAATGGCTTGATCCGCCCCTCGCGCAGCTTCTGGCGCAGGTAAGGCTTCTCCTGTTCGGAGTGGATCAGCGCCAGCCTGAACTTCAGGCCGTCGGCGGCGGCGATATCCTTGACCTGTTCGCAAAAGCGGTCGAGCTGCACATCGGCCCCCGCGGTGCCCGCGGAACCGATCAGCAACGGTATGCCCAGTCTTCTCGCCCCGAGTAACATCAGCCGCAGGTCGCGGCGGATAGCGTCCTTGGGGAAAGCGGTCCGGCCTGACCCCAGATAAGCGGGCCCAGGGTCGGTGGAACCCGCGTCGCAACCGATAAAGTCCGGCTTCTGGGTCAACGCCTTTTCGAACGAGCTTTCGATAAAGCCCGAGCCGCACACCCCGGTCGGTGAAAGAATTCTGATTTCGCTTTCCGCTGCAGGCATTTCGTGCTCCGTGGTTTAATCCCAAAAAAGCTATTTCAACGCAAAGACGCAAAGTTCGCAAAGAGGGTCAGAGTCACAACGCAAAAATGAAGTTCACCAATTCGGTGAGTATCGTTTCTTGAAATCTTTCTTTGCGTTCCTCTGCGCTCTTCGCGTCTTTGCGTTGGGTTTATAAGTGTTAGTTGGCCAGGCCGAGATCGGTCAGAATGCGCTTGAGTTGCTCGTATTCGTGATCGAGAAATTGTCGGCTTTCGCGGCTGTTCAGGTAAGTCACGTCCCACAGCCCATGCTTGACTTCGGCGTTCCATTCTTCAGTGGCATTCAGTTTGGCAAACACTTCATCCCAGTACGCGAGTTGCTGGCCAGTCATTCCTCTGGGACCCACCACGCCGCGCCAGTTTCCGAAGACGGCGTCGATACCCTGTTCCCGCCAGGTTGGAACCTGGGCGAATGCGCCGCCGAGACGCTCAGGTGCGGTTACGCCTACCACGCGTATCCTGCCCGCCTGCATCTGCGTGAGCACATTCAGCGGTGTCGACGGCATCAGGTCGACGTGCCCACCGAGCACGGCAGAGAGCGCTTCGCCGGCCGATTTATACGAGACCACCCGCAGCGCCCGGCTATCGATGCCGGCCGCTTTCATGACGAGAGCGGTGGCAATGTGGGTGCCTGCCCCGGGGCCCGGTGACACGGCGATCGAGAGTGCGCCGGGGTCCTTGCGCAAGCGATCGATGACGTCCCTGCCTGACGTGATGGCGCTGTCCGCTTTCACGAACAACATCACGTACTCGGTGAAAAGCTGGGCTACCGGTGTGATGTCGGTGTACTTCGAGGCGCCGACGCCCGTCAACTGGTTTGTCAGCAAAGCCGGGTTGGTAATCATCAGATAATGCCCATCGCCCTGATGGATATTCAGATAGTCCTGCGCGATGACGCCACCCGCTCCCGGCTTGTTGACCACCACCATAGGCGTGGGAATCAGCGTGCGCTCCTGCAGGATCTTCTGGATGACGCGCGCGGTTCTGTCGTTACCGCCGCCGGATCCCGCGCCGACAACGAACTCGGTGTTCTTTGACGGCTTCCAGCTTTGTGCCAAAACGGGCATGACGACGCAAATCGCCGCGGCGAGCACGATGCTGATGCAAATCAATCTGCTGCTCACACTATTTCTCCTATCCCGGAAAGGTCGCCGCAAAGTGCCCGCAAGTCGTCGTCAGTACAAGAGCGCCTCGGCCAGCGCGCGCGGCGTATGAATCGTTACGCCGCCAAGGACTTGCCATAACCCGCGCCGAAATGCGTGCGGTCGCCGGTGACGAGCGCCCCGCACTTCAACCGCATGGCGTCAGCCGCCC
>PLYS01000292.1:0-3022 GCA_003153455.1 Betaproteobacteria bacterium | reverse complement strand
TTGACCTCCAACATGAAGATGGGACTATAATTCCATGAAAATACTGACACAGTAAGACTAAGGAACCTCTGAATAAGTCTATTTCAAAAAATGCCGTCATTCCTGCGAAAGCAGGAATCCAGCAGAATCAATTTGTTACTGGATGCCAGCCCCGGCTTAGAAGCTGCCGGGGCCGCCCTTCACCCGCCGGCATGACGGAATCATGACTACGGTGGCGATTTTCAACAAACTGCTAACCGAGTAAAATCCGTGGGGAGACGTCAGACCCCGACCCCATGGGTTCGCTCGGTGGCGGGATTACCGGGCGCATGAGCCCGGCGTCCATCCGGACGGTGCAAGATGTTTATTCGCGAACGCAAGCGCGCTGTCTTCGAGCCGGGTTGCGAGGGTTTGATTCCAGCGGTTGAGCCAGCCCAGCAGCGAGATGACCGCGACGATCTCGGTAATCGCATCCTCCGAATAGTGCTTCTTGAGTTCGACGAAATGCTCGTCGGTCACGGCGGGCGGGTGGTTGCCGGCGGCGAGCGCGAGGCTGAGTGCGGCGCGCTCCGCCGGGGTGAACAGAGGGCTGGTCTGGAACTGCCACAGCGCCTCTACTTTTTCGGCCGGGGTGTCACCGATGATGGCGGCATTCTGGGCGTTGTGCGCAGCGCAGTAGCTATCCCCGGCGGCGTTGCTCACGACCTCGGCGACCATGAACTTGAGCGCCTTCGGCACTTCGCCTTCGTCCATCATGACTGAGGTATGAAGGTCGCGGTAGGCGCGCAATACCCTGGGCCTGCGCGCCATGGTGAGCCAACTGTTCGGAGGATACCCCTTGATCTTCTTCCAACGCTCCATGTGATCGGCGATTTGCGCGAACTGTTCCGGCGTTGCAGGTGAAATTCGGTCCATGATCTTCCCTGTAGTTCGATAAGCGGCGCTTGCGGGATGCCGGTTCTCATTGAAGCTGCGATGATGACTTTCCCGCAACACCATGTCAAAGAGTGTGGTAGAAATACGGTGTTTGTACCATTGCGGCTGAAGGCGCTTGAAGAGGCGCGAACGACGAGAAGACCGGTAGCTGTGCTGGTCGGCGACGAATATCATGGCTTTAATCGGGAGGAGAAGTGTCATGTTCGAAACGGTGGAAATGCTCAAGATGTTCCAGCGGTATCGCGGCGACGCCATCGTGGTTCCGGGTCGGGGCGGCCGTCACTGGACTGAGATCAGCACGCGGCCGAACCGGGATGTCCCTCTGGGTGACCCGGCAATGGGAGGTCACGCGTCCTTTGCTTTTGGTCTGGCGATGGCGCGGCCGGACCAGAAGGTGGTCGTTTTCGATTCGGAAGGCGACTTGCTGATGGGTCTGGGGGTTTTGGCGACCGTTGCGGAACTGCAGCCGAAAAATTTCTATCACTTTCTGCTCGACAACGGGTGCTACGCTACTACCGGAGGGCAGCCGGTCCCTAACGCCAAAAACATTTCCTACGATGCCGTCGCCCGTGGCGCCGGTTATTCACATGTTTTCGCCTACGACAACCTGGAGGGATTTGCCATCGACATCGAGCGCATACTGGCCCAGCCCGGCCCGGTATTCGTCGCGATGAAGGTTGTTCCTGAGATCCAGAATGATCCCATAGGCCGGCGCAAACGATGGCAGACCCGCAGTCGGGAGCAGGTGCTGAAAGACCTGCAGCGAGAGTTGGGTGTCAAAATCTGAGCGTATTCAGGCTCCGGGAGTAAAGGCGAGTGGCGATCAATCTCACGCTTGCCCTGACGTTTTTCAACTTTGTCAACTCGAGCGCGGCGCGCGTGTTGCTCACGCTCTACGCGCTCACGCTGGGCGCGCAACCTTCCACAGTCGGGGTGCTGGGGGGGATGTTCTATTTGTTCCCCCTGCTCCTCTCGTTGCCGATCGGCTCGCTGGCCGATCGTTACGGCTCGCGCTGGCTCCTGATGATCGGCGCGCTTTGCGGTACCAGCGCGCTGCTGCTCCCGTATTTCGTGCGTGCAATACCTGCGTTCTATGTCGCAGCGGCGCTGAGCGGCCTGGCGCTGGCGTTCTTCCACGTTACGCTGCAAAACCTCATGGGCATTTTGAGCCGACCGAATGAACACGCGCGGAACTTCAGCAACTTCAGCCTGGTCGGGGCATTGACCAATTTTGTCGGGCCGCTGGCGGCGGGATTTTCGATCGACTACGCAGGACACGCCGTCGCGTGCCTCTACCTCGCCGCGCTGTCGCTGATAGCGATCCTACTGCTGCTGATCTGGGGCCGCCTGCTGCCCGGCGGCAACCGCGCGGCGGTGGGCGGCACTGGAACGCTCAAGTCGCTGGCAGACCGCGAGGTGTTGCGTATGCTCGCCACGAGCGGCCTGGTGCAACTCGGCACCGATCTGTTCCAATTCTACCTGCCGATTTACGGGTATGCGAAAGGGCTTTCGGCCTCGGCCATCGGCGCTGCGCTTGCGGCCTTTGCCGGCGCCTCGTTCGTCGTGCGGCTCTTCCTGGCGCGCCTGGTCGAGCGGGTGTCACCGGAGAAGCTGCTTGCCTGGTCGTTTTACGCGGGCGCGATCGGCTTTATGCTGGTGCCGTTCTGCCACAACGCCATCATGCTGGGGGTGGTCGCTTTCGTCTTCGGGTTAGGCATGGGCATCGGCACGCCGCTCACCGTGATTCTAATGTTCAGCCATTCGACGGAGGGACGTTCAGGCCAGACGCTGGGGCTGCGCCTGACCGCCAACAACTTCGTGCGCGTGGTGGGCCCGGTGTTATTCGGGGCGATCGGATCGGCGTTGGGATTGCCTCCGGTATTCTGGATCAACGCGCTGATGATGGGATCCGGCGGGCTGATGTCGCACTCGCGTGCAAAGCGGTCTCGAAAGTTGTAGACGGCCTGGTTCAGGTCTTGGCGCGTCGCACCGGACTGCGCAGTACGCCGATTCGGAAGCTTTCTCGCCGTTCACTCGCACCGAGACGATCAGATCCATGGGATCGAGACCGGTGACGACGAACGGCCCCATCGGCTTGAACGTGTCG
>PLYS01000604.1 GCA_003153455.1 Betaproteobacteria bacterium | reverse complement strand
CCGAGCGCCGGATTGATAAGCTTGATCTGCTCGCCCCGGTTCGGCTCCATGCGGTCGGTGGCACACTCATTCAAATGAAAAATCTTGAACATCGACTTCTCTAGCAGCCTGTCCGACTTAACAGTCCGCCCAGGCTGCTAAAATTAAAAGCGGGGGACCATTTTCGCATATCTGTTTTCCTTTTCCGCAATTTCACTGACGCCGGTTTCGCATTAGGAGTTTGTCGGGGCTAAGTCCGACAAACTCCTAGCTGAGATGCGCGGCGGGAAGCCACATGCCGCGACCTTTCTCGAGCGCGCGTTGATACAGGAAGTGCGCGAGTGCGACGTCCTGTGATACCAGGCCCGTGGTGTGAATCAGAATTCGCTCGTCCTCGCGCTCCCGGCCTTTCTTTTTACCCGAGACCAGCTCCTGGATTTCCGCGTAGAGCTGCTCGCGGGAGAAGAGGCCCGATTCGACCGTCTTCCTGAACTCCTTCTGCAGAATGTTGAACTCCCAGCTGTCGATCACGACCTTGTCCATCTTCGCCCAGCCGGCCGGATCAAGCTCGCGCCGCGCGAGCGAAATGAAGGTGGCTCCCGGCTTGACCCAGGGCTCGCGGCTCACCACCTCGCCCGAGGTCGTGCCGCCCACGATGATGTCGGCGCCGCGAACCACGTCTTCGACGGATTCCCTGGGCACAACCGCGACGCCAAGCTCCCGCGACCATTTTTCGGCAAAGGCCGAGCGCGTCTCGGGCCGGCGCGAGGTGCAGCGGATCTCTTCGAACCGGTACATGCTGGCCACGCAGCGCAGCGCAGCCGTCCCCATCGAGCCGATGCCGACGAGACCCAGAATCTTCGGGTTTTTCGGTCCCAGCCACTTGCACGCGAGCACCGCGGAGGCCGCACTGCGCAGCACGTAGCTCCAATGTTCGTCGACAATCGCGAGCGGCTCGCCCGTGCGCGGATCGGAGAGCACGATATAGCGCGCGCAGTCAAGCATGCCGACCGTGTTGCGCGCGCCGTCGTCATAATAGTTATAGAGGCGCACGCCGGTTGCGGGGATGTCCTTGAGGAAGGCGCCCTTGACATGCCAATGATTGTTGAACCCTTCCGCAACGTCGAGCTTGAAGCTGGGCGGCGTCGCTAAAACGATGCTGCCGGCGGCGTGCATCCGGTACACCTGTTCGCAGACCCGGAATGCATCCTCGACGCCCAACAGGTCCAGCGTGTCCCGGTACGAAACAAAAAGAACTTCCTTCTGCTCGGTCAAACCAGATCTCCCTGATTGCAATGCGTTGGCGGATCGAGTGCACGTACGCGTTATCGCGGCGCCGCGGTGGCGTATCGGCCTCTCTTTCAGTATATTCTAAACCATGCGTTCCGCGTATCCGCGAGCAACGCGCAACTTATTCAGTCGGAGAACTACATGAACCTGGAAAAAGCTATTCAACGCAAAGACGCAAAGTTCGCAAAGATAGTCAGAGTCTTAACGCAAGAATGAAGATCACCAATCCGATGGGAGTCGTTTCTCGATATTTTCCTTTGCGTTCCTCTGCGCGCTTTGCGTCTTTGCGTTTAATCGACGTTTTTGGGATGAAAGACCGTTCCGGGCGCGAGCATCGTCCCGCGCTGCGTCGCGCCGCGCGGGCGAGCCGCGCAACACGAACATTGTGCGTGTGCCTGTTGATTGCCGCGGGCGGCGTCTATGCTCAGGCCTATCCGGTGAAGCCGGTGCGCGTGGTTGTGCCGCTCGCACCCGGGGGCTCGACGGACGTATTGGCGCGACTGATTGCAGCCAAGCTTGGCGAGTTATGGGGGCAAACCGTGATCGTCGACAACCGCGCGGGCGGCGGCACCACGATCGGCGCCGACCTCGTTGCCAAGTCGCCCCCGGACGGCTACACGCTGCTGATGGTGACTTCGGCTTTCGCGGTCAACTTCAGCCTGTTCCAGAAGGTCCCGTATAAATTCTCCGATTTCGTGCCGTTATCCGACGTCGCGCAGACCCCCAACGTGCTGGCCGTGCATCCGAGTGTTCCCGCCAAAAACGTGAAGGAGTTGATTGCCCTGTTGCGGGCACGGCCGGGCCAGCTGACCTTCAGCTCGGGTGGCGTGGGCGGTTCGACCCACCTCGCGGGCGAGTTGTTCAAGCTCCTCGCCAAGGTGGATATGGTGCATGTGCCCTACAAGGGTGGCAGCCCGGCGGTGACGGATCTCGTCGGCGGACAGGTCACCATGACCTTCGCGAATCTGACCACCGTGCTCCCCTTCGCCAAGACCGGCAGGCTGCGCGCGCTCGCGGTCACTTCATCCAGGCGATCGCCCCTGCTGCCGGACATGCCGACCATGGCCGAGTCCGGGGTTCCGGGATTCGAGGCTTCGACGTGGAACGGATTGATCGCGCCGGCCGGTACACCGCAGGAAATCGTTGCCAAGTTGAATGCGGATATCGTGAAAGTCCTGCACCTGCCGGATACGCGCGAAAAACTGACCGCCAACGCTCTGGAGCCGATCGGCGACTCGTCCGCCGAGTTCGGCGCGCACATTTCCAACGAAATTGCGCGCTGGGCGAAGGTCGTCAAAGCCGCGGGTTTGAAGGCCGATTAGCAGCCTGTCGGACCTTCAAAGTCCGCCAGGCTGCTAAAAGTAAAACCGCCCCATTTTTTCTGAATAATGTTTAATTCCATAGCCGTTTCCACCTCGTTCAGCACGCAAGAACGATGTTTCGACGTTTTCTTGACGACACCTTCGCTTTTTTTTCCGGGACGGTTTTGGCTAAGGAGCTTGTCGGTCTCAAGTCCGACAAGCTCCTAACGCGACTCGGTGGGCGGGCTGCTGTTCCCCGCCGCTGCGGATTTGGCCACCTTGGCGAAATCACCGGCTTTAATGATAGTCATCTTGGCCGGATCGATATGCTTGCGCATCGCGGCGACGACGTCTTCCGGCTTCAACGCCGTGATTTTGTCTTCGAACTCTTGACTATCGGCGAAGGTCTTGCCATAGAAGAGATAACCTACCCAGCGGCCGGCGACGGAGCCGTCCTGCGCGCGGCCTTGCAGGCGCTGTTGCAGCAGACCGGATTTGGCCGCCGCAACTTCCGCAACCGTGAAGCCGTCTCTCAGTGCTTTGGCAATTTCATCCAGAAACGCAGCCTCCACCTTCGCGATATTTTGCGGCGCGGCGATAGCGCGTGCTGACCACGAACCATCGCGATCAATCACGTTTGCGCTCAACGACGAACCTACCCCGTAACTCAAGCCCTCTTTCTGGCGAATGCGCTCGGCCATGCGTGAATTCAAGCCCGCACCGCCGCCCATCATGTAGTTCATCAACACCAGAGCCGGATAGTCCGCGTCGTCCCCATTCACGTTGAGATTAATGCGCGCGCTGAACACCGCGTTTTCCTTATCCGGCGTTTCAATGGCTTTGTTGGCCGCGGCTACATCCCTGTACACCCCATCAAGGCGCGTGTAAGGCATCGCGGTTTCCCAGCCCGCGAAGGCTTCGGTCACCGCCTTGATCACTTCCGCCTCATCGAAGTCACCGACGATGGCGAGCTCTCCGCGGTTGGCGCCGTAGAAATCC
>PLYS01000597.1 GCA_003153455.1 Betaproteobacteria bacterium | reverse complement strand
TCGACGCGTATCAGAAGGCCGGCGGCCAGTAAGCCGGCCTCACCGACTCCACTTCAAAATTGGTTTTCGCGCCGCCGCCACTTCATCCACTTTGGTTGTGCGTGTAGAGTGGGGTGCGGTTGACACCAGCTCCGGATTCTCCTTGACCTCTTCCGCTATCGAGATCAGCGCGTCCGCGAACAAATCCAGTTCCTGCTTGCTCTCGGTTTCCGTCGGCTCGATCATCATCGCGCCATGCACGATCAGCGGGAAACTGACCGTGTAAGGGTGAAATCCGTAGTCGATCAGGCGCTTGGCGATCGCTCCGTTAGAAGCGTGGCGAAACACGCACTCGTGCATGCTCGGCGCGTGATAAGCGATCTCGTAGTGCGGCTCAAGCAGCTTCCGCAGATAGTTGGCGTTAAGCAGAGCGTCCAGCGTGGCGCGCCGCATTCCTTCGCCGCCATGCGCCATGATGTACGCCAGAGCCCGCACCAGGACGCCGAAGTTCCCATAAAATGCACGCACGCGGCCGATAGACTGCGGCCGGTCGTAATTCCAGGACCACCCGGAAGACGCATGCCGCAGCCGGGGAAGCGGCAGAAACGGCTCGAGGGACCGCTTCACAGCAACGGGCCCAGACCCTGGCCCGCCTCCTCCATGCGGCGTTGAAAACGTCTTATGCAAATTCAGGTGCATCAGATCGACACCGTAATCGCCCGGGCGCGAGATTCCCGCGAGCGCGTTCATATTCGCGCCATCCATGTACACCAGCGCGCCCTTGGAGTGCAGAATCCGCGCGACCTCGGTGATGTGCTCCTCGAACACTCCCAGCGTGTTGGGATTCGTAATCATGATGGCGGCGACGTCCTCATCCACCATCCGCGCCAGCGCTTCGGCGTCCAACATTCCGCGATCGTTCGAGGCCACGTTGACTACTTCATACCCCGCCATTCGTACGGAAGCAGGATTGGTTCCGTGCGCCGAATCGGGGACAATGACCTTCTTGCGGGCGTTTCCTTGCGCTTCGAGGAAGGCACGAACCAGCAGGATTCCGGTCAGCTCGCCATGCGCCCCTGCAGCCGGCTGCAGCGTTACTGCATCCATGCCGGTGATCTCGGCCAGCGCGCGTTCGAGCTCGGCCAGGATCGCGAACGCGCCTTGCGAGAGCGCGTCGGGCTGATAGGGATGGATCCACATCAGTCCCTCAGTGCGCGCGACAGCCTCATTCACGCGCGGGTTGTATTTCATGGTGCACGAGCCGAGCGGATAGAACTGCGTGTCGATCGAGAAGTTCTTACGTGAGAGGTTGGTGTAATGGCGTACTGCGTCGAGCTCCGACACTTCCGGCAGCAGCGGCCGTGACGTGCGCCGATAGTCATCCGGGATCGCGTTGAGCCCGGGCGCGGCGTGCGGCGCCTGCGACGGATTGCGACGCCCTTTGCGTGAGAGTTCAAAAATCAGCATTGATGGTTCAGCTTGGAGGTTTCAACGCGCAGGGCGCCGGACGAAAGCGGCGGCCGAGGATGCGTTTCATGTTTTCGGCGTAGCGCTTGAGGTCGTCGTCGTGCTTGGTTTCGGTCGCGCACACCAGCAGTGCGTCGCCAAGCTCAGGATAATCCTGCGTCAGCGCGAGGCCGCCCAGTATGCCCTGCGCCTTCAGCGCCTGCAATACATCTCCAACTGGCGCGTTGAACCGCAGCACGAATTCATGGAATACCGGCCCGCTGAACCTGCGCTTGACCCCCGGCAACACGGTGAGCTGCTGCGCGAGCTTGAGCGCATTCGAGTGGCACGTCTGCGCCACGCCCGCGAGCCCGTCTGGTCCGAGCAGCGCCATGTAAATCGTGGCCGCCGTCACCATCAGATTCTGGTTGGTGCAGATATTCGAAGTCGCCTTGGAGCGGCGGATGTGTTGCTCGCGCGCCTGCAGCGTCAGCGTGTAGCCCGGCCTGCCGTCGACGTCGACGGTGCGGCCGACGACGCGTCCCGGCATCTGCCGCACGTATTGCTCGCGGCACGCCATGAAGCCGAAGTATGGGCCGCCGCTCGCAAGCGGAATGCCGAGCGGCTGGCCGTCGCCGACCACGATGTCGGCGCCGCCAGCGTCCCACTCGCCCGGCGGCCGCAGGATCGCAAGCGCAGTCGGATTCGCAACCGCAACCACCAGCATGCCATTCGCCTTCGCCCACGCAGTCAACTCGTCGGCCGGCTCGATCACGCCGAAGAAATTGGTTTGCGGTATCACCAGCGCGGCATAATCCTGGCCCGCATACTCGTTCAGCGCAGCGGGAATCACATGGCCACGTTCGGCGCAGTACGGGACCTCGACGAGCTCGATGCCCTGGTCCCTGACGATGGTGTGCACGACTTTGCGATACGCCGGGTGCACGGTTGCCGGCAGCAACACGCGCTTCGACGTTTTGCGCACGCGCACGGCCATCAGCACCGCCTCGCCCAGCGCGGAGGCACCGTCGTAGAGGCTCGCGTTGGCGACGTCCATCGCGGTCAGCGATGTCATCATCGATTGGTATTCGTAGAGCACTTGCAACGTGCCCTGGCTCGCCTCGGCCTGATACGGCGTATAGGAGGAATAATACTCGCCGCGGGTTGCGATCTGCCATACCGCGGCGGGGATGTGGTGCTCGTAGGCGCCGGCGCCGATAAAATTGAGCCAGTGGCCGTCGCGCTCGGCGCGCTCGTGCATCAGCCGCGTGATCTCCATTTCACCGACGCCGCGTGGAATCGCGGCCAGATTACCGCCGCGCAGCAGCGCCGGGATCTCGTCGAACAAGTCGTCGATGGTCCTGGCGCCGATCGCGGCGAGCATCGCGCTGATGTCGTCTTCAGTGTGCGGGATAAACGGCATTAATGTTTCTCAGCTTCCGCGATCGCCTGGTACGCCGCCGCATCGAGCAGTCCAGCCAGCTCACCCGGGTTGTCGGGTTTTAACTTGAACATCCACGCCGCGTAAGCGTCGGCATTGATTTGTTCCGGCGCGTCGGCGAGCTCGGCATTCGCTGCCACCACTTCGCCCGACAGCGGCGCATAGACGTCGCTGGCGGCCTTTACCGACTCGACTACAGCGCATTCCTCTCCCTGCTTCAGCCTGCGCCCGACTGCGGGGATCTCGACGAATACCAGGTCGCCGAGCATTTCCTGCGCGTGATGCGTGATACCGACAGTCACCGTGCCGTCGGTTTCCTGTTTCAGCCATTCGTGCGATTTGGTGTATTTGAGACTCGCTGGGGTCGTCATGAGTCAACTCCTGAAAAGCCTTGCCGCCAAAGACTAAATTTATCTGCGTTCATCCGTGGTTTCAAACTTTTCTGACTTTCCTTGGCGGCTTTGGCGTACCCCTCAAGGGGATCTTGAAAAGAATCTTGGCGGTTAGACATTCACTAAAATCTTTCCGTGGCGCACGAACGGCGGCTTGACGACGCGCGCGCGCAGAGACTTGCCGCGCACCTTGACTTCGACTTCGTCGCCGGGCTTGACTGCGACCGGCACGCGCGCAAGCGCGATCGAGCGCCCGAGCGTCGGACCAAAGCTGCCGCTGGTAATTTCGCCGTCGCCGTGCGCGGTCATGACTTTCTGATGACTGCGCATCACGCCCTTGTCGATAAGGGCCACGCCCAATGCATGACGCGCAGGTTTGCTGGCGGCGAGCACAGCCTTGCCGATGAAATCACGCGGGCTGTCCAAATCCACCGTCCACGCCAAGCCGGCTTCCAACGGCGAGGTGTTTTCGTCCATGTCCTGGCCATACAGATTCATGCCTGCTTCCAAGCGCAGGGTATCGCGAGCGCCCAGGCCAATCGGCGCAACGGTCTGCTTGGCCAGCGATTTCCACAGGAATGGCGCGGCACGGGCAGGCATCATGATTTCAAATCCGTCTTCGCCAGTATAGCCGGTGCGCGAGATGAATAGCGTTCCGATTTCCGTCGCCTGAAACGGCTTCAGCTCCTTGCTCACGGCCTGGGAGCCGGCCATCGCTTGCCACACTTTTGAGCGAGCATTTGGCCCCTGCACCGCGATGATAGCCAGATCGCGGCGCGGCGCGATTACCATCGCCGCGCCTATGGCGCCACATTGCGCGTTCAGCCAAGCGAGGTCTTTCTGCGCGCTACCGGCGTTCACTACCATGCGGAACCAGTCCTCGCGCATGAAATAGACGATCAGATCGTCGATCACGCCGCCGCGCTCGTTCAACATGCAGGTGTAGAGGGCCGTGCCGGGCGACTGCAGCTTGTCCACGTTATTGGCCAATATGCGGCGCAGGAAGTCGCGCACGCTGGCGCCGTGCAGATCCACCACCAGCATGTGGGACACGTCGAACATGCCTGCATCGCGGCGCACCTGGCGGTGCTCCTCGATCTGCGAGCCGTAGTGCAACGGCATTTCCCAGCCGCCGAAGTCGACCATGCGTGCATCCATCTCGCGATGGACGGCNNCCGCGCCGAGACTGCTAGTGTCGATGTCGAGCCTGATGGTGATTTCGGCGTTCGGCGGTATGCCGGCGCGCACGTCCTTGCCCGGGTCGAGGTATTCGGCAGGCAGGAATATGCGGCGCGCGACGGTGTGTTCCCTGGTATCGGTCAATATCACGTCGAGCGAAGGATAGCCAAGCCCGATCGTCGCTTGGTTGCGCAACGTTGCAGTCAGAGCGATCAGTCCGGGATTGGCGGGATCGGGTTCCTGCATGTCGGAGCCTTCGATACTGATCAGACGTGGCCGTTGCGGCAAAGCCACCATGCAGCGCAGATATTCACACATCCTGGCAAGGTATGGCCGCGCTTCAGGCACGTTGGCGGCGATATCACTGCGATAGAAGTACGCAGCTTGTGCGGCAAGGACGATCAAAAGCAGCAGGATGCCGAAGGCCCAGCCGCCGGCACGCCGCTGCGGCAATGTTTCGACAGCGAACGGCTCAGCGCCAAACTCCGGTTGTGGTTCGGGTAAGGCGATTTCCTGTGCCGGCGCAGGCACAAGCCCGGTTTCGACCTGCGGTTGCGTTACGACTTCAGCCGCCGCCGGCTCGATGCTACCGCTTGCGGCCGATTGTGGCCCGGCTTCGAATGGCAATTCATCGGGCAACGTGGCGAGCGTTTTGAATCCATCGAATACTTTCGCACAACGTCCGCAGCGCACCATGCCATGCTGTGCCTGCAACTGCTGCGGCGTCACGCGGAACGTGGTGCCGCAGCCCGGACATTTGGTGACCATGCTCATGATTGCACTCGCACGCCCCCCTGGCGCCTGCTCCCGCTCAATAGCATCCAACCCTCGTCGTGCTGCGTCATGTTCATGTCGAACCACTCACGATAAGCGTCTCTCACCGCGTCGGCCTGATGCTCGAGTATTCCCGACAGCACGACCCATCCGCCAGCGCGCGTCGCACGCGCGAGCAACGGCGCGAGCAGTTTCAACGGATTGGCGAGAATATTGGCAAGCACGATGTCGTACACCGCGGATGCGGCTTGATCCGCGCCTTCAAATTGCACTTCAACCCAATTTTGCATCGCATTGTGGCGTGCCGCAAGCAGCGCCGTAGCGTCGATGTCGACGCCTGCCGCGCGCGCGGCGCCGAGCTTGATGGCCGCAATCGCGAGTATGCCGGAGCCGCAGCCGTAATCGAGCACAGCTTCGCCGCCGCGCAGACTGGCGTCGAGCCAGGCAAGGCACAAACGCGTCGTCGGATGCGTGCCGGTGCCGAACGCCAGCCCCGGATCGATAATCAAATTGATCGCCTTGGGGTCGGGCGGTGTGCCCCACGTCGGCACCACCCACAAGCGCGGCGACACGCGCACCGGCTGGAACTGACTCTGCGTCGCGCGTACCCAGTCCTGGTCGGCGACACGCTCGACCTCAAAGCTGTGCGCCGGATCGATTCCGGCCGCACACAATGCGACGGCAACGTTTGCCGCGACATCGTCATGGTGATCAAACAGCGCGCTGACTTTGGAGAGTTCCCACGGCACCGCGCCGGGTTCTCCCGGCTCGGCGAACAACGCACGTTCGTGCGGCGTCCCGGCGTGCGCGTCGGTCACATCGACCGACACTGCGCCCACCTCGAGCAACGCTTCGGACAGCGCTTCAACACTGCCGGCGCTTACCCTCAGAGAGACCGAGAGCCAGGCCATTTTGAGTTAAGAGTTATTACCCTTCACTCCACTTTAGTGAATTTGGCGAGCTTCTGTTCCAGATAATGGATGCTGGTGCCGCCGCGCAGAAACGCCGCGTCCTGCATCAGGTCGACGTGCAGCGGCAAGTTGGTCTGTATCCCCTCGACCACCGCTTCAGACAAGGCGATGCCCATGCGCGCAATCGCCTGTGCGCGCGTGTCGCCGTAGGCGATCAATTTGCCGATCAGCGAATCGTAGTTGGGCGGCACGAAATAGTTATTGTAGACGTGTGAATCGACACGAATGCCGGGTCCGCCCGGCATGTGCCACGAGGTGATGCGCCCAGGTGACGGCGTGAACTTGTAGGGATCTTCAGCATTGATGCGGCATTCGATCGCATGGCCCCTGAACACTATGTCACGCTGCTTGATCGGGAGCCGCTCGCCGGCGGCGATGCGGATCTGCGTCTGCACGATGTCGATGCCGGTGATCATCTCCGTCACCGGGTGTTCAACCTGCAGCCGCGTATTCATCTCGATGAAATAAAATTCACCGTCCTCGTAGAGAAATTCGAACGTGCCGGCGCCTTGGTAGCCGATCTTGCGGCATGCCTCGGCGCAGCGCTCGCCGACCCGGATACGACCGCGCGTCGGCAGGTGCGGCGCCGGCGCTTCCTCGATGACCTTCTGGTGACGCCGCTGCATCGAGCAATCGCGGTCACCGAGATAGATCGCGTTGCGGAATTTGTCGGCCAGCACCTGGATCTCGATATGGCGCGGGCTTTCGAGGAACTTCTCCAGGTAGACCACCGGATTGCCGAACGCCGCCTGCGCTTCGGCACGCGTCATCGACACCGCGTTGAACAGCGCCGCTTCGGTGTGCACCACACGCATGCCGCGTCCACCGCCGCCGCCCGCGGCCTTGATGATCACCGGATAGCCGACCGCGCGCGCGGTCTTGATGATTTCCTCCGGCGCATCCGGCAGCGCGCCTTCGCTGCCCGGCACGCACGGTATGCCGGCCTTTTTCATCGCCACCTTGGCGCTCACCTTGTCGCCCATCAGACGGATCGTATCCGCCTTCGGCCCGATAAACACGAAGCCGCTTTTTTCAACGCGCTCGGCGAAGTCCGCGTTTTCGGCGAGGAACCCGTACCCGGGATGTATCGCCTCGGCGTCGGTAACCTCGGCGGCGCTGATGATGGCGGGAATGTTCAGATAGCTCTGCGCCGAAGGCGGCGGGCCGATGCATACCGATTCGTCGGCGAGCTTTACGTACTTCGCCTCGGCGTCGGCCTCGGAATGCACCGCCACGGTCTTGATGCCGAGCTCGCGGCACGCGCGCTGGATGCGTAGCGCGATCTCGCCGCGATTGGCGATCAGGATTTTTTTAAACATTATTGAGGCGTGAAGCGTAAGGCGTGAGGCGTTGTGAACCGGTGATGCGCAAGTGAATTAGCTGTTTCGCCTCACCCCTCACTCCTTGCCCCTCACCGGCGTCAGCCGATCACCATCAGCGCGTGGCCGTATTCGACCGGCTGGCCGTTCTCGACCAGGATCGCCTTGATCACACCGCTGCGGTCGGCCTCGATTTCGTTCAGCAGCTTCATCGCTTCTATGATGCACACCGCATCGCCCTCGTTGACGGTCTGCCCGACCTCGACGAACGCCTTGGCGCCGGGCGTCGGCGCGCGGTAAAAGGTACCGACCATCGGGGACTTCAGCACATGCCCCTCGGACTGCGCCGCTCCCGGTTGGCCGTTAACAGGTGTCGTTGCGGCGGGTGCGGGCGCGGCCGCGGCTGGTAACGCTACCGCTGGGGTAACGATCGCGTTGACTGGTGCATGCGGCGAGCCGGTGCGGCTGATGCGGACTTTTTCCTCGCCTTCGGTAATTTCAAGCTCGGCGATGCCTGATCCCTCGACCAGGTCGATCAGCTTTTTCAGTTTACGCAGGTCCATCCTCAGTCTCCCGCATGCTGCAGCGCATACTCGAGCGCAAGCTCATAGCCCTTGCCGCCCAAGCCACTGATGATGCCGACCGCGAGATCGGTGAAATACGAGCGGTGGCGGAATTCTTCGCGCGCGAACACGTTGGACAAATGCACCTCGATAAACGGGATCTTGACCGCCGCCAGCGCATCGCGCATTGCGATGCTGGTATGGGTGAAGGCGGCGGGATTGATGATGATGAAATCGACGTCGTCACGCTGCGCCTGCTGGATGCGGTTGACCAGATCGCCCTCGGCATTGCTCTGGTAGGACGCAAGCGTGGCGCCGGACTGCCTGGCACGATCGACGAGCCGCTGATTAATGCCTTCGAGGGTGGCTGAGCCGTAATGCTCGGGTTCGCGCATGCCGAGGAGGTTCAGGTTAGGTCCATGCAGGACCAGAATTTTTTTGGATGCGGTCATAATTTTGGCAATTTTGCTGCAGATCAATGCAATTTGTCCACTTTTAGCGCCTGATCCGGATATTTCCGGCGCCTCATGCCTGGACCAGAGGAACCGAAAGCTATCCTGATCGGTGCGTTACAAACTACCTGCTCCGAACCCGTTCGGGGTGCGCCGGCAGACCGTCAAACCAGGCGCATCTCAAACCGTGGCAAATGGAGAAAATGACGATTTTGTTATTTTAGAATCATTTTCGATGAAATTAACAGAGAATGACGACATGATCGTCACCAAGTTCTTATAGCTACAGCAGCGGTTTGAGCAGGCTTTCGAGCTTTCCCAGCTTCAATACTCCAATCTCGGTCGTCACGACCTTGCCATTGCGGTCGAGTACCAGCGTGAACGGCAACACGCTTCGCAGGTTACCGACTTGGCGTGCGAAGTCCATACTTTCCAGCCCGCCGACCAGCACCGGGTAGTTGATGCCGATGTCCCTGGCATAAGGGCCAACCCGCTCTTTCTGGTCGATCGCGATGCCTACGAACTGCACCCCGCGCGGCCCATACTGGTCCTGAAATTTGATGAACCCGGGGATCTCCTCGCGGCATGGCGCGCACCATGTCGCCCAGAAGTTGACTACCAGCACCTTGCCGCGCCACTGCTCGAGCGCCTGCGGCTTGTCGTCGAGTCCCAGGAGCTTGGCCGCTAATACCATTTGCCCGGCCGCCTCGGGATCGGGCAGGCGATCACCAAACGCTCCGGCCCGCCATTGATAAAACAGCAAGCCAGTGCCGGCGAACAACACCGCGAGCGCGCAGATGAGCAACGCCCGCAACGGCCGGGTCAACACATGTTTCATGGTGTTAGTGGCTCATCACGAGGTCGAGCGTCGCGGCGAACTGGTCGGCAGGCTGAAAGCCGATCACGCGCAGGCCCTTGATCTCATTGCCCGGACGGTCAAAGAACACGATGCCGGGCGGGCCGAACAAGCCGAAGCGCTTGAGCAGCGCCTTATGCTCATCGAGGTTTTCGGTGACGTCAACCTGCAACTTGAGCATCTCGTCCAGCCGCTTCCGCACCCCGGCGTCAGTGAAAGTAAAGGCTTCCATCTCCTTGCACGTCACGCACCAGTCGGCATAGAAATCGAGCAGCACCGGCTTGCCGGCTGCGGTGCGGATCGCAGCCTCGAGCTGAGACAGGTTGCTCACGCGCTGGAACAGCGGCGGCTGTGCGGCTGGCGCCGCGGCGCCGCGCAAACCGGCAAGCGGCTGCAGCACGTCGCGGCTGCCTGAAAACACGCCGATCAGCAATGCTACGCCCGCCAGCAGCGATATGACGCCAACCGCCTTGAACAGCTTGCGATAGCCGGGCGCTCCGTGCGGCAGAGGATCGAGCGCATGCAGGTAGATCGCGAATATGATCAGCAGCGCCGCCAGCGCCAGCATGTACACCACCGCAGGCAGCAGCGGCGATACCAAATAGATAGCAACCCCCAGCAGCACCACGCCGAAAAAGCGTTTTACCGTTTCCATCCAGGGACCGGCTTTCGGCAGCAGCGCGCCGGCCGACGCACCGACCACCAGCAGCGGCACGCCCATGCCGAGCGCCATCGCGAACAACGCTGAGCCGCCCAGCACGCCGTTGCCCGACTGGCTNNATGTAGAGCAGCGCGCCGGCGAGCGGCGCCGCGACGCACGGACCGACGATCAGCGCCGACAGCACACCCATTACAAACACGCTCGCGAAATGCCCGCCGTGCAGCTTGTTGGTGGTGACCGCGAGCCGGCTCTGCAGCGCGCTCGGCAGCTGCAGTTCATAGAAACCGAACATCGACAGCGCGAGCAGCACAAAAACCATCGCGAAGCCAGATAACACCCATGGATTTTGCAGCGCGGAGGACAGCAAGGTGCCGAGCAGGCCGGCGGCAACTCCGGCGAGCGCATAGGTGATCGCCATGCCGAGCACGTAAATGAGCGACAACGCGAAGCCGCGAGTGTGCGTCAAATGCTCGCCGTGCGGCACCAGGATGCTCGAGAGGATCGGTATCATTGGAAATACGCACGGAGTCAGCGCGAGCAGCAGGCCGAAGCCAAAGAAACTCAGTACGAGCGCCCCGAAGCCGCCCTTGAACAATTCCGCAATCAGCGTGTCTTCCGACTGCAGCTTGCCGCGCGGCGCCGCGGCAGGCGCCTGCGCGCCGGGCGCGGGCCGCAGGAATGGCGATATGCCCGTGTCGGCTGGCGCCGACGAAAACGCCACGCGCGTGATTTCGGCTTTCTGTTCCAGCGGCGGATAGCACACGCCGAGGTCGGCGCAACCCTGCGATACCGCCTTTAATGTGAAGCGCGGCACCGACTCACCCGCGATCGTCAATGGCAGCACGAAGCGCATATCGCCGCGGTAGATCTGCACTTCGCCGAAGAATTCGTCTTTTTTGATTTTCCCCGGCGGCAAATTCGAGGCGTCAAGGGCGATATCAGCTGGTTCGGCGCTGAAGCGAAACTTATTGCGATACATGTAATAGCCGGGCGCGATCTCGTACCGCACCTCGATCTGATTGGCGTCGAGCAGGCGCGCCGAAAAGCGGAACGCTTTCTCGGGCTCGAGCAGCTCCGGCTCGCCGGCGCGTGCGGCGCACGAGAGCAGCAATAGCATGGCCAGTATCCAGCGCATCAGCATCGGGGCGTGCTTAACCGATCTCGGTGACGGTTTCGGCGTTTATCCATTCCAGGAAATCGGGTAACCCGCGCTCTATAGGGACAGCGACGATTTCCGGAAGTTCGTAGGGATGCAGGCTCTTGATTGCAGCCTCGACATCGTCGTAAATTGCGGCGCGCGTCTTGATCATCAGCGGCACCTCGGTAGCGGTTTCAAGCTTGCCCTGCCAGCGGTAGATCGACGTGCATTCGGCCAGGATGTTGACGCACGCGGCGAGCTTGCGNNTGCGGTGCCGCGGCAACGCCGCGGCGATGCCATCGTGCACCGTCGGGTAGCGCAGCTTGAGCCGCAGCTCCCGCTTGATGCGGCGGTTCGACAGCCGCCGCGACTCGTTCATGAACGACAGCATGCCGGGTGAAATACGCCGGCCCGCTTCGGCGCGCGAGACGCGCTGCGGGCGCGGCAGGCCGAAACGGTCGGCGACCAGATCGAAGTAATCGCCCATCTTGAGCCAACTGTCATCGCTCGCGTTATAGGCGCGGCCAGAATGCGCGAAACGCAGCGCGGCAACCGCCATGCGCGCGAGATCTTCGGCGTGAATGTGATTGGTGTAGGCATCCTCTTCGGCGTTCAACGCCGGCGTGCCGGCCTGCAGCCGCTCGAGCGGCAGGCGCTGCTCGGAGTAAATTCCCGGCGCGCGCAGGATAGCCACGCGCACGCGGCTGCGCCGTCCCCACTCGCGCAGCTGCCGCTCGGCATCGACGCGGCGCTGCGCGCGCGCCGTCTGCGGACGCGGGGGACGCGTCTCATCGACGAACTCGCCTGCGCAATCGCCGTAGACGCCGCTGGTGCTGATGTAGACCAGTTGCTGTGGTAGACTTTCGCCCTTTGCCAGCGCCGCGATCAGGTGTGCGGTGCGCGTGTCGCGTGTGCCGCGATGCGGTGGCGGCGCGCAATGCAAAACGTCGTGCGTAATGCCGGCCAGACAGTCGAGGCTCGCCGCATCATCGAGGTCCCCCGCAATCGGCACCACGCCGTGCGCGCGCAACAGCGGCGCCCGCTCGCGGCTGTGAGTCAAAGCGTAAATGCGGTAGCGATTGCACAGTTGAGGAACCGCGCGCAGCGCCACATCGCCGCAACCGATGATCAGTAAACGTCGCATGGAAAGCAAATTGTAACGGAAAAGCAGTGCGCCCGGTCTGAACCGTAGCGCCGCTGCCCGCGACAGCCAATGCCCAATCAAGTCACCATCAAGCCGAGCAACCACGTTTTCACGGTGCAGGGCGACGAGTCCATACTCGACGCCGCGTTGCGTGAAGGATTCGTGATCTCGTACGGCTGCCGCAATGGCGCGTGCGGCACGTGCAAAGGCAGCCTGCTCGAAGGCGAAGTCGATTACGGCACTTATCAGGAAACCGCGCTGCCGGAAGCCGAGAAACGGCTTGGCATGGCGTTGTTCTGCCAGGCGCGCCCGCGCGGCGACATCGTGATCGAGTGCCGCGAGATCGGCGCCGCGAAAGACATCCCGATCAGGACACTGCCGTGCCGCGTGCAGAAAATGCAGCGCGTCGCTGCCGACATCATGGCGCTGCATCTCAAACTGCCTGCTTCCGAGCGGCTGCAGTTTCTTGCCGGGCAATATATCGACATCCTGCTGAAGAACGGCACGCGCCGCAGCTTCTCGCTCGCGAATGCGCCGCACGACGACGAGTTCCTGCAGCTGCACATGCGCAACTACGGCGGGCCGTTCAGCAAGCATGTGTTCACCAAAATGAAGGAGCGCGATATCCTGCGCTTCGAAGGTCCGCTCGGCACTTTTTTCCTGCGCGAGGACAGCGACAAGCCGATCATCCTGCTCGCGAGCGGCACCGGTTTCGCGCCGATCAAAGCGATCGTCGAACACGCGTTCCATACCCGCAGCCCGCGGTCCATGGTGTTGTATTGGGGCGCGCGTGTGCGCGCCGATCTCTACATGAACGAGCTGCCCGAACGCTGGGCACACGAACACAACAACTTCCAGTACGTGCCGGTGCTGTCCGAGCCGCTGCCGGGCGACAACTGGAGCGGCCGCACCGGCCTTGTGCACGAGGCGGTGATGAAAGACATCGCCGACATGAGCGGCTGCCAGGTATACGCCTGCGGCGTGCCGGTGATGGTTGAAGCCGCACATCGTGATTTCACCTCACGGTGCGGACTGCCCGAGGAAGAATTCTTCTCCGACGCGTTCACGCCGGCGGCACCTGCTTCAACCTAAGTCCTCGCCGACCCTCTCCTATCCGCTCTCCCATAAAGGGAGAGAGGAGCTATCTGCTCCCCTCTCCGCCGGGCGGAGAGGGGTCGGGGGAGAGGTGGACGCGAAGGACACCGAGCGAAAAGCATAATCAATAATCAAATTGCCATCGAAGCGGCGACGATCGAATTCATGGGGGCCGGCGGCGTGCCGGCACCGCCCGCAGTCAAAACCGGCGCAGTCGGCCCGGCGACCGAAGGCCGTCTGATCTCGAAATCCTTTCGAATTGACCCGCAATCCAGGATGACAAAAAAATGGGCGCTATTGAAAGCGCCCAAAACTATCAAAGGAGGAGAATAAAAACACCGAGCATGTTGCCACTCAATGCCTTCAGTATCGGGTTAGCAATTTGGATGCCAGGTTTGAATTCACAAGAAATCAGTCTCCTGCGATTTTGGCATGTCTCATCAGCTTGGGTTGCACGCACTATCATGGAGCATCAAGGGTCGTAGCGCACCAAATTCGCTCCATGCGCCGCCGGGAGACTCGCGCAATGCGCAGCTTTAAACTGGCGTGCGCCGGCGGCCGCCGGTCATTTGTTTCAATTGAGCGGCGGCTAATTCGAGGCTCGCGCGATAATGCCGGCGCGCAGCGTCCGGGTTGCCAAGCCTTTCGTGCAGCTGCGCCAGCGCCAGATGGGCGGAATACGTCGGCTCGACCGAGATGCTTGCTTCGAGATAGCTCTGTGCCTTGCCCCACAGCTCCTGCTGCGCGCAGAGCTTGCCGAGCACGAGTAACAGCACCGCGTCACGCGGGTTGTTCTTGAGCCACGTCTCCGCGCGCTCGATCTGGCGGGTCGCCTCGGTACCGGCGCACTCGGCGTAAAGCCCGACCAGCTCGGAATCCCATTCCACTTCCAGTGCCTGTTCGATGATCCGGTTCGCCTGCGCGCAACCGTCGAGCGCCATGAAGCATTGCGCCGCGGCCGCCGAAACCTTGGCGTCGCGTTTTTGCTGCGCCGGAATTTTCTGCCAGCATTCTTCGAGCGAGTGACGGTCGAGTGCTTTGCGCTTCAGATTCTCGGCGTGCGCATAGCGTCTGAGCTGGCCTGCCTGCGATGCATCGAATACGCCGCGCCGCTCGAGTTGGTCAATCAGCGGCAGCGTCTGCTCCCAGTTCTTCGCCTGCTGCTGCGCCTTCAATTCCAGCCGCAGCGCCGTAGTGTGCTTTTCGGGCAGCGCTTTCAGCGCGAGCAGCGCATCCTGGAAGCGGCGCTGATCGAGCAGCATCTCGGCTGAGGCAATAATGCGCATCGCGCCATCGTCGGGCGCAAGCTTTTCGGCGCGTGCGAGGTAGCTGTCGCGCTGTTCGTAATGGCGCAACTCATGCGCCGCGTGCGCCGCGAGCACGGCGCCGAGCGCAGGCGATTCGCCCGACTCAATTGCGTTCGCCGCGGCTTTCTCGGCGCGGCCATAGCGCCCCTCGAAAAATGCTTGCAGCGCTGCCAGCATCATGCTGCGCGCATTTTCGCGGCGGCGCCGCTCACGGAATTCGCGTACTTTCGCCGGCAGCCCGATCGCGCCGAAGGTGAACCGCAACAGCAGATAAACGACGGCGAAACCGGCGACCAGCAGCAACAGAGCCAAATTGAGCGACAGCTCGATGCGATACGGGGGCCATACCAGCAGCGCGTATCCGGTGTTAAAGCGCAGTGCGAGCGCAAACGCGACCGCGCACGCGAACAACCCGAAGATCCAGAACACCCAGCGCATGCGAGCTCCGCTAGCGGTTACGCTCGCGCGTCAGCCGGTAATTGCGCACCGCATCGAGGCTCGCCGCGACGTCGGGCAACTCGATGCCGATCTGGCTGTCGTGCAATTGGCGTACTGCAGCGACGGCGTTGGCGACGGTCTTGTCGCGCGTGTCGTAATAGCGCGCGAGCCAGTCACGCGCCGCCCTGAGGTCGGACCGGAAGCTCTTTTCGTCATGTGCGAGCAGCGCGAGCCGCGCGCTGAGCAGGCGCAGCTTGAGGTTCTCGCGCAGAAAATACGACTGCGTCGGCGTCAGCAGCGGCATGTCCGGACGGTCCAGGTCCTGAACGCGCACCAGATCGCGCAAGTCGCGCCACAGTTCTCGCGTGAAGCGCGCCCATGCATTACCGTCGGCGTCCGCGACGCCCTTCTTCGCGGGCGCCGTCTCGGGCGGGCGTAATTCCATCGCCAGCGGCAGGCTGTCGATGGTATTGATCAGATTGTCGAGACGCGCGCCGATGCCGATCACGTCCACGTATGGCGCGAGCTTGACCCGCTCAATGTCGCGCGCGATCACTTTGCGCAGCCCCGCGAGCTGCCGCCGGTCGAGGCGTGCAAGCCGCGCGTCGGCGGCCTGCAACGCGATCAGCGCCGACTTGACGTTGCCCGCAACCTGCAGCTGCTGGTTCGCGACCAGCAGTGTCTGCTCGACGTCGGCGAGCAGTGATTCGTCGCGGCTGCGCGAGAGCTCCTGGTACAGCGCCTCGAGCGCGATCTGCTGGTTCTGCGATTCCTGCACCTTGGCTTCGAGCACGCCAAGCTTGATCTGGGCTTCGCGCATCGCCTCGCGCACCTGCTCGGCGACGTTGCGGCTCTCCTTGTTCTGCACGTCGGCTTCGGCCAGACGCCGCGCGAGCTCGTGCTGCAGCGTGTTGATCTGCTGGTGACTGTCATACCACTGCCATGCGAGCAACACGACGGCGACCACCGCGACCATTGCCACCGGCTGCCGGTAGAATCGCTGCGCCGGGCTCACCGGCGCGCCCTGCGCCGCCGGTTTCATTTCAGTCTCGCGGATTGCGGGCTGTGACGGAGTTTCCATGCAGTCAACTCTAATCAGTGGCGCCGGCGCTGTAAACAGGCGCCGGCGTTCAGTGCTGGGCGGCGAACCATTGCGTGAGCCCCTGCACCAGCCCTTCGTCCCCTTGGGAGGTCAGCACCACCGCTGCGAGGCCGAGCTCGTGCGCGGTCTGTTCGATGCGCGGATGCGGTACGAAAAGCGGCGTTTTCCTCAACCACGCCTGGCCGAGCTTGCCGACCAGATCGAACAGGTTGTGCAGACCTTCGCTGCTGGTGACGGTGATCGCATGCAATTCGTTCCTCGCCCACGCCTTGAGCAATGGCGCGGCGTCGAGCTGCGGCCGGCCGCGGCGATAACACTCGACGTATTCAATCGCGGCGCCGCGCGCGGTGAGCGTATCACCGAGCAGTTCGCGCCCGCCGTCACCGCGGAAAATCACAATGCGCCTGCCAGCGACGTCCTGCATGGCCGGCAGCTCGAGCAACGCTTCGCTGTCGAAGCGTGAGGCGGGCGCAATCACCGCGGTATAGCCGAAGTGCTTGAGCTCGCGCACGCTGCTGCGCCCGATCGCCGCGAGCTTGAGATGCGGCGGCAGCGCGCGTCGCGCTTTGATCAGGTTCATGGCCTTGTTGACGGCATTGGGGCTGATGAAGACCGCGAGATCGAACTCATCGAGCCGGTCGATCAACGCCAGCAGCGGTTGCAGGTCGTCGACCGCAACGATCTCGATCACCGGAAACAGGATCGCCGTGCCGCCGGCGGCGCGGATCAATTCAGCCAGCTGCGCGGCCTGATGCGCGGGGCGCGTCACCACGATGCCGCGTCCTTCGAGCGGCCTGCGCTGTGCTTCGCTCATCCAAATGCGTGAGGAGGAAGGAGTAAGAAGTGAGGAGTAAACCGCGCCTGCACGGCGTGGCCTTCCGCCTCTCGCCTCTCGCCTCTCGCCTCGCTCATGATTCCAGCGCAGCAAGTATCTGCGCTGCGCCTTGCGCTTTGAGTCGGGCGGCGAGCTCGGTGCCGAGGGCTTCGGGGTCGCATGCAGCGCCCGTCAGTTCGGCGCGCACCAGCTGCGTGCCGTCCTGGCTTGCCACAAAACCGCGCAGCCGTAACTTGTCGCCTTCGGGTTGCGCAAAAGCGCCCAGCGGCAGCTGGCAGCTGCCTGACAACGCGCGGCTCAGCGCACGTTCGGCGCGCACGCACGCGGCGGTCAGGTCGTGATTGAGCGGGCGCATCATCGCGATCACGCCGGCACGCTCAGTGCGGCACTCGATGCCGAGCGCGCCCTGCCCGGGCGCCGGCAAGCTTTCGTCCGGCGTCAGGACCGCCGTGATGCGCTCGGCAAGGCCGAGCCGCTTGAGTCCCGCCGCAGCCAGAATGATTGCCGCATAATTGCCGGCGTCGAGCTTTTTCAACCGCGTCTGCACGTTGCCGCGCAACGGCTCGACTGCGAGTTGCGGGAAGCGCGCACGCACCTGGCTTTCGCGGCGCAGACTCGAGGTGCCGAGGCGGCTGCCGGCGGGCAACGCTTTGAGACTCTGGTAATGGTTCGACACGAACGCATCGCGTGGGTCTTCGCGCTCGGTGATCACGGCGATCTCGAACCCAGTCGGCAGCACCATCGGCACGTCCTTCATTGAATGCACCGCGATGTCGGCGCTGCCTGCCGCCAGCGCTTCCTCGAGTTCCTTGACGAACAAACCCTTGCCGCCGATTTTATCGAGCGCCCGGTCCAGTATACGGTCGCCCTGCGTCGTCATGCCGCGTATCGTCACCGTGGTTTCCGGGTATAAGGCGGCGAGCCGCTGCCGAATGTTGTGCGCCTGCCACATCGCAAGCGCGCTCTCGCGTGAAGCGATGACGATACTGGACAATGGCTTGGTCGAAGCGGCGCTGATCACGCGGTTTTCTGCCGGAGGGTGAAGATGATCACAGTACTTTCCCGAATTCGCGCACAATATGCTGCTGGCGCCGGCTGACCGCAAGCTTTTCGGCGATATTCTTCATCACCACCAGCCAATTCCCTTCGCCGTCGTCGCCGGTCGCGCGCTCGAAGCCGCGAATCGCTTCTTTTGCGACCAGGCAGTTGCGATGCACACGCACGAAGCGGCCGAGAAACTCCTGCTCGAGTTTTGCCAGCGATTCCTCGATCAGATACTCGCGCTCGGTGGTGCGTATCGTCACGTATTTAAGATCGGCCTTGAGAAACGCGATATCGGCGACCGGTATCAGGTGGATGCGCCCGCGCTCGTTGGCCGATAAATGGGTGCGCGCCTCGGGCTTCAGTTCGCGCAGCGCGTCGAGCCGCAGCGGCGTGATGGTTCTCGCGCGCGATAACGCATCGAATAGCCGCCCGAGACGGATCGGCTTCAGCAGGTAATCGACGGCGTGCAGTTCGAACGCCTTCAGCGCGTAGCCATCGTAGGCGGTGGTGAAAATCACCGTCGGCGGCTCGTCGAGCTTCTGAATGTGCTGCGCGACTTCGAGTCCGTCCATGTCCGGCATGCGGACGTCGAGCAGCACGACGTCGGCCTCGCACCCCGGCAGCATGGCGAGCGCACGCTTGCCGTTCTCCGCCTCGCCCGCGATCTCTATCGGCATCTTGAGTGCGCAGTCGGAGAGCAGATCGCGGATGCGGTTGCGCGCCGGCGCCTCGTCGTCGACGATCAGCACGCGCAGCGGCTGGCCTGCCGTCATTACGCGCCGCCTTTCAAGTATGGAATCACGATGTGCACCTGGTACGATTCATCGGTAGCGGTGGTCTTGATACTCGCTTCGGCATCGAAATGCAACGCCAGCCGCTCGCGGATGTTGGCGAGCGCCATGCGGTTGCCGCCGTGACGCTCGCTCTCCTGCCGGTACGGATTGCGCAGCAGAATGTGCACCCGGTCGCCATGGCGATGGATGCGGATATGAATGGTGCCGGGTTCGCTGCGCGGCTCGATGCCGTGGTACACGGCATTTTCGAGCAGCGGCTGCAGCAACATCGGCGGTATCAGCGCATCGGGTGGCATGTCGGCGGCATCCCATTCCACCAACAGCCGCTCGCCGAGACGCAGCTGCTCGATGCTCAAGTATTGCTTCGCCAGATCGATTTCCCCTCCTATCCGCGTAAGCTGGCGGTTATCGGCCATCAGCACGCGGTACAGATCAGCGAGGTCCTCGAGCGCGCGCTCGGCGCGCCGCGGGTCCTGGCGTATCAGGCTCAGCACGGCGGTGATGCTGTTGAACAGAAAGTGCGGGCGGATGCGCGCCTGCAGCGCCTGCAGCCGCGCCTCGACCAGCGCCGGCGACAGCGCGCGGCCGCGCAGATCGAAATAGCCGATCAGAATGCCGGTCACGAGCACGGTGAAGATCCAGTAGCGATCGAGCGCACCCATGCCCGTGAACACGCTCAGCCCGAAAAAATACACCGCGGTGGTGACCGCAAACTCGATCGCGATCAGCGTCGCGACCGCGTACGGGTAACGCAACCGGTGCAGCCAGGTGTTGGCGGCTGCGAGCACCAGCAGACTGAGAATCAAGATCGGCTGCACCAGCGCCGACAAGTCGATCAGCTCTTCCATCAATGCCAGCGGCTCAGTGGTTTTCAGCAGCGCCGCGACGAGGCACATGCCATCGACGATCACCAGAATACGCAGCAAAATCCCGAGGTTGCGAAAGTTCGGCAGGACGCTGGCGTTGGCGTTTTGATTTATACTCATAATTTAATTATGGGAGAGTGTGCCCAGTGACGCAAGAGAAACCCAAAGCTGCTGCGGCGCCGTGGTCGGGCCGGTTTAACGAGCCGGTCACGGAGCTGGTCAAGCGTTATACCGCGTCGATCGGCTTCGACCGGCGGCTCGCCGAGTTCGACATCGAGGGCTCGCTAGCGCACGCACGCATGCTGCACGCGGTCGAAATCCTGAGCGCCGAGGATCTGGCCGCGATCGAGAAGGGCCTGGCGCAAATCCGCGAGGAAATCCGCGCCGGCAGGTTCGAATGGTTGCTCGACCTCGAGGACGTGCACATGAACATCGAAAGCCGGCTGACCGCAATGATCGGTGACGCCGGCAAGCAGCTGCACACCGCGCGCTCGCGCAACGACCAGGTCGCGACCGACGTACGGTTGTTTCTGCGCGCGGCGATCGATGAGATCGTCGCTTTGATCAAGACGGCACAACACGCGTTGATCGAGCTTGCCGACCAGCATACCGACACCATCATGCCCGGCTTCACGCACCTGCAGGTCGCGCAACCGGTGTCGTACTCGCACCACCTGATGGCGTACTTCGAGATGCTCGCACGCGACGCGCAGCGGCTCGCCGACTGCCGCAAACGCGTCAATCGGCTGCCGTTAGGCAGCGCGGCGCTTGCCGGCACCACCTTTCCAATCGACCGCATGATGCTCGCCAAGGAACTCGGCTTCGAAGGCATCTGCGAAAACTCGCTTGACGCGGTATCCGATCGCGACTTCGCGATCGAATTCTGCGCCGCCGCCGCGCTGGTAATGATGCACCTGTCGCGCTTCTGCGAGGAAGTCATCATCTGGATGAACCCGCGCTTTGCGTTCATTGATCTCGCCGACCGCTTCTGTACCGGCTCGTCGATCATGCCGCAGAAGAAAAACCCCGACGTGCCGGAACTGATTCGCGCCAAGACCGGGCGCGTCAACGGCCACCTGGTCGCGCTGCTGACCCTGATGAAGGCGCAGCCGCTCGCCTACAACCGGGACAACCAAGAAGACAAGGAGCCGGTGTTCGACACCGTCGACACCTTGACCGCGAGCCTGCGCGTATTCACCGAAATGCTCGGCGGCATCAAGGTCAACGCGGAGGCGATGCGCAAGGCCGCGCTTGAAGGCCATGCGACGGCGACCGATCTCGCCGATTATCTGGTGAAGCGGGGCATGCCGTTTCGAGAAGCGCACGAAGCGGTCTCGCAAGCCGTGCGTTTTGCCGAGGGGCGCGGCTGCGGTCTCGCCGATCTGAAGCTGCCCGACCTGCAGCAGTTCTCGCCGCTGATCGGCGAGGACGTGTTCGCCGTGCTGACGCTGGAGGGCGCGCTCAAAGCGCGCAGTCATATTGGCGGCACTGCGCCGGCGAGAGTCAAGGCGGCGATCGCCAAAGCGAAAAAAACTCTCAATTAGATTTGCGTTTGAGCGCAACATCCGGATATGAGAAGTCAGCGCAGCTCGGCATGACGCCCGCGCGCTACCGCAACAAGGGGCGCGGGTCGACGATTACGTTCACCACTTTCGCATCGCCGCGCGGCCAGGTACTGCTGGCGGCCACTCAGCGCGGTATCTGCAGCGTGACCCTCGGTGCGAGCGCTGCCAGGCTCGAAGCGGAGTTGCGTGCTGAATTCAGCGCGGCGGCGCTGGTGCGCGACGATCAGCGGATGCAGCCCTTCGCGCGGCGCATCGCGCGCTATCTCGCGGGAGGCAACCCCGATCTTGACTTGCCGCTCGACATCAATGCCACCGTATTCCAACGCAAGGTGTGGAATATCCTGCGTTCCATTCCCTACGGAACCACGCGCAGTTACAGCGAGATCGCGCGCTGCGCCGGCAAACCGAGCGCGGTGCGTGCAATCGCGCGCGCTATCGCCACGAATCAGGTCGCATTGCTGATACCGTGCCATCGCGCGATCAGGAAAGACGGTGATCTCGCCGGCTATCGCTGGGGTGTCGCGCGTAAAGCGGCGCTGCTTGCGCAGGAAGGTGCGCGCAAGAGAAACCCGACAAAAGCAGGGACTTGAAACCGCCGATAGTCGCCGATGGATAAGAACCGGTGATGGGGTTGAGCATTGGGAATAGGCTTTTTACGCGTCGTACCTCACGTGCTTCCTTTGAGCACCGACAACAAGGCGCGGCGGGCTGCCTCCGATACGCCGCCGCCGTGCTTCAGGAAGTTTTCCACCGCGCGTTCGACCGGATATTCGATCCGCTCGAACTGGCGAACATTGAAAAATTTGACATCCGGCAGCGACCGCGTGACCAACCTGCCTTTTTTCATCTCGACGAACGAGATCTTGATCTTCCCGATCTTGTAGACGATCGCGTGGTGCGCGTTCCTATCGCGATACACGCCACGCACCTTCTTGTTGTGTCTGATGTCGGATTCTTCGAGGGGGAGTTGCAACTGCGCCGCGTGCGTGCCGCTGCGTCTTGAACGACGATTAGATTTTGTTTGCATGGTGTCGCGACTGTAATGTTATCCGCCGCAATATCGTTGGAAGCGTGACTGATATCAGACTATGAATTATCAATGAATTATCATCAGCGGTAGACAGGAGAATTGCCAAACGAAGCGTACTACGAAGAAGTTGGGGAAGAAAGCGCCATCGAGCACTCAGACGCGGCGGCGGGCCTGATCGAGGGGCTGGAGGAGACCTGTGCGTACTCGCGTCGCACTCGGCACGTGTCCTCCGGCAAACCAGTTGATGCCAACGCCAAGGTCGCGTAGTCTATGCCAGCAATCCCGCCATCCCTAAACCCGCAACAATCACTTAATCACTGATTACTCATGAAAGGCATCATTCTCGCCGGTGGCTCCGGAACACGTCTGTACCCGGTCACGCAAGTGGTATCGAAACAGCTTCTGCCGATTTACGACAAGCCGATGATCTACTATCCGCTCACCACGCTGATGCTGGCGGGGATTTGCGAAATCCTGATCATCTCGACGCCGCAGGACACCCCGCGCTTCGAGCAACTGCTGGGCGATGGCGCGCGGTGGGGCTTGCGCCTGACGTATGCAGTGCAGCCCGCGCCGGGTGGGCTCGCGCAGGCGTTCATCATCGGACGCGACTTTGTCGGCAGCGACTGCTCTTGCCTCATCCTTGGCGATAACATTTTTTATGGCCACGATCTGGCGTTGCAAGTCCAGCGCGCGGCCAAGAAGACCGTGGGCGCGACCGTGTTTGCCTACCCGGTGCACGACCCCGAGCGCTACGGCGTGGTCGAATTCGACGGCAAAGGCCGCGCGGTCAGCCTCGAGGAGAAGCCCAGGCAGCCCAAATCGCGTTACGCGGTGACCGGGCTTTATTTTTACGACAACCAGGTGCTCGACATCGCCGCTTCGCTCAAGCCTTCTGCGCGCGGTGAGCTCGAGATCACCGATGTCAATCGACGATACCTTGATATGAACCAGCTCGACGTCGCCATGATGGGCCGCGGCTTTGCGTGGCTCGATACCGGCACCCACGAGTCCCTGCTCGAGGCCTCGCAGTTCATTGAGACTATCGAGCGTCGTCAGGGACTCAAGGTCGCCTGCCCGGAAGAGATCGCCTTCCACATGGGCTACATAACCGCCGACGAGGTGCGTGTTCTCGCGAAGCCACTGGCGAAGAACAGCTACGGACAGTACCTGCTGCGGCTGCTTTCGGAACAGGCCTTCACGTGAACGTTATCCGTACTGCGATCCCCGGCGTGCTCGCTATCGAGCCGAAGGTGTTCGGCGATCAGCGCGGGTTTTTCTACGAAAGCTACAACCGCCGCGTGCTCGAACCGCACGGCATTCCGGGCGAGTTCGTGCAGGACAACCATTCGCGCTCCGCGAAGAACGTGCTGCGCGGCCTCCATTATCAGATCAGGCAGCCGCAGGGCAAGCTGGTGCGCGTTGTGGCAGGCGCGGTATTTGACGTGGCGGTTGACGTCCGCCGCTCATCGCCTAGCTTCGGCAAATGGGTGGGAGAGACGCTCTCGGCCGACAACCGGCGCATGCTCTGGATTCCGCCGGGTTTCGCGCACGGCTTCGTCGTCATCTCGGATTACGCCGAGTTTCTCTACAAGGCAACCGATTACTGGGCGCCGGAATACGAGCGCACGATCATCTGGAACGATCCCGATCTGGCCATCGCCTGGCCCATCAGCGGCGCACCGACGCTGGCGGCGAAAGACGCCTCCGCAAGGCGGCTGATCGAGGCGGATGTTTTTGCTTGAGGGTGGTCGCGTTACCCACACCAATGCGCGATGGTCGCGCCAGCGAGCGCATGCCGGAAGGTGACGCAATGTCCGCGGCGCTGTCGGCCTCGATCGTGACGCATGCACCGGATCTCGCGCTGCTCGAGCAAACGCTCGATTCGCTCCGACGCGCGCTGCACGTCGCGCATGCGCGAGGAATGCTCGTGCGCGCCGATGTGAGTGTGATCGACAACGGCCCGGGCGAGGGCTGGCGGGGGCCGCTGCGCGCGTTGCTCGAGCGCACGTTTGCAGGCACGCCTTGGGCAGCGGCGGAAGTCGTAACCGGGCATGGCAACGTCGGCTACGGCAGGGGGCACAACCTCGCGCTGCTGCGCTCCGGCGCGGATTACCATCTGGTGCTCAATCCTGATGTCATGATGCAGGATGACGCCGTGTGCGAGGCCATAGCCTTCATGCAGTCGCACCGCGATGTCGACCTGCTCGCGCCGCTAGTCATCGGTCCCGATGGCAAAGTGCAATACTTATGCAAGCGCTACCCGGCGCTGTTCGACCTGGCTTTGCGTGGCTTTGCGCCGCAGCCGGTCAAGAGCCTGTTTCGCTCCCGGCTCGAGCGCTACGAGATGAAGTGTGAGGCCGACAGCGGGAAGCCGTTCGATGCCACGCTCGCAAGTGGCTGCTGCATGTTCCTGCGCCGCGCGGCGGCCGCGGCCAGCGGCGGTTTTCGCGATGACTTCTTCATGTATTTCGAGGACTTCGACTTGAGCCTGCGCATGGGCGAGCACGGGCGCCTCCTTTGCGTGCCGCAGGTTAAGATCGTCCATTATGGAGGCAATGCTGCAGACAAAGGGGGAACGCACATTCGCATGTTTCTGCGCTCGGCTGTGACGTTTTACCGCCGCCACGGCTGGAAGTTATGGTGAGCACGTCAGGACGGTGCGCGTAGAGCTGCTCGGCTCACGCGTCGGAATCGACAAATCATGATCCGGAACACGGTCACGCTCGGTGCCATCGCCGCTCTCAATGTGGCAATGGGCTTCGCCTTTATTGTCTACACAGTGGCTGCGCTCGGCCCCGGACGCCTCACCGATGCATTTTTCGCCGGGATGGTAATTCCTCAGCTGATCTCGGCGATAGGGGTGGCGTCTCTCGGAAACGTCGTCACCCCGATCCTTGCGAACCAGTCCGAAGAGATCGGGCGCGCGCACGCGTGGCAGCTGAGCGCTGTAGTAGCAGGAGTGTGTGTTGCACTCTCCCTGCTGCTTGCGCTGCTCGCGCCTCTATGGGTTCCGTTGACGGTACCGGGATTCGACGCTGCAGGCGTCGGGCTCACGGTGGAGCTTGCTCGAATCCACCTGTTCGCAACCGTGTTTACCGCCGAGGCAACGCTGCTCGTTGCGGCGCAAAACGCGCGTCATCGGTTCCTGTGGGCTGAACTTTCCGGGCCGGTCGCCGGCGCGCTCAGCTTCGCCCTGCTCATCTGGGCGCTGCCGCGCTGGGGAGTCCATGGTGTCGCCTGGGCCTGGGTGGTGAAGCCCGTCATTCAGGCGGCGCTCCTGCTGCCACAGCTCGGACGCTACCGCGCCGAGCGGTCCGAGCCGGCGCTCCTGTCCACGCTGTGGCTGCGCCTGAAGCCGCTACTGCTCGGCTCTACCTACTACAAGCTTGATATCGTGGTCGATCGGGTGCTCGTATCGCTTGCGCCGCTTGGTAATCTCACGTTGCTGTATCTTGCCCAGCAGACGTATTCGTCGGCGGCGACCGTGCTTTCGCGCGGCGTCGCAAACCCGGCAATGCCGGTGCTCGCCAACCTGGCGCGGGACGGAAGGTGGGAAGATTACCGTTGCTATGTCCGACGACGTATGTGGGTTGCGCTCGCGCTCACTGCTGCGCCACTCGCGATTTTCTCGGTCGCGGGGGAACCCGCGTTGATGAACTCGCTTGCGGGCGGGCGTTTCTCTGCCCAGGACGCATCGATGCTCTGGCTGTTGCTGATGGCGCTCGGGGGCCAATGGATCGGCGGCGGCGTGGGGGCCGTTACCACGGTAGCCTATTACGCTAGAGGCGACACCCTGACTCCGACGCGGCTCGGCGTTATTACCTTCACCTTTTACCTGCCGCTTAAGGTATGGGCGTTTTTCGCCTGGGGAACTGTCGGCCTGGCAGTGACGACAAGTCTGTTTTTCCTCGCAAATGCCGTGCTCCAGGTGCTATTGCTGAATCGGGGACCCCATGCACATACGTGAGGATTTTGTTGCGCGCTCGAAGATTTCGGACATCGGCCGGTGGTATGTGACTCAATTCGTACACGGCGCGGCGGCGAGTCTCGCACCCGGAACGCGCATCCTCGACGCGGGCGCGGGCGAATGTGCCTACCGATCATTTTTCGCCCACTGCGACTACAAGGCAGCGGATTTGGCGGTGGGCGACGCCAACTGGAACTATGGCAATCTGGATTATGTGGCGCCTCTGGATCATCTGCCAATCGAGAGCGCCAGCTTCGACGCCGTCATGTGCACCCAAGTTCTCGAGCACCTGGAAAAACCGCTCGAATCGCTCGGCGAGATGCAGCGCGTGCTCAAGCCCGGCGGACGCCTGTTCCTGTCAGCGCCAATGGCGCACCCGGAGCACCAGATCCCCTACGACTTCTTTCGCTACACGTCCTATGGGCTGCGCTCCCTATGCGAGCGCGCCGGGTTCGTCGACGTCAAAGTCACGCCGATGGGCGGCCTGTTCGCGAGATGGGCCTATGAGCTGCCCTTCGCGCTATCGCTTCTGCCGCGCGCAGGGCTGCGCAGCGGAAAGCCGGGGCTGCGCGGAGTGCTCGCTTTACCGGTCAAGGCCGCTGGATTCATCGTCGTGCGGTTGCTACAGGCGCTATTGCTCGCGATTGACCCATTGGACTGGCGGCGGGATTTTCCTCTCGGCTGGGCGGTCGAGGCGCGCAAGCCTTGATTACCCAAAGACACCCGGAACGCGGCCGTGACTGATGACGCCGCCGTCATGCGCTCGCAACCGCACCAGCACTGTATTGTCTGCGGTGGTCCCGGCGAGCCACTCTACCAGGGACTGTCCGACCGCCTGTTCGGCGCCGCCGGTAGCTGGGGGCTGCGGCGCTGCACCGACCGCGGCTGCGGATTGATCTGGATCGACCCGTTGCCACTCGCGGCAGACCTCGGCAAGGCGTACGAGCGCTACTACACGCATGATGATTTGCCCGCGCATGATTCGCGGCTGCGCAGCGCGTTTGTGGCGGCAAAGCGCGCCTATCTCGCGCAGAAATATGGCTATCCAAGGCCGGCGGGACAGTGGTGGACGGCAATGCTGGTTCCATTGGTCTATCTGCACCCCGGGCGCCGCGCGGTGATGGACTTCAACGTCATGTGGCTGCCGTACCGGCCTGCCGGGCGCCTGCTCGACGTCGGCTGCGGCAACGGCGCTTTGCTCCGGTTCATGCACGAGCTGGGCTGGCACGCCGAAGGCGTCGACTTCGATCCGCAGGCAGCGCGGAACGCAGTGGCAAAAGGCGTGAAGGTCTACGTCGGCGAGCTGGCCGCGCTGCGCTTTCCGGACGCCGCGTTCGATGCCGTGACGATGAGCCATTTCATCGAGCACGTGCACGACCCTTCGTTGCTGCTGCGCGAGTGTCACCGCATCCTGAAACCGGGAGGGCGGCTCGTCGTGGTGACGCCAAACAACGCGAGCTTCGGGCACCATATTTACAAAGAAAACTGGCGCGGCCTTGAGCCTCCCCGTCATTTGCATCTGTTCAACATCGCGTGCCTCGACGCGCTTGCCGCCCGCAACGGATTCGGCGAGCGCACGTTATCGACTTCCATCCGCGACGCGTACGGAATATTCCTCGGCAGCCGGTCCATCGCGCGCAGCGGCCAATATGCCATGGGCTCGCTGCAGCCGCGCCGGCTGCGTGCCTGGGCGAGGGCGATGGAACTGGTCGAATGGCTGGTGCTGAAGGCGCGGCCGGACGCGGGCGAAGAGTTGGTCATGATTGCGCGCAAGTAGCGCGCTGCGTCAGTCCTGCTGCAGGCAAAGTTCGAGCGCCGAGAACCAATCTGGAAGCGCGATGCCGATGCGCGTGTTGAGCTTGGCGTTGGACAGCACGGAATTCCTCGGGCGCCGTGCCGGAAGCGGATATTCACTCGAAGCAATCGGCACGACCTTGCACGAACGTCCCGAGCGCTCCAGTATCGCCTTGGCGAAACCACACCAGCTCGTGCTGCCGGCTGTGCTCAGGTGGTAGGTTCCACTCACGTTGGGCGCGTCGCGCGCCTGGGTGCACGCGAGGGCCTGCGCGGTCGCCTCCGCGATCGCGCGACACCAAGTGGGTGCGCCGACCTGATCGTCCACAATCCGCAGCTCGTCGCGCTCCTGCGCGAGGCGCAAGATGGTGCGCAGAAAATTCTTGCCGCGCGCGCCGTAGACCCAGCTCGTGCGGAAAATCAGGTAGCGTGCGCCGCTCGCCGCGATGGCGCGCTCTCCGGCAAGTTTCGAGCTGCCGTAAGCGCTAAGCGGATTGGGTTGGTCGTCCTCGGTGTACGGCCCGGACTTGGCGCCGTCAAACACGTAATCCGTCGAATAGTGAACGAGCAGCGCGCCGAGTCTTTTCGCTTCTTCCGCCATGATGCCCGGCGCGGCGCCGTTGATCGCCAGCGCGAGATCGGGCTCCGACTCGGCTTGATCGACAGCGGTGTAGGCCGCCGCGTTGACGATGATCTGCGGACTGCATGCGCGGATCGCGGCTCGAATCGAATCGGGATCGCCGAGATCCATGCCGCGGCGGTCCGGCGCAATGACCTGCCCGAGCGTCGCCAGCGTACGCTGCAGTTCCCAGCCGACTTGGCCGGTTTTGCCGGTGACCAGAATTTTCGTCATGTCGAGATTAATTACCGGCGGCTATTCTATGCGGAAAGCCCCGTTCAGTGTAGGCTAACACCCTCGGAAATGGCACAATCCGCGCGGTGCGATGACAAAAAAAATATTGCTGATCAAGACATCCTCGCTCGGGGATCTGATTCACAACCTGCCGGTGGTCAACGACATTCGGGCCGCGGTGCCTGAGGCCAATATCGACTGGGTCATCGAGGAACCTTTTCTGTTCATTCTGCGCCTGCATCCGGGACTCGCTGCGGCGATTCCGGTTGCGATCCGCCGCTGGCGCCGCACGCTATGGCGGCGCGAGACGCGCGATGAGATCGCTGCATTCCTCCTCCGCCTGCGCGCGCAGACCTACGACGCAGTGATCGATTCCCAGGGGCTGATGAAGAGCGCGCTGATCGCGCTTGCGGCGCGCGGTACGCGCTACGGTCTTGACTTTCACAGCTCGCGCGAGCCACTCGCGCTGTTTTACCATCACGCTTTCAGGATTCCCTGGGAATTGCACGCGGTAGAAAGGAACCGCCTGCTGATGGCACGCGCGCTCAATTACGAAGTACCACAACGCTTTAGCTACGGCATCAGTGCCGCGCCGCGGCGCTTTGACTGGCTTGCCGCCGGCCCGTATGCGGTGCTATTGCATGCGACCAGCGGCGATTACAAGTTGTGGCAGGAGCAAAATTGGGTCGAACTCGGAAACGCCCTTGATCGCGCCGGCATACGCTGCGTGCTGCCGTGGGGCAGCACGCGCGAGCGTGAGCGCAGCGCACGCCTCACCCGCGGCTTGCGTGCTGCTGTCGTGCCGCCGGCCTTAAGCCTCGATGATCTCGCCGGATTGTTCGCCGGCGCCAAGGCGGTCGTCGGGGTCGACACCGGACTGGCTCATCTGTCCGCGGCGCTCGGTGTTCGGACCGTGGGCATCTACTGTGCTACCGATCCCGCTGCGACCGGCATTTACGGTTGCGCGCGCGCGATGAACCTCGGCGGCATCGGCAATCCGCCTGCGGTGAGCGAAGTTGTCGCCGCGCTCGATCATCTTTTTTGAGGCGTGCTGGATGATATGATCGGCTCGCGTTTCGGCTACACGCTGCTGCTTTATGCGCTGCTGCCGCGTGCGCTGCTGCAATTGCTGTGGCGCGCGCGCCGGCAGCGCGCCTATCTCGATCACATTTCCGAGCGCTTTGGGCGCTACGCTGTTGCGACCGAACAGCCGCTGATCTGGGTGCATGCGGTATCGGTCGGCGAGACACGCTCCGCGGAACCGCTGATTGCAGGGTTGCAGCGCAAATATCCGCGCCATCGCATACTGTTGACGCACATGACGCCGACTGGACGCGAAACCGGAACAACGCTGTTCAACGAGCGCGTCCTGCGCTGCTACCTGCCGTATGATTTTCCGTTCGCGGTCGAGCGCTTTCTCGATCACTTCAAGCCAGCGTGCGGGCTGCTGCTCGAGACCGAAATCTGGCCCAATCTGATACACGCCTGTCGCGCTCGCAGTATCCCGGTCTACCTGGTCAACGCGCGGTTATCGGAGAAATCTTTCCGCCAGTATCGGCGTTTCGGCGCGTTCGCGGCGGCAAGCCTGAATGAACTGGCCGGCATCGCAGCGCAGAGCAAGGCCGATGCTGATCGCCTCAAGGCGCTCGGCGCCACGGCAGTCGACGTAACCGGCAATCTCAAATTCGATATCGCGCCTGATGCAGAGCTGGTGGCGCAGGGCGATGCGTGGCGCGCAGCGTGGGACAGGTCACGGCCGGTGCTGCTTCTCGCCAGCACGCGCGAGGGCGAGGAGACGCTGCTGCTGCAGGCGCTGCAGGAGCTCGATATCCCGCGGCTACTCACGGTGATCGTGCCGCGTCATCCGCAGCGCTTCGACGAAGTCGCGGCGCTGCTCGAGCGCCATGCCATGCCGTTTCAGCGCCGCAGCGCCGGGCGGCCGATTGCCGCGCAAACCCGCGTCGTGCTCGGCGACAGCATGGGGGAGATGTACGCCTACTACGCGGCGTGCGACGTCGCCATCATCGGCGGCAGCTTGCTGCCGTTCGGCTCCCAGAACCTGATCGAGGCATGCGCGGTCGGCAGGCCGGTAATCATCGGGCCGCACACTTATAACTTTGCCGAAGCGACGCAACTCGCTATCGATGCCGGCGCCGCATTGCGGGTCGAGGATGCGCGCGGCGCGATTGCCGCGGCGCGCGAGCTAATGCGGGATCCGGCGCGCGCGCAGCGCATGGCGCAGGCCGGCCTTCATTTCGCGCGCAGCCATCAGGGCGCAACCGCCCGGGTGATTGATCTGATCAAACTCTGATCAGCACGCACAGTACGCAGCGTCCCCGGTGACTACGAGATCGACGCGCTGACCCCTTGGCGTCGAGCGGAATTTCATCCCGGTATCGAAGGCTGTTATTTTTCCAGCCACGCGTTGACATAGGCGAGGTCGTCTTCGGTCAGCGTGCCGGCGGCGACCTTCAGCTTCAACACGTTGATTGCGTAGGCGTAGATCGCCTGCGCATGATCGCGCCGCGTGCTGATCAGCTGCTGGGTGGAATTCAACACGTCGACCTCCGTTCTCACCCCAACCTCCTGGCCAAGCTTGGTCGAGTCGAGCGAACTCTGGGAAGAGACCAGCGCTGCCTCCAGCGCCTTGATCTGCGCTACCCCGTTGGTGACGCCCAGGAATGCCGATCGAGTATTGAGTGCCACGGTGCGCTTGGTGTTCTCGAGGTCTTGCCTCGCTTTCTCCTCGTTGGCCAGAGCTTCTCTGACTTTGGAGTTGATCAATCCTCCCTGGTAGATGGGAAGAGCGAGCTGCAACCCAATGTACTTGGTGGTGCTGACGAATCCCGGGCCGATCTGCGTGCCCGCGCCCTGGCCGGAGTCGATGTAGGAGGCCACCGCATCGAGTGTCGGCAGATGCCCGCCGCGGTTCTTGGAGACTTCCTGCGAGGCGATGTCGGCTGCTGCCTGTGCGATTCTCACCTGCAGGCTCGAAGTCGTTGACTGCTCGACCCATTCATCCATGTTGTTTGGGCTGGGCAATACCGGGGTGAAGCGGCTGGAGAGTTTAGCCAGTTCCGGCGGCAGCCGACCGGTGATCTGGCGCAGCGTCTGCTTCTTGATCTCGAGGTCGTTCTGGGCGGCAATTTCCTGCGACACTGCGAGATCATGGCGCGCCTGGGCATCGTTGGCGTCCGTGATGGTGGCGGTGCCGACTTCAAAGTTTCGTTTGGCCTGGGCCAGCTGTTCGGAAAACGCCGTCGTTTGCGCCGCCGCGAGCGCCACATTGTTCTCGGCCAGGAGCACGTCGAAATAGGCCTGCGCCACCCGCACGATCAAATCCTGGGCGACCTGCAGGAAGGTCGCCTCCGCCTGCGAGACCTGGTTCTTCGCCTGCTCGTAGGTGATCCAGTTCTGGAAGCGAAACAGCGGTTGCGTCGCCGTCACGTTCAGGCTGTTGGAGTTGAAGCGCGTGGTGCCGGAGGCGGGATTATTAGGGGGACCGCGAAACTGCAGCTCGCGGTCGTTATACTGGGTGTTGGCCGACAAGGTAACCGCCGGCAGTATTCCCGCCAGCCCCTGCGGCAGCTTCTCCTGTCCCGCCAGATAGGAGGCCCGCGCCCCCGCATACACCGCGTCCGCCGTCTGCGCCTCGCGGTAGATCGAAACAAGGTCGGCGGCCAACACCGCAGAAGCCACCGCGAGCAGAAACGCAAACAATGCCAATTTCAAAATACGAATCTTTCCGGTTGCGGCGCGTTCCTCAACGCCGGAATGCAGGTCTCGAACAACCCGATCGAGTTATAGGTGTCCGGTGCGGTGCAGGTGATAAGCCGCGCTTCCATTGCCGGCGCCTCGCCGATCACTGCCAGCAGGCGGCCGCCCGGATTCAGGCTGCGCTCGAACGCATCCGCCAGCACCGGCACCGAGCCGGTCAGCACGATCACATCGTAGGGCGCGTGCCTGTCCCAGCCGCGCGCGGCATCACCGACCTCGAGCGTGACGTTGGTGATGCCGTACGCTTCGAGCTTGGCCGCCGCCTGCGCACTGAATTCGGGAATGATTTCGACGCTATAGACGTGCGCCCCGCGCTTGGCGAGTAGCGCCGTCATGTAGCCGCTACCGGTGCCGACTTCGAGGACGCGGTCACCCGGCTTGACGGCAAGCGCCTGCAGCATCCGCGCCTCGATCTTGGGCGCCAGCATCTTTTCGCCATGGCCGAGCGGGATCTCCGTGTCGACGAACGCGAGGCTGCGGTACTGTGCGGGCACGAACTCTTCGCGCCGCACCGCAAACAGCAGATCCAGCACTTCCTGGTCGAGCACTTCCCACGGCCGGATTTGCTGCTCGACCATGTTGAAACGCGCGCGTTCGACGTCGATTTGTGGCTTCATGACTGGGGCGGGATACCGAGGGGATTCGTTACGGGATTCGGGGCTTGCAATTATCGCATAATTCCAGTAGCGTAAGCACTGCACGTTAGGGGTCCGCGTTGCAGCGGTCAGCCCTCAGCGATCGGCGGTCAGTAACCCCTTTGCTGACCTGTGAAAGCTGATGGCTGAATGCTATGACCGGTGAGAGAGTCCCTTACAACCTGATACGGGTAATGCCGTCGTAGGGAAGCGTAGTGCGGGTTTTCTCTCCCACCCCCTTTCCTCAAGGCAGTGCCCAAGCGCGGCTCGCATACGCCGTGTTACGCGCAATTCGAGAGGAGCACGAGCATGAACGCCAATCCCAAGTTTCTGAATGCGACTGCGCACGTCGACGAGGCCGCGGTCAAGCCGCTGCCCAATTCACGCAAGATTTATGTCGAGGGGTCGCGCCCCGACATCCGCGTGCCGATGCGCGAAATCACCCAGTCGGATACACCCGCAGAGATGGGCGCGGAAAAGAACCCGCCGATTTTCGTCTACGATACCTCGGGGCCCTACACTGACCCGAACGTCAAGATCGATATCCGTTCCGGCCTGCCGGTGCTGCGCGAACCGTGGATCATCGATCGCAACGACACCCAACAACTCGAGGGCCCCACTTCGCAATACGGTGTCGCGCGGCTGATTGACCCGAAACTGGCGGAACTGCGTTTCAACCTGAAGCGCAAACCGCGTCGCGCCAAAGCGGGCATGAACGTGACGCAGATGCACTATGCGCGCCGCGACATCGTGACACCGGAAATGGAATTCATCGCCTTGCGCGAGAACCAGCGCCGCGATAACCTTTCCGAGCTGCTTACCCGCCAGCATCGGGGCCAGAGTTTCGGTGCCGCCATCCCCTCCGAGATCACACCGGAATTCGTGCGCAGCGAAGTCGCGCGTGGTCGCGCGATCATTCCCGCCAATATCAACCATCCGGAAACCGAGCCGANNCACGGTGATGGACCTGTCCACCGGCAACAACATTCACGAGACGCGCGAGTGGATCATTCGCAACTCGCCGGTGCCGATCGGCACCGTGCCAATCTATCAGGCGCTGGAAAAAGTTGACGGCAAGGCCGAGGAACTGACGTGGGAGATGTTCCGCGATACGCTGATCGAGC